>JBOIBB010000048.1:0-4112 GCA_050739335.1 Gammaproteobacteria bacterium
GTGATTGACGGCGTACTCGCCGACATGCGCGCCGGCAAGGCCATGGATCGTGTGATCTGCGGCGACGTCGGTTTCGGCAAGACCGAAGTGGCGCTGCGCGCCGCGTTCGCGGCGGTGCAGGACGGCAAGCAAGTGGCGCTCCTGGTCCCCACCACCTTGCTCGCACAACAGCACTACCAAACCTTCCGCGACCGCTTCGCCGCCTGGCCGGTGCGCATCGAGGTGCTGTCACGCTTCCGCTCGGGCAAGCAGCAAAACCAGGTCGTGCAGGGGCTGGCCGACGGCAGCGTGGACATCGTGATCGGCACGCATGCGCTGCTGCGCGACGAGCTCAAGTTCAAGGAACTGGGGCTCGTGGTCGTGGACGAAGAGCACCGCTTTGGCGTACGCCACAAGGAAAAACTGAAAAAACTGCGCGCTGAAGTCGACCTGCTGACGCTCACCGCCACGCCCATCCCGCGCACTCTCAACATGTCGCTCGCCGGACTGCGGGATCTCTCGATCATCGCCACGCCCCCCGAGGAGCGGCTCGCGGTCAAGACCTTCGTGAGCGAGTGGAACGATGCGCTCGTACGCGAAGCCTGCCTGCGCGAGATCAAGCGTGGTGGCCAGGTGTACTTCGTGCACAACGACGTGCGCACGATCGCACACACCGCCGCGCAGCTCGCCAAGCTGGTGCCGGAAGCCGAGGTGCGCGTGGCGCACGGCCAGATGCCGGAGCGTGAACTCGAACAGGTGATGCTCGATTTCTATCACCGGCGCTTCAACCTGCTGGTGTGCAGCACCATCATTGAAAGCGGCATCGACGTGCCGAGCGCCAACACCATCCTCATCGAGCGCGCCGACAAATTCGGGCTCGCGCAACTGCACCAGATGCGCGGGCGCGTAGGCCGCTCGCACCACCGCGCTTATGCGTATCTGATCGTGCCACCGCGCAGCCTGATGACCGCCGACGCCCAGAAGCGCCTCGAAGCCGTGGAATCGCTGGAAGAACTGGGTGCCGGGTTCACGCTCGCCACCCACGATCTTGAGATCCGTGGTGCCGGGGAACTCCTCGGCGAGGAGCAGAGCGGCCGCATCCAGGAAGTCGGATTCACGCTGTACACGGAACTCCTGGAGCGCGCCGTGCAGGCGCTCAAGGCCGGCAAGCCTGCGGACATCGATACGCCCCCGGAGCACGGACCCGAAATCGACCTGCGGATACCGGCGCTGATACCGGCGGATTACATCGGCGACGTGCAGTTGCGCCTCACGCTCTACAAGCGCATCGCGGATTGCAAAACCGACGAGGAACTGCACGATCTGCAGGTAGAGATGATCGACCGCTTCGGCCTCTTGCCGCCGCAGACCAAGGCCTTGTTCCGCATCGCCGAGCTCAAACTGCGCGCGGCGCCCTTGGGCGTACGCAAAATCGAAGTCGGCCCGCACGGCGGACGCCTGATCTTCAACGCGCAGCCCAACGTCAATCCCGACAGCGTGATCCGGCTGATCCAGCAGCAGCCACAGCACTATAAGCTCGACGGCAGCAACCGCCTGCGATTCCTGTTGGATCTCGACGATCCCGAGCGGCGCATCAACTCCGTGCAGGTGCTGCTCGAAGCCTTGTCACGCAAAGCGGCAGCCTGAGCGCGCGACATTTCGGTGGTGTTCAGTCAATCAAGGCGCGGGAATTTCCTCCATCCGCAACGCGGCGCTAGAAATCCAGCGTGACGACCATCACCCCATCCACGTACACGTTACAAGTGGTCTGGCTTCCGTTGTAGATTACCAGCGTTGGGCATACTGCCTGGATTGCATGACCTTGATAGGTCTCTTTAATATTCGCAGGCCTATGATCGTCGCTACCAATTAAAGTCTGGTTAATAAACAACGATATCGTGCCCACGGGAGCACGCGTCTCAGTAGCGCTGAAATTCCACTCCGCATTGTTCGCCGGCGGCACTTTGACCATGATACTGGTCGCAACGAGTGAGCAGTTTGCAAGCACGCCCATGGCGGCGGCGATAACGAGTATCCCGACAAACTTCCTTCCCATGCCCTTTTTCCCGGTAAGCGCGTGCACCGGAATCGAGACGTTTTCCGAGCCTACCGTCAATATTTTGACGTGGATCGCATTCACGATCGCCGGCTCATCAAAGTCCTTTAAGGCCTACGCCTACCTAACACAAATATCTTCCCCACCGCCACTTGCTCTAGATTTTCCTTCCAGGAGCGGCGTGCAACGCCGCCCCTACATTCGTTTCTTATTCATCCCCGAGTGAGAGCAACGTGGCGTTCCCTCCGACGGCCGCAGTGTTGATCGTAAGCGTGCGCTCGAAGGCGAAGCGGTGCAGGTAATTCGGACCGCCGGCCTTGGGGCCGGTACCCGAGAGGCCTTGTCCGCCGAAAGGCTGCACGCCCACGACCGCGCCGATCATGTTGCGGTTCACGTAGGCATTGCCCACGCGCATGCGCGATTGGATGTAATTCGCCACGGAATCGATGCGCGTGTGGATGCCGAGCGTCAAGCCGTATCCCGTCTGATTCACCGCGTCGATCACCTTGTCGAGATCCTTCGACTTGTAGCGCACCACGTGCAGGATCGGGCCGAACACTTCGCGTTTGAGGATATCGGGGCTGGCGATCTCGACCGCCAGCGGCGCCACGAAGGTGCCATGCGCCGTCGCGGCCGGCAGCGGCAATTTGCAGATAACCTTGCCCTCTTTTGAAATCCACTCCTCGTGCATGTTTAGCACTTGGCGCGCCTCGTCGTCGATCACCGGCCCGAAGTCCGTGCGCAATACGCCGGTCTCACCGATCACGAGTTCCTGCAGGTAGCCCTTGAGCATCTCGATCACACGCGGTGCAATCTCGTCCTGCAGAAAGAGCACCCGCAGCGCCGAGCAGCGCTGCCCGGCGCTGTTGAACGACGACTGCATGACGTCAAGCACCACCTGTTCGGGCAGGGCCGAGGAATCGACCAACATGGCGTTCTGGCCGCCGGTTTCCGCGATCAGCACCGGGATGATGCCGTCGCGATTGGCGAGGGTCTGATTGATGACCTTGGCGGTTTCGGTGGAACCGGTGAACACGACGCCCGCGATGCGCGGATCGGCGACCGCGTGCTGGCCCACCACCGAGCCGCGACCCGGGATGAAATTCAACACCTCGCCCGGGACACCGGCCTCGTGCAGAAGCTTGACCGCGTAGGCGCCGATCAGTGAAGTCTGCTCCGCGGGTTTCGCGAGCACGCCGTTGCCGGCGGCGAGTGCCGCCGTCACTTGCCCCGTGAAAATCGCCAGCGGGAAATTCCACGGGCTGATGGCCACGAACACCCCGCGCCCGTGCAGCGAGAGTTCGTTGCGCTCGCCGGTAGGGCCCGGTAGGCGCAGCGGCTTGCCAAAATCCGCGCGCGCGCGCGCGCCGTAGTAATAAAGATAATCGACCGCTTCGCGGACCTCCGACACCGCGTCCGGAATCGACTTGCCCGCTTCGCGTACGCAGAGCGCCATGAGTTCCGGCATGTGCTGTTCGTAGAGCTCGGCGGCGTGTGCGAGAATCTCGGCGCGCTTGGCGGCAGGAGTCGCGTCCCACGCGGGCTGTGCCTGGACCGCGATGTCCACCGCCTGCTGGATGGCCTCGGCATCGGCGGCGTAAATCGTGCCGACCGCTTCGCGGTTGTCGGCGGGGTTGAGCGAGGGCTTGGCCGTGCCGGTCAACTCCTTGCCGCCCACGATCGGTGCGGCGTGCCACTCTTTCTGCATGGCCGCATTCATCTGTGTGGCGAGCTTGCCGAGCACCGCGATGTCGGTGAGATTCACGCCGTGGGAATTGCGGCGATAATCGCCGTATAGATTCCACGGCAGCGGAATCTTCGGATGCGACTTGACCTTGAGGGCCTCGACCTCAGCCACGGGATCAGCCACGATCGTCTCGACGGGCACTTTCTCGTCGATGATGCGGTTCACAAACGAGGTATTGGCGCCGTTCTCGAGCAGGCGGCGCACCAGATAAGCCAGCAGGTCCTCGTGCGTGCCGACCGGCGCATAGATGCGCGTGGCGGCGCCGACGCCGGAGGGCTTCACCACGTCCATGTAAAGCTCGTACAGCGCCTCGCCCATGCCGTGCAGGCG
>JBOIBB010000049.1:0-2086 GCA_050739335.1 Gammaproteobacteria bacterium
CGACAAGCCGTTGGCTCTCGCCGCGGCGTTGATGCGCACGACCCACAGTGCACGGAAATCGCGCTTCTTCGCGCGACGGTGCGCGTAGGCATACTGACCGGCCTTGATGACCGCCTGCTTGGCGGCGCGATACACCTTGCGCCGCGCGTTGTAGTAGCCCTTGGCCTTACCCAGGACTTTCTTGTGCCGCCGTCCGGCGGTTACACCACGTTTGACTCTCGCCATGTTCCTCTCCTCGTGCGATCAGCCGCTGACTTAGCCGCTCATCTAGCCGCTTATTTGTGATAGGGCAGCAGCTGCACCAGGCGGCTGGTATCCGACTCGTGCACGAGGCTCGAGCCGCCCGAACGCGCCTGGCGCTTAAGCTTAGGAGGCTTGTGGCCGAGATTGTGGCGGCGGTGCGAGGCATAGTGCTTGAAGCCCTTCGCCGTCTTGCGAAAACGCTTCGCCGCCGCCCGGTTGGTCTTCAACTTGGGCATGATCGCATCCTCAAATTTTTGGCCTGAAGCTCGCAAGGCGCACTGCGCATGTCCCGTGACGTGCGCAGCTGCACCCGCTTGCTCGCGGACCGCCGCTGCTCCTCAAATAGCCCGTGCGACCCTTCGCCCGCTTGGGATCAGGTCGCAGCCGGCCTCCGAGGGCGGGCGGCGGTCACTTCTTTTTCGGTGCAAACAGCATCACCATCTGCCTGCCTTCCATGAGCGGCTGTTGCTCGATCACGCTATGGGACGCGAGATCGATCTGCACCCGCTCCAGGAGCTTGCGGCCGATGTCCTGGTGCACCATCTCTCGGCCCCGGAACCTTAAGGTCACCTTGGCCTTATCGCCCTCGGCAAGGAAGCGCTGCAGGTTACGCATCTTGACCTGATAGTCGGCCTCCTCGGTTCCGGGACGAAACTTCACTTCTTTCACATGGATCTGCTTCTGCTTGCGCTTGGCAGAGTGCGCCTTCTTGTTCTGCTCGAACAAAAACTTGCCGTAATCCATGACTCGCACCACCGGCGGTTCGGCCATGGGCGAGACTTCGACGAGATCCAGCTCTACCGAGGTCGCGAGCTGCAGCGCCTCTGCGCGCGTCATGACCCCTGCTTGTCCTCCATCGGCCGCGATGACCCGCACCGTGGGCGACGTGATTTCTTCGTTGCGCCGGATTCGCTTCGCTGATGTGGCTATAGATCAATCCTCCAATGTTCGGCGACCGCGGCTTTCGAGCTCGATGCGCAAACGTTCCACGAACGTCTGCGGCGTCATCGCGCCCAGATCCTTGCCATTGCGGGAGCGCACGGAAACAAGATTCGCTGCAACCTCCTTGTCTCCCACCACGAGCAGGTAGGGAACCCGTTGCAGCGTGTGTTCACGGATCTTAAAGCCGACTTTTTCGTTGCGCAAGTCGGATTGCGCCAGAACCCCATGATTTTTCAGGAAATCCAGAACCTCGGTGGTGTATCCGTGCTGGCGATCGGTGATGCTCAATACCACCGCCTGCACCGGTGAGAGCCAGGCGGGCAACCGTCCGGCGTGGTGCTCGAGCAAAATGCCGAAAAAGCGCTCGAGCGAGCCGAATATCGCCCGGTGCAGCATGACGGGCGTGCGCTTGGCACTGTGCTCGTCAATATAGTGCGCGCCGAGCCGCTCAGGCATGTTCAGATCCACCTGCAGCGTGCCGCACTGCCATTCCCGGCCGATCGCATCGGTCAGAATGAACTCGAGTTTCGGACCATAAAAGGCCCCCTCACCCGGATTTAGGCCGTACTGGATGCCCGCCGTGTCCGCCGCGTGCCGTAGCGCCGCCTCCGCCTTGTCCCAAACCTCGTCGGCACCGACGCGCTTGGGCGGCCGATCGGAGAGCTTGATACGCACGTCCTCGAAGCCGAAATCGCGGTAGACCTCGAGCACCAGGCGCGTGATGGCGACCGACTCGCTGGTGATCTGCTCGGGGGTACAGAAGATATGCGCGTCATCCTGCGTAAAGGCGCGCACGCGCATGAGGCCCTGTAGCGCTCCGGAGGGCTCGTAACGATGCACCTTGCCGAACTCGGCGAGCCGGACCGGCAGCTGGTGATAGCTCCTGATGCCCTGCTTGAAG
>JBOIBB010000050.1:0-14083 GCA_050739335.1 Gammaproteobacteria bacterium
CTTGCGCTCGAACACATCGAGCGGCGCTATCAGCTCGATCGTTCTCTGTTTCACCCGAAGCCCCACTACCTCTTGCGTGTCGCCGGCATGAGCATGCGTGGCGCCGGGATTCTGGATGGTGATTTGCTCGCTGTGCATCGAGCCGCCGAGGCGCGTAACCGGCAAATCGTGGTGGCGCGGGTCGGCGACGAAGTTACTGTCAAACGCTTCTTTCAGAAGGGCCGGGAAGTGTGGCTGGTGCCGGAAAACCCCGATTTCAAACCGATAGTTATTAAGCCCGGTGGCGAGTCGCTGGCGCTGGAAGGCGTCGTCGTCGGGGTCATCCGCAACAACATGGCGCACGAGACCTTGTGTGCGCGTGACCGCCGGGAGTCGAGCCCTTGACCGCTCAACAAGAAAGCGCGGCCGGGGCCGCGCTTTCTTGTTGAGCTGCGCAGACCTCCAGGGTCTGCGGCTCACTTTTACCAGGCTGGATTACAGCCCGGTGCCAGTCTTTTTCTTCTCATGCTTCTTTGCATGACCCTTTTTCTTCTCATGCTTCTTTGCATGATGCTCAGCTTTCTTGTGGCTGGTCGCTTTTGCCATGTGCTTCACAGTCTTCTTGGCGGCCGGTTGCTGGGCCGGCGTGGAGGCTTGAGGCGCCTGCGCCGCGGCCGGAGCCTGGGCAAAGCCGATGCCCGCAAATGCGAAGAGAGCCGCGGCCACAAGACCGATAAGTGCCTGACGTTTCATCTGAATACTCCGTGTTGGTTACGATATCGTTGCCCAAAAGTCATAGGGCCCGAAAGCCTTGATGCCTGCGGGCTGAGTGCGTGGAACGCGGCTCGGGCAGCCCGGTTGACGGCCACCGTGGATATTTTTGGAGAGTTGCATGGGGGTGCGGGAAGCTGCGGCGCGTGGCCCGCCGGCCGGAGGCTGCGCGGGGCCACCGCGCCACATGTTGCGCTTTGGAGAACCTGAGCGACCCTAACCGCCACGGCTGGGGCCTCTGGCATAATGCCGAGCATGCCTGTGAAGATTCCCGTCTCGCAGCTTCGACTCGGAATGTACGTTACCGAGCTTGACCGGCCGTGGCTGGAGAGTCCGTTTCCGTTTCAAGGCTTTAGCGTTGACTCACGCGAACAGCTTGAGACTTTGCAGAAAACTTGTGCATTCGTGTTTGTAGACCGGGATTGGGATCGCACCCTTACCGCTACTGAAACCGGTCTCGGCTCGGGCATCCACAGCCGCTCGGCACTCGGCGGCGCGACAGTCTCGCGCACCGACCTCACCGGGCTAGGCTGGCGCGGACGCGGCAGTTTTCGGCGCGACATGCGCCGGGTGCTCAACACCCGCGGGCGCCTGCATCAGCACGTGCAGCGCTTGTTGAGCGACGTGCGCTTTGGGAGTGCCGCGGACACTCGCGAGGTGCGCCTCTTGACACTCGAGCTGGTGGATAGCGCCATCGCCAATCCGGCGGCCGCGCTCTGGCTGACCAATCTCGAGACCAAGCACGAGTACACCGCGGCCCATTGTCTGAATGTGTGCATCCTGTCGATTGTGTTCGGTGCGCACCTCGGCCTGTCCAAAGACTCCACCGCAGATCTTGCGCTGGGGGCGCTGTTGCACGACATCGGGAAAATGCGCACACCGGTGTCGATTCTCGACAAGCCGGGGCTTTTGAGCGCAAACGAATTCGACGTCATGAAGAAGCACCCGGTGGACGGCTACAACATTCTACGTAAGCACAAGGATGTGTCGGAAAAGTGCCTGGAAATCGTGCAACTGCATCACGAGCGCATCAGTGGACACGGATATCCGTTCGGGCTGAAAGGCGAGGAGATTCCGGTGCACGTGCGCGTGGTCGCGATCGCCGATGTGTACGACGACATCACCAGCAACCGCGTCTACCACGAAGGCATTCCAGCCCACACCGGTCTCAACATGATGTTCCACTGGGCGCCGCGCGATTTTGGCGAAGATCTGGTGCAGGAGTTCATCCGCTGTATCGGGATTTATCCCATCGGCAGTTTGGTCGAGCTCGACCGCGGGGTGCTCGGCATCGTCATGTCGACGAATCCCGCGAGCCGCCTGCGCCCGATCGTGATGTTGGTGCGCGACCAGAGCGGCAAGCCCTACGAACGCCGGCCGCTGGTCAATCTGGCGCGGCCGGCGACCCCCAGTGGCGCACCCAAGTGGTCGATCAAGCGGGTAGTAGATCCGAAGGACTGCGGTATCGATCTTGGCCGGCTCGCCGAGATGGAAGCCGGCGGCGCCTGAAGGAATAGATGAATACCGCCGAGGGTTCGCACGCGCGCCTCCCCATGGATGAACTCAAGTTCCGTGCACTGCGTGCTTCGGGGCCGGGCGGACAGAACGTCAACAAAGTGGCGAGTGCGGTCGAGTTGCGCTTTGACGTGTTGCGCAGCCGTGGTTTGAGTGCCGAGGTGAAGCACCGCTTGCAAGGGCTCGCCGGCCGGCGCCTGAATGCCAGGGGCGAACTCGTGATCTTTGCGCAGCGCTTCCGCACCCAGGAACGCAACCGTAAGGATGCAATTGAGCGGCTGCAAGCCCTGGTGCGGCGCGCTGGCGAGTCACCCAAGCCGCGCCGCGTTACCCGGCCATCACGTGCTTCAAAGTTGCGACGGCTCGACAGCAAGCACCGGGTCGCGGACAAGAAGCGTCTGCGGCGCAATCTCGGGAATGATTGATATGAAAACGCCGGTTTATGCACCGGCGTTTTCTGCTTTCCAGCATTGCGCGCGTGTGCGCTTACAGCACTGCTTCGCCGGTCTTTCCGGATTCGACGCCGCGCGAACCAAGCGTCTGGACCTTGTCGGCGATTTGCTGAGCCGCCGCCGCGCCTTGCCCGCATTTCACCGCGAGCCACAGGATGATCAGACTGAATATCAGGATGATCCACATGCCGGTGAAGAAGCCTAAGAGCCCGATGCCGCCCATGTGTGCGGTGTCGGGGCCAAACCAACTGACGAGCCACATGCCAATGAAGTATGGCACCAGCCACCACGCCTGTTCCCAGCCAAGTTGTGACAGCGGTTTGCGCTTGATGAAGTACCACGCCAGATACAGCACCACATAAGCCGCCACCAGGCAGAAGAGCACTTTGACTGTGCTGTAACCGGTCCAATAAATGATCCAGTTGGAAAAGATGAAAGCGATTACCGACACCAGAGTTACGGCGCGTAACTTGAACGGACGCTGATAGTTTGGCAAGGCGTGGCGCAAGTGCAGCAGGATTACCGGCCCAATGCAATACGAAAGTACGGTGATCAGCTCAACGGCGTTTACGAGTTTCTCCCAGGACGGGAATGGAAAGAAAAAGATGACACCCACGACCCAAGTGATTATCAATCCAATCCAGGGCACGCCTGCCTTGTTCAGTTTGACGACTTGTTTGGGTGCGTTCCCCATTTCACCCGCGGCCATGATGATGCGCGGACTGGCGGTAGCGTAAATGAACGCCGTCCCCATGGGCGAAACAAAGGCGTCCACATACAAAAGCACCGCCCACCAGAATGCGCCCGCGGCCACGGCGATTGCGGCCAGCGGTCCCGCAATACCGGTGAATTGCAGGTGTGCCCAGCCATCCACAATGTCTGTCGGCTTGAGGGCGACAACGAAAGCCACCTGCAGGCCAACGTAAATCAGCATCGAGATGATGACCGCACCGATCAGCGCGATCGGAATGTATTTCCCAGGATTACGCGTCTCACCCGCCAGTGCGATGGCCTGTTGGAAACCGAGGAAGCTGAAAATAATGCCGGCCGTGGCTACCGCGGTGAAGATGCCGCTGATGGGAGTGCTGTTGAGGTCCGTAGTGAGGTTGCCGGGATGAAACGAATAGGCCATGAGGATACCGATGGTGGCGAGCGGAATCACGAGCTTCCACCAAGTGGCGGCACTGTTGATTAGAACCACAATACGGATGGCAAGGAAATTGAGCGCTACCACTATGGCCAGAAGAACGATCGAGATAACGGTACCGAGATGGGTCAGCGTCAAGCTGGTGGGGTTAATCAGGCCGTGTATGTAGTTATCCGCATACGTCACCACGGAGGTGACTTCCACGGGGGGCACGGAGACAAATGCCAGAAACAGGATCCAGGTCCAGATTTTGCCGACCAAGTCGCCATGGCTTACGTGAGTCATGTGTACCAGGGCCCCAGAGTTGGGGAACATGGTGGAAAGTTCGGCGAACACAAACGCCAAAAATAATACCGCGATGGCCCCTATGATCCAGGAAAATACGCTCAATGGTCCGGCGGTCGTGGCGCCGTGGAGTGCTCCGAACAGCCAGCCCGATCCGATCATCGCGCCAAGGCTGGCGTACAGTAGACCAATTACGCCCGCGTCGCGCTTGAGTTTTGTGGGTCCGGCCATTTACTGCCCTCCCGTAAAGGTGGATTGTGTTCAACTGGGGTGGCGCGATATTAGACGACCGTGACTGCTACCACAACCGGCGCGGATCAATGGCTGCGCTCGTCCGGCGGACCTTCGCGTGGCGGGCCGGAGTGCGGCAACGACTTCGTGAGCGGTGAGCCCGCGGCGCCCAGGATGGTGACACCCTGCGGATTGTCGAGTTGTATCGACTCCACGTGGCGGCCGTTCAAGAGCGCACGGCCTTTCCAGCGATCCTGCCCGGACTCGCTGAACTCGAACACGTAAAGCCTCCGCCAGCTGAGCCGGCCCTCACTCGAGCGCGCCGGGCGTAACTTCGAGAGCGCCACGGTTTCGTCCAGAAACTGCAGGTTCATGTTGGCGCAAAGCCGTTGGCAGGTACGGGTCATGGCTTCGCGCGCGCGCAGGCTGTCGTACCAGAACCAGGCGCCCGCAGCGAGGGCAATCAGTGCCAGCAGGCCGAAGATGGTGCGCGGGTCGAGGTACATGCGCGCTCAGCCCGCCGCGAGCGCAACACGGTTGCGTCCTGCCTGCTTGGCTTTGTACAGTGCCCGGTCGGCGGTGTGCAAGACTGCCCAGGGATCCGCGAGTTTCGCACTGCTTTGCGCTGCGCCGATGCTCACGGTCACCTGCAGGGTGACTTCATCGGCGGCGTCTACGCGGCTGTCGCCCAGACTGCGGCGCTCACCACGCCGCAGATTGAAGCCCGAAGTTTCGATTTCACTGCGCAGTGCTTCCAGCGCCGGCGTGATCTCTTCGAGACTCTTGCCGGGAAAGGACAGGCTGAATTCCTCACCGCCGTAACGAAATGGCTTGCCGCTTCCCGCGCATTGTTGCAGGCGCGTGGCCACGAGGCGCAGTACCTGGTCGCCGGCGTCGTGCCCATAGCTGTCGTTGAAACTCTTGAAATGATCGATGTCGAGCATGGCAATGGTGTAACGGCCACCCAATCGGCGCAGGTGTTCTTCGAGCGCGCGCCGGCCCGGCAGGTCGGTGAGTTCATCCGTGTAAGCCATGTTCCAGGACTCGCGCATCAGTGCCAAGCCGAAGGCCAGCCCGATGACCACGGCAAATACCGCGAGGGTGACCGGCGCGCGCGTGTGCAACATGACTGCGGCCGCCACCAGCGCCAGAAAGAACGCCGCAAGTTCCGGGCTGTGCCGCCGGATCAGTCGGTCGTTGAGCCATAGCAGGCCGAGCGCGAGGACCAGCATTCCCGGTTGGCTGATGCCGGTGGCGGCGAGCGCGGGCCAGCGAATGAATTGCACGAACAGCGCGTCGGCAATGCCTTGCGAGTGTCCGGCCACGAGTGCCACCGCGAGCAGGATTTCCACGCCCAGTGCGATGAATGGCCCGGCGGCATAACGGGTGAAAATGCCGCGTTCGGCGAGCGCATGCGCGGCCAGCAAATTGAGCGGCAGGAACAGGCAGACCGCGCCGAGCAGGGTGTCATTCCGGATCGGGTCGTGTGGACCGGGCAGGGTGACGAGCGCGCCATAAGCGAGCAGCGTAGTCAGCGAAGCAAAGAATGTGCGACGGCGGTTGAATTGCACGCTCAGTGCCAGTGCCGCCAGCAGGATGCACAAGGCGGCGAGTTGCATCGCAAGCGCCGCGGCAGGGGAGAACTCCGTACCGCGATGTGACAGGAGCGCCGCGGCAATCAGCAGCACCAACTCGGGAAACAACGTGTAGAGCACACCGACCAGAATTTTCATGGGTAGCTGCGATCTCGAGTGCACGTGCGTGATCGCCACGAACTAGGTGTGCGCCTCCGGTACGCATAGAGACTCATGCTATTCTCGGCGCTCTCCGTCGATGGCGAACCCGATTGCGGTGCGCATGCATCTTTAATCACCCAACATGGAGCCCCTGGGGTATGCACAAGCTCCGCTTACGCAAGTCCGGCAGCAAGTCCCTCACCCTATCGGCGGGCCCGGGTAGCGGCATGGCGGCCGTGCGGTGCGTCGACCTGGGTGTAGCGTGCCGCCGATGCCTGGCACTTGGCAAGCGGTACCCCGCCGGTCTTGCCGGCACCGGCAGCGTTGCGTGACGGGCATGAGCGCGGCACTGCCCTTCGATGCCCGTCGCGTCACGCGGCATTTGCGCCATGCCGATCCCCAGCTTGCGCGTCTCATGCAATGCGTGGGTCCGCTGCGGTTGACGCTGCGTCCGGCTACCACGCCGTTCGAGTCGTTGTTGCGTGCGATTACTTACCAGCAGTTGTCGGGGAAAGCCGCGGCGACCATCCACGCGCGCGTGCTCGCCCTGTTTCCGAGCGGCTTGACACCAGGGAGACTGCTCGCCAAGCCGCAGACGGCGCTCAAGCGTGCAGGCTTGTCGCGCAACAAAGCCTTGGCGGTTCGGGACCTGGCCGCCCGCACCCTCGATGGCACGGTGCCGTCTTTCAGAGTGCTTGCGAGTTTGGATGATGCGGCCATTGTCGAGCGCCTCACGCAAGTGCGCGGTGTCGGACGCTGGACCGTAGAGATGCTGCTGATTTTTACTCTCGGCCGGCCGGATGTGTTGCCACTGGATGATCTGGGGGTGCGCAAGGGTTTTCAGCTTGCTTATGGAATGCGGGACTTGCCGGCGACGCGTACTCTGGAGCGCGCCGGACGGCTCTGGGCACCCTATCGCTCTGCGGCGAGTTGGTATCTTTGGCGCGCTCTCGATATCTAAGCACCCGACGACGGGTGCTCTGGGTATGTCGCGGCGAGCTACAAGCTTTTGCCAAGCAGGCGTGCGCTCGGCGTTACCGCCGGTCGAGACCTGCGCACCGCTCATCGGAAAACTCGCGCCGCTGCATGGCCTGAGCCGGCTTGCCGCGCGTATGCTTTTTCAGCCAGAAGCAGGCAAGGGGCACGCAACTACAGCAGAACTGCGAACGCTGCGCCACGTTGCTCGGCGAATGGATGGGCGACATGATCAACTTGGGGTGACTCGGTGTCATGAATACTCACACTGCGTATGGAATTGCAAGTCTGTGTCTTCTCACGCTACCGGCATTCTTCGCCGGATGTGCGCCGGCGGGCGCGCCTTCGCCTTACACCCTGGTTGCACAGCTCACGCCGATCTCGAGTGACGGTAATATTGTTGCGGCGGTCATTGACGTGCACGGGGGCGGATGCAACGTGCGGGTCGTGACGCTGGAATCGACCCGCGACTGGTTCCCGTCGTGCCGGGTCAACAAGGATCAGCCTGCGTACAAGAGCTTTGCGATCGACGGACACAGCGTGAACCTCGGGGAAGTGAATGGCCGCTTCGAGCTGTTGGGAGGTGCGCCCCCCGTGATTCCCGTAGTTAGCAATCTGCGCCACGCCAAGGATTCTGCGACTCGGGCTGGCGACCTGATGTTTCCGGACACTTGGACTCTGGAACCCTACCCGGGGCAGCTCACGCTGACCGGCCAGGATGCAGGTTTCATGGTCACCAAGGCGGTGCTCACCATCAACGGCAGCGCAGGCCTTCTGGATGTGACCTACAAGACCACGTATGCGCCGCTGCACCTTTCGTGCACCGTGACCACCGACGAGGATGGCGATTTCACGCTCGCTTTTGATCCCGCTTCACTGCTACAGATTGCCGGGCGCGGGACCTACACCATAAATCTGGTCTCCGAGGGCTCCAGCATCACCGGCAGCATCTGGGATGCCAATGATTTTTCTACCTGGCAGCCAGCCATGCCGCCGCGCTGGGTGCGCGCGGGCGACTGAGGCGCCGCGGAGGCGAGTCAGGGCGGTTCAGCGTTCCGGCTTGCGGAAACGCATGATGAACTGGCTGGTGTGCCCGCGGATCGATTTATCGAACACCGCCACGTTCAGGGGATCTTTGGGATTCTCGAGGGCATGGCTCGAGCCATCGAATTGGAAGCCGGCCGCTTCCACTTCTGCGCGCACGCTCGCCGGATCGATGCGGTGCAGCGTGTTGGTGGCGCTGATTCCTGAGCCGTTGGGCGCGCGGTGATCCACGATCACGTAGACGCCGCCCGGCTTGAGTGCCTCGTACACGGACTTGTTGAATGCGGTCATGTCCAGTGGTTTCTTGTCCGCTCCCCAGAACGGATCGTGCAGATCGTGGTAGTTCTGGCTGGTAAATACCACGTCCACCTTGGCGGGGACGCGCAATTCGGCGAGTGGCTCGAGCAGCACGCTGACATTGCGGTAATGCGGCATTTTGACCAGCATTTGCCAAGTCACCAGATTTTTTGAATCCGGTTTGGTGCTGGAAGGCCAGACGGTATACACGTGCCCCTGGGGGCCCACGATCTGGCTGAAGGCGCGCGTCCAGTAACCGGACCGGGCAGCAGTTCCAGCACGCGGTCGCCGGGTTTCACACCACTGAAGCTCAGCATCGCCGTCATCTGCCGGCGTGCGTCGTCGGGTTTGTCGGCGCTGCGGGCCGGATCATTCATCGCCCGGGTAAGGTAGGCCGGTACAGCAGGCGGAGCGCTTGGCGCTGGTTGCGCGAGCGCCGCGAGCGGCAGGCCGAATACCATGGCGGCGAGAAGCAATTTGTCAGCGCGGGTTTGCATGTCCATGTTCTCCTGTGCGGCGTGAGTATTCTGCCGGAGGACGTAGTGGATTGCATCCGTAGCGCCGGATCTCGTGATACTCACGAAATACCTGGATCAGTGTTGCTGCGCAAGCGCGTGACGCATGGCCGCGCACCAATCGCGGTAGCGCTTCTCGAGTCCCGGATTCGCGCAGGGCACCCAGACCCTGCCTTGGGAGCCGCGGGGTTCCGGCATGCCAAGCAAAACTGCAAGGCCGCGGGCCGTGGCTTCGTGCTGTTCGGGACGTAGTACCAGGAGCCCGCTCAGATCCGCAAGCCGTTGGCAGAGGCCGGTCAAGCGCGCGAGCCCGCCGCTCAGCACGATACGCCGCGCAGTGTGCTGCGGAGTGGCCATGCGCTCGAGGTTCACGCACAAGAGGAACACGATGCTTTCGGTAACGGCGGTGAATTTGGCGGCGCAACTACTGCGGCCGATAAAACGTGACCGGAAACCAGCCCGCCAGTAAGGCGAGCCCAGTCCGGACACGCCATTAAGAAACAAGGGCACATGGTCTCGGGAATCGAGCCAGGCGGGCAGGCCGGCAAACATCCGGCTTGCGGAGACCCCGAGCCGCCGGCGCAGCCACTCGAAAGCGCTCCCAGCGCCGTTGACGGTGCCTTCGAGCACGTAGGCGACGCGCCGCCGGTCTTGCCAGAGCACACTGCCGAGCAGGTTGCGGACCCGGGGCGGTTCGGCTCCATACAATTGCTGGAGGAAGGCGCCGGTACCGATGTTCACGTACGCGTCACGGGCCTCCGGCTGGCCGTTCGCGAACAGTACGGCCGGCTGGTCGCCCGTCACGACCGTGAGCGGAATCCACCGGCCGGCGAGAACCAGGTGTCCGAATGGGTGCGCGTTGGGTACGCAAGTGGGCAGGATAGTTTTGGGTATGGCAAATAGCCGCAGCAATGCGGGCGACCAGTCGCGACGGCGGTAATCCCAGAGCAAGGTGCGCGAGGCATTCACCGGATCGGCGAGCACGGGTTTTTCCTCGAGCAGGTTCGCCAATATGAAACTCGCCAGCGGTCCCGCGACGAGCTGCTGCTCCTGTAGAGCGCGGCGCACGGATGGCAGGTTTTTAAGACACCAGGCGAGTTTGCTCGCGCCGTAATGCGGCGAGAGCACGAGCCCGGTCACGCGGCGCACCGTTGGCGCGTGACCCGCGAGTTTCGCGAGCGCACGCGCGGCGCGCCGGTCCTGCCAGGAAATGACCGGTGAGAGCGCCCGGCCGCTCCCGCGCTCCCAGCACACGAGTGTCGAGCGCTGGGTGGCAAGCCCTGCGCAGCGCACGCGACGCATGCGCTTGCCGAGTTGACGCGCGATGTCGGCGCAGACCGAGCGCAGCGACGCCAGCAGCTCCGCCGGGTCGTGCTCCACGCGCTCGGTACCGCGGCGCTGCGTTCTTATTTTCTTTTCGGCCGCCGCCACGATATGGCCGCGCTGGTCGAATACGATAGCGCGGCTTGCGTGGCCGCCCTGATCGAGTGCCAGGAACAAGGGTGCCGCGCGTGGCATGTGAGCTCTAGGGGGCAGGCGCAAGCGGCAGGCTGCGCGTGTCCGCTTTGGACTGGCGGCGGGGCAGGGCCGATTGCAGCAAGCGCAGTGCACGCGCGGCATCCGCGCGGTACGAGGTGAGTTTGCCGCCGTAGACGTTCAGTACCCGTGGTTGCCGGGGCCGGTCAGGAAGCAGGAGGATTTCGCGCGAGCGGCGAAAGGCTCGCTGCGGGCTTGCCGGTAACACCCGCAGGCCGGCGAAGCTCGCACGCAGCGTGGTCGGTGCTCCCGGGAAATAGCGCTGCAGCACTTCGAGCAAATAGTCCTGTTCCTCGGGCAGCGGATGCACGCTCGCCGGATCGCGATTCCGGAACGGTGTTTCGGTAGTCCCGACGAGCGTGCTCTCATCATGCCAGGGCATGACGAACACGGCACGGCCGTCGCGCGGCGCCTCGACGTAGAAGATGCTGTCGACGATGGGGTGATCGAAGATCAGGTGCGTACCTTGCACGAGGTCGATGCCTGCCTGCGCCACTTGCGGCACGATGCGTGCGGCGATCTGGTTGACCCAGGGTCCAGCCGCATTCACCAGCACCCGGCAACGTAGCTCGCGGCGCCGGGTGTCTTCCGCAAACGTCACCCGGCAACCGTCGGCGTCGAGCTCGGCACCCTCGAAGCTTGCGGGCACGAGCAGTTTTGCGCCGAGCGTAATCGCGGACTGCATGACGGCCCAGGTGAGGCTGGCGTCATCGGTCTGCGCGTCGAAGTATTTGAACACGGCCTGTAGACCGTCCTGCTGCAAACCTTGCAGTTGCGGCCAGGCGCGACGCGGCAGTTGCTGGAAGCGCGCGTGCGCATGCAATCCCCCGAGCAGTGCGTAGAGGCTCAGGCCCGCGCGGATTTCCAGCGGCCGGCGACGGGTCTGCCGGTAAACGGGAATGTAGAACGGCACGAGCTTGACGAGCACCGGCGCAAGTTTCAGTAAAAGCTCGCGCTCCACCAGGCATTCACGCACCAGCCGCAGATCGAATTGTTCGAGGTAACGCAGCCCGCCGTGGATGAGTTTGCTCGAGCGGCTCGAAGAGCCGGCGGCAATAGCCTGCCGCTCGAGCACCAGCACCGAGTGACCCGCGGCGGCGGCGGCCTGGGCGATTCCCACGCCGTGAATACCCGCGCCCACCACGATGAGGTCGTAATCGGATTGGTTCATTCTGGAGCGAGGCGCGGGTCGCGCAGTAGTGTGCCGATATCGTTGGTTTCCACCAAGTGTGCGCCGGCGCGCGTCAATTCGAGGGCGCGCTCCGCATTCTCGGTGTGATAGACAATCCACTGCCAGGGGCCGGGCAGCGCCCGGTTTATACGCGCAAACAGTTTTTCATCGGTGAACAGATACTCGGGCCGAAGCGCGGCCGCGACGTTCTGCACTTCGGGTGTGACGTGTTCCACGGCCCAGCCAATGGCCTGCGCACCCTGTTCACGGGCGAGTTCCAGGCAGGCGTGATCAAAGGAGATGACGACGCAGTGGGCGAGTACCGATTGTAGTGTCTGCATAACTGCGGTTACGACCGGTGCCGTGCCGTGATGCCGCAGACTCTGGCGCTTGATTTCCACGAACTGCGTGATGCCGTCCTGTGTCGTGATCCACTCTACAAGTTGGCTGAGCCGTGGGAGCCGCACGCCGGCAAAGCGCTGTCCGAAACGCGCCGGTTCGCCGACGCTCGTGGCTTGCAACTTCTGTGACAAAGTCTGAGTGATGTCGAGATCAAGCCCGGCGGTACGCGCGAGCGATACATCGTGGCAGACGAAGGGTACGCGGTCAGCACTGAGCTGCACGTCGCATTCCAACCAGCGTGCACCGGCGGCGACGGCCGCGGCGAAGCCTTCGAGGGAGTTTTCCGGGTAGTGCGCCGGCCAGCCACGGTGACCCACCAAGACGGGTGTGGTTTGCGTCGCCATGTTGTGGTCAGAGCTTGGTTTTGAGTTACTCGTATCTTAGCGCTTCGATGGGGTCGAGCGCGGCGGCCTTGGCGGCGGGCGCAATGCCGAAGATCACGCCCACGCCCCCGGAAAAGCCGAAAGCCAGCGCCACTGCCCACCAGGGGACATAGGCTTGGCGAAATTCCGGGATGGCGTGCGCCGCCATGACGCCGATGCCATAGCCGAGTAGCAACCCGATGATGCCGCCGAACACGCACAGCGTCACCGCCTCGATCAGGAATTGCAGCAGGATGTCGCTGCGACGCGCGCCGAGGCTTTTGAGAATGCCGATTTCGCGGGTGCGCTCGGTGACCGAGACTAGCATGATGTTCATGATGCCGATGCCGCCCACGAGCAGCGATATCGCGACGATTCCGCCGACCAGCAGCGTGACGGATTTGAGAATGGCCGTCAGGCTACTCAGAATTTCCGACGAGGACTGGATCTTGAAATCGTTGTCCTGCCCCGAACGCAGATGATGCTGGCGTCGTAACACTTGAGTGATGCGGGCCGTGATGGCGTCGATTTGCCGGGGATCGTTGACCTTGATCTGCATAAGGATGTCGGGGATGGTCGCTGAACCTTGCATGCTGAGTGCCGTCCCGTAGGGAATGAAGACGTTATTGTCCTGGTCGAAGCCGAACACCTGGCCGCGCGGGTGCAGGACGCCCACGATTTTGAACCACTCCCCGGAGATCTGGATGAACTGGCCGAGCGGATCGGCGGGCAGGTTGAGCTTCTTGATTACCGTCATGCCGATCACGGCCACGGGGCGGCGGCTGAGGTCATCGCTCGGGACGATAAAACGTCCGAGCTCCGGCCAGGTGCCGCCGATGGCTGCGCCGTCCGGTGTCGTTCCCAACACTTGGCTCGCTGTGGTGCGCCCTTGGTAGCGCAGCACACCGCCCGCGGGAAGCAACGGCACGATGCCACTGATACCGGTTACTTGGTGCTGGATAGCGAGCAGATCGTCGGGTGTGACTTTCGCGACCTTGCCTTCAAGCCTTTGCGCTCGCGGGGTGAAACTTTGGACTAAGAGGCTATTGGCGCCGAGCCCGTTCAATTCGCTGAGGATCGAATTGCCGAAGCCCTGGATCAATGAGACCACCGCAATCACGGCAGTCACGCCGATGATGATACCGAGCATGGTAAGGAAACTGCGCAGCTTGTGGGCGCTCACGGCTTGCAGCGCGGCCCGGATGCTCTCCGCGAGGGTGTACATGGTTCAGGTTTCGTGCCGCAGGGCTTCGATCGGATCGAGGCCCGCGGCCTTGGCGGCCGGCGCGATGCCGAAGATGATGCCGACGAGCGCCGCGAACCCAAAGGCCAAGGCCACGGCCCAGCCCGGGACGTAGGCCCCCAAGAAAGCCGGTATGGCGTGCGCCACCAGCATTCCCAAGCCGAAACCCAGAATCAGGCCGATGACGCCGCCAAACAGTGACAGGATTACTGCCTCAATCAAGAACTGCAGCAGAATGTCGCGGCGACGTGCGCCCAGGCTTTTCAGGATGCCGATCTCGTGAGTCCGTTCGGTGACGGACACCAGCATGATGTTCATGATGCCAATGCCGCCCACCAGCAGGGAAATACCGACGATACTTCCGAGTACCAGCGTGATCCCACTGATGATCTTGTTAAAGCTGCCCAGAGTCTGCTCGGGAG
>JBOIBB010000051.1:0-5191 GCA_050739335.1 Gammaproteobacteria bacterium
GCTTTGATGAGATTGAAGGTGCCGATCAGATTGATGTGGATGACCTTGGCAAAGAAATCGGTTTGCATCGGGCCTTCGCGCCCGAGCGTGCGCCCGGCGCCCAGCACGCCCGCACAATTGACCACGAGCTGCACGCTGCCGAAGGCACCTTCGGCCTGCGCCACAGCCGCCGTGACTTCATGCTCCGAAGACACATCGGTCTTGATGAAGCGAGCGCGCGCGCCGAGCTTGCCGGCCACTTCGGCACCAAGCTTTTCATTCACATCCAGCATGGCGACCTTGCCGCCGGCTTTCACGATGCGTTCACAGGTCCAAAAACCGAGGCCCGATACGCCGCCGGAAACAATCGCATTGATATTGTCAAATTTCATGATGTGCTCCGATTCAAGTGCATTACGCACCCGGCCGCCCGGGTTCGCGAGATTATGGTTTGGCCCGGTTCAACCCGCAGTCGCCTGACCCGCTACGGCTGCCGCTACCCTGCCGGGATTACCGAGGTAATAATGTTTGACGGGCCGGAACGCCCGATCAAATTCGTAGACGAGCGGAACACCCGTCGGGATGTTCACACCCACGATGTCGGCATCGCTGATTTGGTCGAGATGCTTGACGAGGGCGCGCAACGAATTGCCGTGCGCAGCTACGATCACGTGCCGCCCGGCGCGCACCGCCGGCAGGACTTCGGATTCCCAGTACGGCAGGAAGCGCGTCACGGTGTCGGCCAACGACTCAGTCGCCGGGCGTTCTGCGGGTTTCAGTGAACTATAGCGTAGATCGAAATGCGGATGGCGCTTGTCGTCCTCGGCCAGGGCCGGCGGACGCACATCGTAACTGCGCCGCCAGAGTTTCACCTGGGCTTCGCCGTGCTGCTTGGTCATTTCTGCCTTGTTGAGCCCCTGCAGTGCGCCGTAATGGCGTTCATTGAGCCGCCAGTCCTTTCCGACCGGAATCCACATCAGGTCGAGATCGTCGAGCACAATCCAGAGCGTGCGAATGGCGCGCTTGAGTACCGAGGTATAGGCCCAATCAAAACTGAATCCGCCGTTCTTCAGGAGGCGCGCCGCGGCATGCGCTTCGGCGATGCCCTCGGGCGCGAGATCCACGTCGGTCCAGCCGGTGAAGCGGTTTTCCTTGTTCCACTCGCTCAAACCGTGGCGCAACAACACAAGTTTGGTCATGCGTGCTCCGCGTGCGTGGTCTGCAGTTTCTGTCCACGCGCAAAACTCTCGAACGCAAGCCCGATCAGCCGGTCGATGAGTTGCGTGTAGGAAATGCCCGATAGCCCCCAGAGACGAGGGTACATGCTGATTTTAGTGAATCCCGGGATAGTATTGATTTCGTTCACCAGCAGCTCGCCGTCGGCTTGCAGGAAGCAATCCACGCGCGCCATACCTCGGCACTCGAGCACCCGGAAAGTGCGAACTGCAAACTCCTGCACGCGTATGACGGTCTCGGCTGGAAGCTTGGCCGGCGCCTCAAGACGCGCCCCGTTTTCGTCCACGTACTTGGCGTCGTAATCGTAGAACTCGTGATTGGGGATGATCTCGCCCGGCACGGAGGCGATAGGTGCGTCGTTGCCAAGCACCGCGCATTCGATCTCCCGGCCCTGGATGGCTGCTTCGATAAGAATCTTGGTGTCGTAGCGGAAGGCTTCCCCAAGTGCCGCCCCGAAGCCCGCGACGTCTTTCACCTTGCTGATGCCGACCGAGGAACCGAGATTGGCCGGCTTTACAAACAGCGGCAGGCCTAGTTGGCGCGTGGCCGCAGCGAAATCCGGCTGTTCACCGTACCGAAACACCAGGAATTTCGGAATCGGAACACCGGCATCGCGCAACAGGCGCTTCATCACGTCCTTGTCCATGCCGACTGCAGAGCCCAGCACGCCCGCACCCACGAACGGAATGTTGGCAAGCTTGAGCAGACCCTGCACGGTGCCGTCTTCGCCGCAGGGACCGTGCAGAATCGGAAACACCACGTCCACCGCTTGTCGCAGATCTCCGCGGTCAAGACTGGTGAGCTTGCCTTCGCTCTGGGGCACCAGCGCCACGCTTTCGCTGTTGGCTTTGTTGAGTGCAATGAGTTTCGGGTTGGTACTGTTCAACAGCAACTCGGAACGCGTATTCATCAGCCAACGTCCGGACTTGTCGATGCCGATCAGCACCGGTTCATACTTGGTCTTGTCGAGTGCGTCCACCACGTTTTTTGCGGACAACAGCGAGATTTCGTGCTCCGCGGATTTGCCGCCGAAAAGGATGCCCACGCGGATTTTGTTCACGGGACAACCCCCAGGCTGCGCGCGTCGCGGCGGCTGTCGCGCGGTACCCGGCCGAGACTGCTCACCGGTGCGCGCTGGAGGGCCTCGCCGATGAAATCGCCGGCCGCGAGCAGCTTCGCGATGTCCACGCCGGTCTCGATGCCCATGCCCTGCAGCAGATACAACACGTCTTCGGTCGCCACGTTGCCGGTCGCACCCTTGGCGTAGGGGCAACCGCCGAGTCCCGAGGTGGAACTGTCGATCACCGCCACGCCGAGTTCGAGACACGCCAGGATGTTGGCGAGCGCCTGACCGTAAGTATTGTGAAAATGCACGGCAAGCTTCTTGGTCGGCACCTCGGCCGCCACCGCGCTCAACATGCGCTGCGCCTTGAGCGGCGTGCCGACGCCGATGGTATCGCCCAGCGAGATCTCGTAACAGCCGAGCTCGGCCAGCTCCTTGGCCACATGCGCGACGGCGGTTGGCGCGATGGCCCCCTCGTAGGGACAGCCGATCACCGTCGAGATGTAACCGCGCACGCGGATGCCGTGTTCGACCGCGAGTGCCATGACGGGCTTAAAGCGCTCAATCGACTCGGCAATCGAAGCGTTGATGTTCTTGTGATTGAAAGTTTCCGAGGCCGCCGTAAATATCGAAACCTCGCGTGCCCCGGCGGCGAGCGCGCGCCGCATCCCGACTTCGTTCGGAACCAGGGCGGGATAGGCGACCCCGGATTTTTTCTCGATACCCTTGAAGACCTCGTCGGCATCGGCGAGCTGCGGGATCCATTCCGGACGCACGAAGCTCGTGGTCTCGATGGTTTTCAGTCCGGTCGCGGACAGGCGGTTGATGAACTCGATCTTCACCGCCGTCGGTAGAATCGCTTTTTCGTTCTGCAGGCCGTCGCGCGGACCGACCTCGACGATCTTCACGGATTGTGGATAAGCGCTCATGGCCTTCCGATTCTAATCCAGCGCTGCGTGTGAATCCCGTCTGCGCAGCGAAACAGCACGCGCGTACACCTAAGCGGCATCGGTCTGGATGTTGACAAGCGGTACCTCGGCCTCCACGGTATCGCCCGCCTTGCAGAAAAGCTTGGCCACATGGCCCGCGACCGCGGCCTTCACCGTAAATTCCATCTTCATGCCTTCGAGCACCAGGAGCGCCTGCCCGACTTCGACCGCATCGCCTTCCTTGACGTGCACCGCCACTACCCGTCCCGGCATCGGGCTTCCGGGGCGTGTGGCAGTGTCCGCCACGGCGGCGGCGCGTGGTGCAAAGGCAGAGGTCAGCACAAAACGGTACGCCACACCGCCGTTGGCCACCTGGTATTCATCACCGTCACGCTGGACGCCTGCGTCTCCGGCGCCCGCACGCCAGGTGTGGGTGCCACTCTGCCATTCGAACTCGGCGTGTGCCGCATCGGCGCTGAGCACCCGCAGCGCTTGATTCTCACCCCCGGTTTGGGCGCGCAGGACCAGCCGTGTGCCGCGTGTGCCGTCGGCTCGCCAACCATCTCCGCGCCACGGGTCGCGCGCGTCCGCAGCCTGCGACGCAAACCGGCAGCCGATCGCGGCGCCCACGGCGGACGCAGTCGGCGCGGGGCGCTCAAGCAGCGCGGCCAACTCGCGCGGGATGAAGCCGGTGTCATAGGTCCCTTGCGCAAAGAGCGGGTGCCTGACGATGCCGCGCAACAGCGGCAGGTTCGTGATCATGCCGAACACCGCGGTGTGAGCCAGCGCCACCTGCATGTGCCGGATCGTCTCGGCGCGATCCGCGCCCCGCACGCTGATCTTGGCAATCAGCGGATCATAGAACACGCCGATGCTGTCGCCGCTCCTCACTCCCGTATCCACACGTGTGAATTCGTCTGTGGGTACCACGAACTTCCCGATGCGGCCGGTGACCGGCAGAAATCCCTTGTCGGCGTTCTCGGCATACAGGCGCGCTTCGATGGCGTGCCCGTGCTGGCGTATCTCATCTTGCGCCAGCGGCAGCTTTTCCCCGCAGGCGATGCGCAACTGCCATTCCACCAGATCCACGCCGGTGGTCTCCTCGGTGATCGGATGCTCCACCTGCAGCCGGGTGTTCATTTCCATGAAATGGAACTTGCGATCGGCGCCCACAATGAACTCGATGGTGCCGGCGTTGAAGTAGTTCACGGCCTTGGCGGCCGCGACGGCCGCGGCACCCATCTCGCGGCGCATGGCAGCGTCCAGAAACGGCGATGGGCTTTCTTCCACCACTTTCTGGAAGCGCCGCTGCAACGAACACTCACGCTCGAACAGGTGCACCACGTTGCCGTGCGTATCGCCGAACACCTGGAACTCGATGTGCCGCGGCTGCTGTACATATTTTTCGAGCAACACATGATCATCGCCAAAGGCGTTCTCGGCTTCGCGCTTGGCGGTCTGCAGCGCTTCCGCAAATCCTCCCGCGGCGTTCACGATGTGCATGCCCTTGCCGCCACCGCCGGCCGAAGGCTTGATCAGTATCGGGAAACCCACGCGCGCGGCTTCCGCCGCGAGTTTTTTCGGATTCTGATCGGCGCCGTGGTAGCCGGGTGTTACCGGCACCCCGGCTTTTTCCATCAGCGTCACCGCCGCACTTTTCGACGCCATGGCGTCCATGCTCTCGGGGGACGGCCCAATGAAAACCACGCCGGCCTGCCGGCAGCGGCGTGCAAACTCGCTGTTTTCCGAGAGAAAACCGTAACCGGGATGAATACCCTCGGCGCCCGTGCGCTTCGCCGCCTCGAGAATGTGATCCATGTTGAGGTAGGAATCGGCCGCTTGCGCCGGCCCAATGTACACGGCTTCGTCGGCCATCCCGGCATGCAACGCGTGGCGATCGGCATCGGAATAAACCGCACCGGTGGCGACGCCAAGGCGCCGACAGGTGCGCATCACGCGACAGGCAATTTCACCACGATTGGCG
>JBOIBB010000052.1:0-4392 GCA_050739335.1 Gammaproteobacteria bacterium
TGATGGGCGAGCGCATCGGCTATCCCGACAAGTGGCGTGACTATTCAGCGCTCACTATCGATCGCGGACCCTACGTGCTGAACATACTCCGCGCCAACGCCTTCGAGAGCCAGCGTGAACTCGCCAAGATCGGCAAGCCGGTGGACCGCAATGAATGGTTCATGACGCCGCAGACGGTAAATGCGTACTACGATCCGTCCATGAACAACATCAACTTCCCGGCCGGCATCCTGCAGCCGCCGTTCTTTAACCCGGATGCCCCGACGGCGGTCAACTACGGCGCGATCGGCGCGGTCATGGGCCACGAGATGACCCACGGCTTCGACGACCAGGGCAGCCGCTTCGACGGCCAGGGCAACCTCAAGAACTGGTGGTCACTTGAAGACAAGCATCGCTTCGACGAGCGTGTGAACTGCATCGTCAAGCAGTTCTCGGGCTACACCGTGGATGGTGACGTGCACATCAAGGGCAAGCTGGTAACCGGCGAGGCGATTGCCGACCTGGGCGGCCTGAAACTCGCCTGGATCGCTTTCCACAACTCGCCCGGTTATGCGAGCGCCCAAACCATCGATGGCTTCACGCCCGACCAGCAGTTCTTCCTGGGCTTTGCGCACATCTGGGCGCAAAACATCCGTCCCGAAGAAGCCCGGCGGCTGGCGGTGATCGACCCGCACCCGCCGGCGATGTACCGCGTGAACGGCACGCTCGCCAACCTGCCGCAGTTCCAGAAGGCTTTCGGCATATCGCCCGACAGCCCGATGGTGAACAAGAAGCGCTGCGAGATCTGGTAAGCCAGACTCCGCAGTGAAGCGGACCACGACGGCGGGCTTCGAGCCCGCCGTCTTTTTTATGCATTAGACGCGGATTGCGCCGCGGGGCTCAGCCGTCAACTTTGGCAGACCGAGGAAGCACAGCATGTCCATAAGGTTTACTGCCACGGGTTTGAGCACCGGCGATGGTACGCGCCGGCAGGTGCTGGTCGAATTCCCGGATTCGGTGTTGCGCGGAATCGGACAGGTCATGCTGCAGGACAGCAGCTACGCCGGCTTGTTGTTCCTGATTGGGATCTTTTACAACTCGGTTTTGTTCGGGCTCGGAGTGGTCGTCGGTACGGCCGTGAGCACCGCCACCGCCATGCTGCTCGGAGCGGAACGCCCGTTGGTGCGCGCCGGCATGTTCGGCTTCAATGGCGCGCTTGTGGCCGTCGCGCTGCTCTATTTCCTTGAGCCCGATCTTCTCACTTGGGTGTGCCTGGTCTTTGGCGGCATCTGCGCTAGCGTCGTAACGGCGGCGTTGCTCAAGTCGTTGAAAGTCTGGAACCTTCCGGTACTCACGGCACCTTTTGTCTTCACGGCGCTCGGCTTTTTTCTGGCCATTGCCCGCTTCGGGCGGCTGCATTCCACGCACCTCCTGCCGACCGCCGGCCTGCCAAGTTCTGTCGCGGTCGAGGGCGTGGTGACCGCGGCGACCGTCTTGCAGGGGCTCTTCAACGGGGTTGCGCAGGTTTTCTTTCAGGCAAGCTTTGTGACCGGCATCCTGTTTGCCGCGGGCCTGCTGATCAGCTCGCGGCGCGCCTGCGCCGCGGCGCTCCTCGGCTCCTTGACCGGCCTGCTCGTGGCCTGGGGCCTGGGCGCCGCCGAACCGGCCATCCGCGCCGGGGCCTTCGGATTCAACAGCGTGCTCACCGCGATCGCGCTGGCCAGCGTGTTTTTTGCACCCAATGCCGGCTCGCTCGTCTACGCCGCCATCGCGACCATCGCTACGGCGGTCGTCTATGCCGCGCTCTCGGCGGCACTGCAACCGCTCGGGGTGCCGGCGCTGACGTTCCCTTTCGTGCTGGTCGTGTGGATCTTTTTGCTTGCGAGCCGGATGTTTCCGCGGATCCATGCGCGCGTGGATGCACGACACGCGCTGCAAAGCAGAGACTGAAAATCGGTATGGAGCAGAAGCGACAAATCCCCGTACCGGATGACTACTTGGGCTTTTGCTCAAACGCGGTGCGCACGGCCTCAGTTCGTCCGCGCAGCATTACGTACAAACCGGAACTCGGCCCCGAATCAGAACCACTGGAATAGTCCAGGACCCGGCGAAATCACCTCCGCTCTCCGGATCGCATCCCGCGTGCGCTACGCGTGCCTGCGTGCAAAATCAGCCCCACGACAAGCGCGGCCAAGGCCACCAGAAGCTCGCGTGCGGTCTCGCGTGTCAACAAGCCGATACAGAGCAGCGTGCCCACCAGCGGAATCGCAATGCCGAACGGCAGGCGGTAGAGCCGCTCCGCGTGCTTTGCCCGAAACCGCAGGATCAGCGTGGACAGGCACACCATTGCGTATTCAAACAGGCGTGCCGCCACGTTCAACAAAATCAGCTTGGTGAAGGTACCGGTGACGGCCGCGACCATGACCAGCGTACCGGTAATCCAGATCGCCGCGACCGGCGTCTTCTGCTTCGCAAAGATGTGCGCCACAAACGCCGGCAGCAACCCGTCCCGGCCGAGCGCATAGAGCTGCCGGGGCGCGGCCAGTGCAATGCCGCTCTTGGTGCCGAGGATCGAAAGTGCCGCGCCGATCGTCATGACCAGGGCGCCGCCCGCAAACATGGCGGCCCCGGCGGTGGCGAGCGGGCTGCGCGCCGCCGCAATCCCCGGATCAAGACGCATGGCCGCGAGCTGGATCAGCATGTAGAAACCGGTCACGAGCACGAGCGTGCCGATGATGACCGCGGCAATCGTTTTGCGCGGATTGGCCATTTCTCCCGAGGGGATGGTGGCCATCTCGAAGCCCCCGTAGGCGAAGATGAGCATCAGCACCGCGGCGCCGAAACCCCGGGGCACGGATGCCGCGGCACCCGCATGTGCCGGCCCGAAGTACAGCAAACCCACGATCACCAGCAACAGCAGCGGGATGATCTTGGCCACGGTGAAGAAAACGATGGCGTACGCACCACGTTTCACGCCATAGGTATTCAGCACGCACAGCAGGCCGACGATCGCGACAATGATCACATTGTCAAAGCGCGCGAGCGCGGGCACCAAGTTTGAAAGATAAGTCACCAGACCGCTGGAGAGCGCGGCCCAGCCAGCAACATACGTCAGCCATCCCATCCAGCCCACGGCGAACCCGGCGGTGCGTCCCATGGCTTCCTCGGCATACACCACCGCGCCGCCGGTACGCGTGTACATGCTGCTCACTTCGGCAAACGACAAGCCCACCAAGGTAACGATGAGACCGGCAACGAGATACGCCCACACCGCGTAAGGACCTGCGAGCCTGGCTACCGCTCCCGGCAGCAGAAAAATGCCGCCGCCGATGACGCCGTTGATGCCGATCAGCAGCACCTCGGGCGTCTTCAGCACTCGCTTCAGGTTTTCTTCCAGGCGCTTACTCCCCAAGGACGCCGGGCGTACGGTAGCAGGTTTACGCACACCCATGGCAGACAACGCAGGCTCACAGGCCTCCGCATCAAAGGTCACGCCGATGTCTTTACTTCGCGTGGGCCGGGATCAGCGTGGTTATGGTCTGCCTCCGGTTGGCAAGTCTTTTTGAGCATGCAACAAGTGCGCAATCTACCAAATGGATTCGGCCTCGGGGTCCAAGTTTTCGTTCCGGCAGTCGGACCGCTGTTGCCAGCATCGTGTTGACGCCTGTAGACCCCGGAAAAGTGTCGTTTCGTAGGTTAACCGCGCACAGGCGGGTTGATGGACGTGAATCATTTCTGAAAGATGCTGCATACCGTGGCAAACCTGCCGCCGAGTGCTATAAATAACTGCAGGCGAGCCGCAGAGAAAAGAACACGAGAACGAAATTCAATTCTGCAAACGGTTTGATATTGGCAGCCGCCCTGTGCCTGACCGCTTGCGGTGAGGGTGGCGGCGGCTCAGGCTCCTCGGCATCCGCGCCCAATCCCCCGCCGGTAGCCACATTGCCGCCGCCGGGTGCGCCTTTGGTGCGCGTATCCGGGCCCTCGCCTTATCCCGCGAACTGCGGCGGGACCATGGCCGGCAGCATCGACTATGAGAATGCCGAGGTCGAACCCTACGTCGCCGTGAACCCCATCAACACCTCGAATGTCATCGGCATCTGGCAGCAGGACCGCTGGTCGGATGGCGGTGCGCATGGGCTGGTGATCGGCCGCAGCCTGGACAGCGGCCGGACTTGGAGCGAGCAGTCCCTCGACTTGTCAGTGTGCGGAGGCGGCAATGGCACCAACGGTGGGGATTACGCGCGCGCTTCCGACCCGTGGGTGACGTTTTCCCCGAACGGCGTGGCCTACGTGATTTCGATCTCGTTCAGTGGCGCAAGCATGGCCGCTGGATCGCTCAGCAGCGTGCTGGTGAGCCGCTCAACGGACGGTGGCGCCACCTGGAGCAATCCGGCCACGCTCATTCTGGAC
>JBOIBB010000053.1:0-17568 GCA_050739335.1 Gammaproteobacteria bacterium
AGGTGCCGTTTTCGCTCGACTGGTGGTGCTCCACGCCCTTGTGGCTACTCAGCTTCTCGGTGAGCGCCAACAGGAAACTGTAGTGCCGGTAGTGCTGCGCGCCGAACAGGCGCAGCGCCTGGGTGACCAGCGCGCGGTGCGCGGCAAGCTGCGGCTCCTTCACTTCGAGAAAGCGCGGCGCGTCCGCGAAGAGCTCCAGGTGCACCGGGGTCTGGGCTCCCGGCGCGAGATCGAGGCGCTGGTGGTAACGGCCGGCGATGAGCGGCGAATCCACAAGCTGGTCGAGCGCCACGCCCCTGAAAACCACGCGGTCGCCTTCGCGCGACGCGCTCTCGAGCGCCGTGCCGCAGTGCCAGCCGGACGGAAGCTTTACGCTCGGCTCGCAGACGATGCGCCGTGAATAGTGCCCGGCCGGATAGAGCACGAGGCAACTCCAGACCAGATCCAATATGGCGCTCGACATCTCCGCGGCGCCCTCGCCCGGCACGCGCGGCGAGAGGTATTGGTAATCCAGCGCGATTTCCGCGATGCCTTGCGGCACTTCGACGTGGAAAGCGTAGACGTCGTATTGGTTGCGCAGCCAGGCGAGCGGCTGGCCCGCAGCCGTGATCTTGAGCCCGGCGAGCTTGGCAATCGGGCCGCCCGGCGAGTGATAGCCCGGGATCCACTTGGGATAAAGCAGCACCAGCGGCCCGGCCGCGACCGGCAGGGTTTCATGCACGCGGAAGATGCCCTGCGTAGTGTCGCTTGCATCCACCTCGATCTTGAGTGTCCCAGGATAGTCGACGTCGCGCGGCGCCGGGATTTCCGGCAATGACGTGTGTGGACCCGGATTCTTTTTCGTGGCCATAGCATCTCTCCTGTGCGAGCGCCCCGCGGCGCCCCGAATCAATAGATAACCACTGCAGCCGCAGGCACCGGAGGCGCCCGCCGGCCGTCAAAGAGCGTAACCAAAATACCTGCAGTACGGTTCGAGGCGCGCTAAATAGGGCTCGAGATACTTGCGGTAACGCTGCCAGCGCCCGCGCGAACTTTGATACAGAGGCCGGCTGACCTGGGCGTAACTCGCGGTGTTGATAGGCCCGCGCGTAGCGACGTGTTCCGTATGGTGCAACACGCGCTCCGACCATGGCAAGCCCAGGAAATCCAGCGCCCGCCCGAGTACCGTGCGCGGATCGTCGAGCAGATCTTCGTAGCGCAGCACCAGACAATGCAAAGGCAGCACCTCGCGGTAACGCTGCCAGAGCGACATGACGCTGCAATACAGGTCCACGCTGCTACCCAGGCGCGTGAAATGCGCGCTACCGGAGTTGAGTTCAAGGTTGGTGAGGAACGCCGACAGCACGACGTCGCAGGGGTGACGCACCATGAATATCAAAGGCGCACCCGGAAAGATTCGCTGCACGAGCCCGGCATGCACCGTCAAAAACGGCGACTTGTCGAGCAGCAGCCGTCCGCCGGAATCTTGCGGCTTGGCCGCGCTCCGGTATGCAGCCAGCACCCGGCCGTACTCAGTTGCAGTGAGCTTCAGCAGAGCCTCCGGGTAACCACCGGGCAGGCTGTCGAGCACACGAATCATCGCCAGCTCGGTGCCGCGCTCTTCGAGGAGTGCGATCCCGGGATGCGCGCCGAGCATGCTGTCGAGAAGGGTCGTGCCGGAGCGCGCAAATCCGGCCAGGAACGCCGGCATTGGACCGGCGCTGGTGGTTTCGAGCGGCTGCCACGCGGCGACCCACTCGCGGGTAAAACGCCGCTCGAGATAATGGATCTGCGCCATAAAATCGCGCGCGTCGGCGAGTGCCTGCGGCGCGTTTTGCCTGGCCAGATGATTGGCGCGCTCGGCGTGCGCAAACGCCGAGCCGGCGTCGCCGAGGGCAGCGTGGCAGAGCACGAGTTCGTATTCGGCGTCGCGGCGCAGCACTGCGGTACCCTGCTGCGCGAGCCGTTCGAACACCGCGCGTGCACCGGTCCAGTCTTCGCGCCGCCGCAGGCAACGCCCGTGCACCATGAGAAGCATCACGTCGTCGGGGCGCCGCGCCAGGCCCTCGGCCGCGAGGCGCTCGGCTTCGGCCACGTCATTGCTCTGCTCGGCGAGCAGCGCGAGATCGCCAAAGGCGCCCGTATGCGCCGGATTCTGCTCGAGGGCCTGCGTGAAATTCTCGCGTGCCTCCGCGGTATCGCCGCGCCGCCAGCGCACCGCACCGAGTACGTCGAGCACATCCGGGAGCAGCGGCTGCACGGCTAGTGCGGCGCGCGCCTCAGCTTCGGCTTCTTCGAGGCGGTTGGCGCGCAGCAAGAGGAGCGCGTGCGCCCCGAGCAATGCCGGGTTCTGCGGATCCTGCTGCCGCGCCTGTTCAATGCAACTCATGGCCTGCGCCGAATCACCGGTGTCGGCAAGTACCAGTGCGAGGAGATGCAGGGCCTGGGATTGCGCGGGTGTGTCTTCAAGGATCTTCCGGCAGATGGCTTCGGCCGAAACATAATCACGTTGGCGGAACAGCGCCAGCGCGCGTGCGAGACCCGCGGGTGCCGCGGGCGGTAGGGTGAACTCAAGAGCCATGTATCAACCCCGAATCGACGAATCGTGCTGCTGTGACCTTGCGGCACGCGAGCCACAGTTTACTTGGATTGGCCGAAGGCCGCCGAATTGCGCTCCGCCCCGCTTGAGAAGCGCGGCTAGTGCGATTGTCCCGCGCCGGAAGAATCCCCGCCAGGTGTCGATCCGCCGGGCGGCAATGCGGTGCCGCTGGCACCAGCGTGCCGCGCGAGGACCGACACTTCATCGAGTTTGTCGCCCACCAGACGGCGCACGATCACGTAGAACACCGGGATCAACAGCACACCGAAGAAAGTGGCAAACAACATGCCGCCGATCACACCGGTACCGATCGCGTGGCGTGCATTCGCACCCGCGCCGCTCGAGACAACCAGCGGAAACACGCCCAGGATGAACGCGAACGAAGTCATCAGAATCGGCCGGAAGCGCAGCCGTGAGGCTAACATGACTGCTTCACGCAAGGTTTTGCCTTGCTTTTGCGCCGCCACCGCGTACTCGATAATCAGGATCGCGTTTTTCGCGGCCAGCCCGATTACGGTCACCAAGCCAATCTTGAAAAACACATCATTGGCGAGTCCGCGTGCCAGGGTAAACACCACCACCCCGAGCAGGGTGAGCGGGACGATCAGCAGCACCGAGACCGGAACCGACCAGCTTTCGTACAGCGCCGCCAAAGCGAGGAACACTACGACGATCGAGAGCACCATCAGCATGGTGGCACCGCTGCTGGATTGCTGCTCTTCGAAGGACTCCCCCGCCCAGTCGAAACTGAAACCGTGCGGCAAATCCTTGCTGACGATATTCTGGATGGCGGCCATGGCCTGGCCGGACGCATGCCCGGGCGCGGCGTCACCCACGATCTCGACGGCCGGGTTACCGTTGAAGCGTACCAGGGTGGGCGACACCACCGCCCAGTGGCTGTGGATCACGTTGGAAATGGGGATCATCGCCGGCGTGCCATTCGGGTTGGTCTGCGTGCTGCTGGGCGTATAGAAGTCGTTGAAAGCGCTACGGCTCATCCGGAATGGAGCCGCGGCCTGCATCATCACGAACTTGACGCGGCCCTCGGTGAAAGCCAGGCCTACCTGTACCGGCGCCAGCATCAGACCGAGGGCGTTGGAGATATCGGTGGGCGACAATCCCATGGAGGCCGCTTGCACGCGATCGATATTGAACTCGAGTTGTGGCGCCGGGGGCAGTTCGTTCGGGCGCACCTGGGTGAGGACCTTGTCCTGCGCCGCTTTGGTCAGCACCGTATGCAAGGCCTGATCAAGCTGCGTGCGTCCCGTGCCGCTCGGGTTTTCCAGGTACATGTCAAAGCCGCCAAACGTACCCAAGCCATGCACGGTGGGAAGATTGACCACATTGATCTGAGCATTCCGGATCTGCTCGTGAAGTTGTGCATTGAAACGCGGGATCAGCTCTTCGGCCGTGAATTTGCGTTGGCTCCAATCCTTGAGCTGGATGAACGCCATGCCGTTACTCTCGCCCGAACCCACCGGACTGAAGCCGACGATTTGCATGTCGTTCTTGACGGCCGGATCGTGTTTGAGCACATCCCACATCTTGAGCGCCACGGCTTGGGTGCGCTGCTTGGTGGCGCCGGGCGGCAACTGCACCATCGCCATCAGATAACCCTGGTCCTCCTGCGGCAGAAAACTACCCGGCACCCGCGTGTACAGAAATCCCGCGAGTACCGCAATCACCACGAATACCGCAAACCAACGCGGCGAGTGTTGCACGGCTTTGGCAACGTGGCCCAAATACGTGTGATGGGTCCATTGGAACGCATCATTGAACTTGCGAAACAGCAGTCCGGGCTTGCGGGCCTGATACGGTTTCAGGAAATGCGCGCACAGCGCCGGAGTAAAGGTCAACGCCAGAAAGGCCGAAAACAGCATGGAGACTGCAATCGTGAGGGCGAACTGCCGATAGATGATGCCGGTCGATCCCGACTGCAGGGCGGATGGCACGAACACCGCCAACAGCACCGCCGTGATGGCCACCACGGCCCCGGATATTTCGCCCATGCCCTTGCGAGCGGCCTCGCGCGGCGACAAGCCCTGCTCGGCCATGATGCGCTCGATGTTCTCGATGACCACAATAGCGTCGTCCACGACGATGCCTATCGCCATGACCATTCCGAACAAGGTCAATTGATTGATGGTGAAACCCAGCGCATCCATGCCGATGAAAGCGCCGAGTAAAGCCACCGGGATCACCACCATCGGTATCAACGTGGCCCGGAAGTTCTGCAAAAATACCAGCATGACCAGGAATACCAGTATCAAGGCCTCCACGAGCGTCTTGAGAACATCTTCAATGGAGATCGTGATGAAGGTGGTGGTGTCGTAGGGCACGAACCAGCTCACGCCCTGCGGAAAACCGACCTGGAGCTTGGCCATCTCGGCGCGCACGGCTTTGGCGACCGCGAGACCATTCGCCCCCGGTAGCGTTTGAATGGCAAACGCGCCGATGGGCTTGCCATCGTAAGTGGTGTCGAAGCCGTAACTCTGCGGGCCGAAGTCCACAGTGGCAACATCGCTCAGCTTGACCACCGTGCCATCCGGATTGGCGCGCAGAATGATGTTGAGGAATTGCTGTGGTGTCGAAAACAGCCCCTCGCCAGTCACATCGGCGGTGAACCCCCAGCCCTTGACGGCCGGGTCGGCGCCCAGGGTGCCGGCCGCGACCTGAATATCCTGGTCGGCCACTGCGTCCATGACTTGGGTGGCCGATAAACCATAACCGTGCAGTTTCTCGGGATTCAACCAGATGCGTATGGCGTACTCGGCGCCGAACTGCCGCGTGCTGCCGACGCCGGACACGCGGGCAATGGGCTCCAAGAGCTGCGAGGCGACGATGTCGTTCAAACGATCGCGGCCAATCGTGGGGTTGGTCGAACGCAGCGCCACGGCCATGAGGGTGTCGGGGTTGGCCTTGGCGACGACTATTCCCTGATTGAGGACCGGTTGCGGCAGCAGCGGCTCTGCGCGTGAAACCTGGTTCTGGGTTTGGACCGCAGCGATATCGGGATTCGTACCCGGCTTGAAGGTCAGCGTGATATTCACGTGACCGTCGGCGTTCGTGGACGAGCTGAAATACATCAGGTTATCGATGCCGGTGAGCTGCTGCTCGATGACGTCGGTTACCGAGCCCTCGGTGGTGACCGCGCTGGCGCCCTGATATTTCGTAGTGATCGTGACTTCAGGCGGCGCGATGTTCGGGTACGACTGCACGCCCAAATGGGTGATGGCGATCACCCCTCCCAAGGTGATCAGGATCGCGATCACCCACGCGAAGATTGGCCGGTCAATGAAAAACTTGGACATCCGCGCGGACCGCCTGCGTCGGCAGGCCTACATGGAGTCCGAGGCGGCCGCGGGTGCGCCCGTGGATTGCGCCGCCGCCGTCGGCTGCCAAGGCTCGGCCTTGGCGGAACCACCCGGAATCACCTGCTGTATCCCGGACACAATCACCTGCTCGCCCGCCGCCAAGCCCGAAGTGATAACCCAATCGACGCCATGCGTACCGTTGGTAACGACATTGTGACGCGCCACCTTGCCATCCTTCCCGACCACCAGCACGAATGTGCCCTCGATGTCGCGCTGCACGGCCGCCTGCGGCACCAAAAACACCCGGTGCCGCTCGCCCATGGCGAGTTGCAAGGTGACGTAACTCCCGGGCAGCAGTCTAAATTTCGAATTCGGCAAGAGCGCACGCATATTGACCGCGCCGGTCGCCGCGTTGACGTTCACCGAAGTGAAATCCAGCGTGCCGGGTTCGGGATAAACACTGCCGTCCGGCAAACTCACGCGTGCGCTGATCTCGTTATGATTCGCAAGCGTCACGTCGCCTACATGGGCCGCACGCTGCAACTCATCTAATTGTCCAACGCTGACCGTGAAGTTAACGTACAAGGGGTTGATCTGGTCAACGGTCGTGAGCAGCGTGGCGCTGCCGTTGCCGACCAGCGCGCCTTCCGTCACCTGCTGCTCTCCGGCGCGCCCGGCAATCGGCGAAGTCACGTTGGCGTAACCGAGATTGATGCGCGCCGTCTCGACGTTGGCTTCGGCGACCTGTACAGCCGCGGCATCCGTGCGCTCGGTGGCGAGCGCGGTGTCGAGATCGGTCTGCGAAACATAACCCTTCGGAGCCAGCGCAATCGACTGCTGGGCCTGAACCTTGGCATTCGCGTAAGCGGCTTGGGCCTCCGCGAGCTGCCCGAGTGCGCTGTCCAGTGCAGCCTTAAACGGCGCCGGGTCAATTTGAAACAAGAGCTGTCCGGCCTTGACCTCAGTGCCCTCCTTGTAGGTACGTTTCAGCAGCACTCCCTCGACCCGCGCACTGACATTCGCGGTGCGGTAGGCCGAAAGGCGCCCCACGAAGTTGCTGATGAGGGGAACGTTCTGCGGCTGCGGCATCACCACACCCACCTCGGGCGGCGGTGGGGCCGAGGGCGCGTCCCTCTTCCCACAGGCCGTCGTCAGCACCACCAGACCGAGCAACACCGTTACACGCACCGCGTGCGTCACGTTACTCACGAGAACCACTCTCACAGTCTGGAGTCATTAAAGGCAGTCTTTTAAGGCCGGTCGCGCGATGGCCCGTAAACCCGGCCCGGCGCAGCTTGATGCCCACGGTGATGAAAGTGAAACCCGGCACCACGCCGGAACCACAACTTGTAGCAACGCCGTGCATTTTAACTCGCTGCGTGTCCTCGGTCCGAGAACATTTGTAACAAATTGTGTCGGCAAGTTTCGCACTGCGCTCGGCAGCGCGCTCCACGGCGATCCATGCTGTCTGGCTAACGAGACGGCGCGCCGGGTTGTCCCGGCGGCATATCGTGGAGTGCTGGCCAATCTCGCTACGCAGAGAATCGTGAGTCACCCGGCATCACCATGCGCGTGCGACGGTGTAAACTTACACCGCGGCTCGAACCCAGGTTCCTCATCGAGTCGCAATACAAGGCATGCACCCGGCGATAATCATCAGCGATGCGGACACGCGTGTCATCGCGGCCGGCCGTCTTTGAGCGCATCGACCGGCTGCGACCTTGCCATCGCCGGGAAACTTGGTGGAACGCCGTTGGACGGAACTGTGAATCCGTGGCACAAATCAGCTCAGGCACATACCAAACCTTCGGCCGCTCGGCGGCTGCCCGGCCGGTCGACGGGATCGCGGTCATGATATTTAAGCCTGCGGTCTCACTGCGCCGCGTGGTGAGGGCGCTCGCCTTCGTTGCCCTGCTCGGTTTCGGCGCTACCCTGGCCCTACAGGCGCGCGCTGAAAACCTGATGCAGGCCTATCTGCAGGCCGTGCAGTCGGACCCCATCCTGAAGGAGGCTGAGGCCGGTCAACGCATCGGCCAGGCGGGCGCCGCGCTGGCACGTGCCCCGCTCCTGCCGCAGATCAGCGCGGGAATTTCCTACAGTGACGCGCACGGCAACTATGTGGGGCCGCAGCTCGTGAACACGCCGAACGGACCGCAGTTCATGAACGTCGAGAGCGGTATCGGCGGACGCTCGCGTTCCGACGAGATCGGGCTCGACCAGAAATTGTTCGACCTCGGGTCTTACCAGCAGTTGAGTGCAAGCAATGCCAGTGCGGCGGCGGCCACCTCTCTTTTAAGCTTCGCCCAGCAGGATTTGATCCTGCGGGTTGCCCAGGCCTACTTCAACGTGCTGACCGATGAGGATCAGGTCAAGTTCGCGAACGCCAACGTAAGGTTTCTCAAAAAGCAACTGGAACAGGCCCAGACCGAGTACAAAATCGGCTTCACCACCATCACTAACGTGGCGGATGCCCAAGCGTCCTACGATTCGGCGCGCGCCACGGTCATCACCGACCAGAATGCGCTCTTCAACGACCGGCAGGCGCTCGAACAAATCACCGGTCAACCGGTCGACACACTCAGCGTACTCACCGCCACGTTGCCGTTACACCAGCCGCAACCCGACAACATGAACGACTGGGTCAATACCGCGCTGGCCAACAACCCGGCACTCGCGGCCCAGCGTCACCAAGCGGCGGCAGCCGAGCATCAAGTGTCCGCGGCGAGCGCGCAGCGCGTACCGACCATCAATGGTTCCGTGAGTTACTCGCGCACGCCGTCCTGGGCGACGCTCGGCAATCCAGGTGCCGGAGCGTCGGCGCGCACGCCCCAGGGCGACAGCCGCACCGCCGAGACCATCGTGGGCGTCGTGCTCTCGCTGCCAATCTTCTCGGGCGGTGGCATCCAGGCGCAGGTGGATCAGGCAAGCGCCGAGTACGACCAAGCCAACGATGTGCTCGAACAGGACCGCCGCACCACCGTGAGCAACGCGCGCAATGCCTTTAACGCGGTGATCGCGGGTATCAGTTCGGTAACCGCCGAAAAAGCCGCGGTGGCTTCCGCCAAGACCGCGCTCGAGGCCACCCAGGCCGGTTTCGACGTGGGCAAGAACACCATTGTCGACTTGCTGCTTGCCCAAAGCACCTACTTCCAGGCACTCAGCGCCTATTCCCAAGCACGCCACGCTTATGTGATCGACCAGCTCAGCCTCAAATTCACTGCCGGCAAGCTCTCGATGCAGGACCTGGAAGCCGTGAACGACCTGCTGCAATAAAGTGCCGGCGGCCAAACCGCGCGCTCGACCGGAACCCGCCAAGCCCGTGCGCGAACCAAGCTAGGGAGCGCAAGCGCGCATGATCAGCTTCACGGCGTTGTCGATGTAACGCTCGCGTTCCTGATTGTCCGGCGCGGGCTCGACGCCAAACTCCGAGCGCAACCGGCAACTCGTTACCATGCTCACGAACTGCTCGGCGGTGATTTCGGCGTTTTCCACTTTGAGCGTGCCGCGGCGGCTCTGCTCGCGAAAATAATCCGCAAGGAACTTGCGGATCACGGCCGGACCGGATTGATAAAAGATCCGCCCGAGCTCGGGAAAGCGCGGCACCTCGGCCATCAAGGTGCGATGCATCGCCACCTTGTCGGGCGAAAAGATCACGTGCATGAACAACTGCGCGATCGCGCGCAGGGTTTTCTCCGGATTGCCGTCACGCGCCGCTTCGGCAAACGCCAGGGTCATGGCTTCACAAATGCCGCGCACCATGGCGGCGAACAGCTCCTCCTTGGAGCCGTAATGGTTGTAAACGGTCTGCTTGGAAACTTTGGCGGCCGTGGCAATGGCATCCATGCTGGCGGCGCCAAAGCCGACCTCGAGAAACACCTTCTTCGCAGCTTCGAGGATCGTTTCCCGTTTGCCGGGGGTGTCCGCGGCGGTGCTCATTTCTGCCTCCTGGTCAACCACGCGGTTGACCGTCATGCGTAGCCTGCAGATGCAGAGTCTCCGCCGTCAAATGTCCGGTGGCGGCCTGCAAACTGTACGCGGCCATCAACCGGTCACGCCGCGCGCGGATCAAATTGACGCGTGCATCGAGCAGTTCCTGATCGGCGTTCAACACATCGAGCGTGGTGCGCTCGCCGACTTCCTGCTCATCGCGCACGCCACGCGCGGCGATCTGCTCAGCCTGAACTTGGCTTTGAATGGCGGTGAGGCGCGCCTCGGCGGTCTGAAACGACTGCCAGGCGTTCACGGCATCGAGCCGCGCCTGGCGCTCGGCATCCAGCAGATCATCGCGGCTCGCTTGGGCACGTTGCTCGGCTGCCTGCTGGTCGGCGCGCAGCGCGCCGCCGGAATAAATCGGCACCGACAGCGTCAACATGATCGAGCGCGTATCCATGCGGCTCAGGAAAATCTGCGGATCGCGGGTTTCGAGCAACTGCCCGGTCAGTGCAATCTGCGGACGCTGCTTGCCGGCGGTGGCCTGCACCTGCTGCTCGGCAGCGTTCTGGGCAAAGCGCGCGGCCAGCACCGGAAAATTTTCGCCGGACAATTGCACGGCCTGGGTCTGGCTTTGCGGCAGCGGTACCGGCAGCAGCGGCTGTTCGAGCGCCTGCGGTTCGCTGCCCACGATGCGCTGGTAGGCGGCGCGCGATTCGGTGAGCGAGCCCTGGGCCTGAATCAGTGCCGCCTGCGCCGCCGCCACGCGCGCCTCGGCCTGGGCTACGTCGGTATGCGTCACTTCGCCGTTTTCAAATTGCGCCTGCGTGGCCTGAAGTTGCTGGTTGAGTACGTCCAAGTTGTTCTGCTCGAGCCCGAGCACGGCCTGATCGCGCACCACCCGGCTGTAAGACTGCACGACCTGCAGAAACACCTGCTCCTCGGTGGCGCTCAAGCGTGCACTCTCGGCGGACTCGGTAGCGCGCGCGGCGTGGACCTTGGAGGCCGTCTGCCCGCCGGAGTACAACGGCTGGGTGATCGTGAGGCCCGCCGTCCTGGTGTTCAACGGATAGCTGCTGATCGGAAAAAGCGGGGACGCCAAGTCATTGTGTGCGGTGCCGAGCCCGGCCTCGAAATCGACCTCGGGTTTGTAGCCCGACTTGGCCGATTCCACCTCGAAACCCGCGGCCCGCAACTGGGCTTCACCGGCCTGAATGGCGGCATCGCTTGCGTAACTCTGGGCGAACGCCTGCTCCAGCGTTGTGGCACTCGCCGGTGCCGCCAGGACTGCGCTCACCAGGGCCGCCGCGACCAGGGTTTGCACACTCGGGCAGACTACCCGCCATGGGTCCGCGGAGCCTGTTTTGCGCCTCAAGTTTGACACGAACTACCCGAATAATTAGACTAGACCGTCTAGTCCATTTTGCCAGTACCTCCAGCGGATGTCAAAAAGAATATGCTGAAATTCGGGAATGCATTCGGCAGGCGCCGCCTGCTGCTCATGCTCACGGTGCCGGTCGTCGTGATTCTCCTGGGCCTCTGGTACTGGGCGCACACCGTGCGTTACGAGAGCACCGATAACGCCTACGTGTACGCGAACCAGGTGAGCATCACCCCGCAAGTCTCGGGGCGCGTGATTGCGGTGCCGGTGAACCAGAACCAGGCCGTGACACCCGGCGAGCCACTGCTCGAAATCGATCCCGCGCCTTTCAAGCTTGCACTGGACGCGGATAACGCCAAGCTCAAGGCCGTGGCCGACCAGATTCGGGCGCAAACCGAGTCGCTGCGCGCCGCCGCAGCGCAACTCACCGCTGCGCAGGCGAATGTCGCCTACATGCAGCGCAATGTACGTCGCAAGAGCAATCTCGAGAAGCGCAACGTGGTCCCGGCCGCACAACTTGACCAGTTGCAGACCGACTTGGTGGTGGCCGAACACCACACCACCGCGCTGCAGGCAAAAATCGCGCAGATCGAGGCTGGGCTCGGCGGCAACGCCGACCAACGCATCAACCAGCAGCCCGCCTATCAGCAGGCACTCGCGGCGCGCGACCAGGCCACCCTGGAACTCTCCTACACGACCATCACTGCGCCCGCCGCGGGGGTGGTCACGCAGGTAAACGTAAAACCGGGCGATGTCGTGAGCGCCGGCCGGCCGGTGTTTGCACTGGTGATGAGCGGCAAGCGCTGGGTCGATGCAAACTTCAAGGAGACCCAACTCACTCACGTCAAAGTGGGCGACCGGGCGGCGATCACCATCGATACCTACCCGCACCACAAATTTGACGGCACCATCGTCAGCATCGCGCCGGGCACGGGCTCGGTGTTCTCACTGCTGCCGCCGCAAAATGCCACAGGCAACTGGGTGAAGGTCGTACAGCGTATCCCGGTGCGCATTCTGGTGGACACCAGCCCCGGCGGTCCCGACTTGCGCGCCGGCATGAGCGCTGAAGTCACCATCGACACGCATTACCACCTGTTCTCCGGTGCGCCGCGCACACCACCTGAAATCGCGCGCGATTAACCTATTATTTCTCTTCGCCACCCCGCCATGGACACCACACCTATTCGACTCATGCTTGCCGACGTCGACGGTACACTCGTGAATCCCGACAAGGCGCTCACGACACGCGCGATTGCCGCGGTCCACGCGCTGCATGCGGCCGGTATCCGCTTCACGATTACCAGCGGGCGACCACCGCGCGGCATGGCGATGCTGGTCGAGCCTTTGAGCCTCAAGTTGCCGCTGGCCGCGTTCAACGGCGGCGCCATCGTCACCCCCGACATGCAGGTGATCGAACAGCACGTGGTACCAGAACAGCTCGTGACCCCGATCGCGCAGCTCATGCAATCCTTCAAGCTCGATGTCTGGATCTACCAGGGCACGCGCTGGTTCGTGACCGACCTCCAGGCGCCACATGTGACGCGTGAAAGCCAGACCGTACAGTTCGAACCGGAGCTTTCAGCGGATGTCACGCACCTCACACAGGACGTTTTGAAAATCGTCGGGGTCAGCGACGACCACGCGGCCGTGGCCAAAGCCGCCGAAGAAGCCCATGAGCGTTTCGGCGAGCACGTTTCCGCCGCAGCGTCCCAGCCGTATTACCTGGACGTGACCCATCCCAATGCCAACAAGGGGAGCGTCGCCAAATACATGGCGCGGCAGTACGGTCTCGCGCCCGAACAGATCGCCACCATCGGCGATATGCCAAACGACGTGTTGATGTTCGCGCATTCCGGTTTGTCGATCGCCATGGGCAATGCCGACCCGCAGGTGAAACGCGCGGCCCGGCGCACCACCGCCTCGAATGCCGACGAGGGCTTCGCCAAAGCCGTCGAGCGCTTCGTACTGCACGCTCCCAAAGTCCAGAGCTGAGCGCATGCGCCTGCGTTTGCCGAGCGCGGCCGGGGACCAACCCCACACCGGCATGATCACGATTGCGGTGATGCTCGGCACCCTGCTGCAGGTGCTCGACACCACCATCGTGAACGTGTCCCTGCCCTACATGCAGGGCTCGCTCTCCGCCGACCAGGACCAGATCTCCTGGGTGCTCACCTCCTACATCATCGGCGCCGCGATCATGACACCGCCCACCGGCTGGCTGGCGGGCCGATTCGGGCGCCGGCGCGTGTACCTGATCAGCATGATCGGCTTTCTGTGCGCCTCGTTCCTGTGCGGCACCGCGACCTCGCTCCCCGAAATCGTGGTGCTCCGCGTGATCCAGGGGCTGTTCGGAGCGGCCATGGTGCCGATTTCGCAGGCTATCCTGCTCGACACCTATCCGCGCGAAAAGCACGGCATGGCCATGGCCATCTTCGGTGTGGGCCTGATGCTCGGCCCGATCATCGGCCCGGTACTGGGCGCCTATCTCACCGAGGATTACTCCTGGCGCTGGGTATTCTTCATCAACATCCCGGTGGGTGCGATCGCCATCCTGCTCACGCTGCGCTACGTCAAAAAGACCACCATCAACCTCGCACGCAAGTTCGATGCCTGGGGTTTCATCTTCCTGAGCGTCGCGATCGGCGCGCTGCAAATGCTGCTGGATCGCGGCCAGGAAAAGGACTGGTTCAGCTCGCCCGAGATCCTGATCGAGCTCGGCATCACCGTGATCGGCACCTGGCTGTTCTTCACCCAGCGCTACAAGAAAAAGAACCCTTACATCGATCTCACGTTGTTTCGCGACCGCAACTATGTGTTTGGCAACCTCATTGGTTTCATTCTGTTCGTGACGTTGTTCTCCTCGCTGTCGCTGCTGCCGCAACTGCTGCAGGACGTCGAGCAATACCCGGTGATCCTCACCGGGCTCATCATGGCGCCGCGCGGCATCGGCACCATGCTTTCGATGATTGTGGTCGGACGGCTCTCGACCAGGATGGACCCGCGTCTGAACATGGCGGTGGGCATCGTCATCATGGCGATCGGCACGTTCTTTATGAGCCGCTTCAACACCGACATGAGCATCTGGCCGATTATCTGGACCGGTTTCGTGCAGGGCGTCGGCATGGGCCAGGTATTCGTGCCGCTCACCACCGTGATGTTCTCGACGCTGCCACCAGCCCAGCGCACCGAGGGAACCGGCGTCTACAACCTGATTCGCAACATCGGCGGCAGCATCGGCATCTCGATCGCCTTCACGGTGTTGGCGCGCTATTCGCAGGTGAACCACGAAACCCTCGGCAGCCACATCACGCCCTTCAATCCGGCGCTGCATGCACTCCAGCTTCCCATGAACCTGCAGACCCCGCACGGACTCGCGGTGATGAACGGCATCATCAATCAACAGGCCGCCATGATCAGCTTCAACAATGACTTCTTCATGATGAGCCTGCTCGCGGTGTTCGCGCTGCCATTCGTGTTCCTGATGAAACGTCCAATCTACGCGACCCACACCGCGGTTGCGGCTGCCAAGTCGCCGGCGCTACCGGAGCCGCGGCTCGCACTCGCCGGCCGGCCGGAACCCGCCGCCGCGCGCGTCGCGGTCGACGCTGTGACACCCCAACTCGCCTCCGGAACTGCAGGACACGAGTTAGCCCCGGAATAGCGGATAATCGCGGCCACAATTTGATGCCGGAGTCCATGGCCGGCAAACGCGATGTGCACACGCGCGGCCATGGCAGTTGGTTCGCCGGGTGGGCATGCTGCGCGCAGGGAATCTTGAGGGTGCCGTATGAACACGGTGGCCATGGTGCTGCTTTTTCTGTTCGCGGTAGCCGTGAGCCGCGTGCTGATCCGTGTATCGCCCATCAAATTCCCGCTGCCGCTGTTACAGATTGCCTTGGGCGCCGTGCTTTCTCTGGTCGGCTTCAATGTGCAGCTCGACCCCAACATCTTCTTCTTGATTTTCATACCGCCGCTCCTGTTCCTCGACGGCTGGCGCATCCCCAAAAACACCCTGCGCAACGACTGGCGTCCGATCCTGACCTTGGCGCTCGGTCTCGTGGTGTTCACGGTAATCGGGCTCGGCTTTCTGATTGACGCCATGATTCCGGCCGTGCCGCTGGCGGTGGCGTTCGCGGTGGCGGCCATCGTGTCCCCGACCGACACGGTCGCTGTCACCGCAATCACCGCGGGGGCGCCAGCCCCGCCACGACTGCTCAATATCCTCGAGGGCGAGTCGCTCTTCAACGACGCCTCCGGCCTGGTGTGCTTCAACTTCGCGGTGGCTGCCGCCATGACCGGCGGGTTTTCGCCCGGCCATGCCGCGCTCAGTTTTCTCAAGATCGCCGTGGGTGGCCTCATCACCGGCGCCGTCATCGCCTGGGGCGCAAGCGCCATTTACCGCTGGCTGAGCCGGCGCATCGGCGAAGAAATGGGCACGCCTACACTGGTCAGTATCCTTATCCCCTTTGCCGTTTACCTGCTCGCCGAACGCTTCGGCTTGTCGGGCATTCTTGCCGCGGTCGCCGCCGGTATCGTGGTGAGTTATGTGAATGTCACCGAGCGCTCCTCGGCGATGGCACGCATGCGCCGCACCTCTATCTGGGAAATGCTCGAAGTCACACTCAACGGCATCATCTTCGTATTGCTCGGCGAGCAACTGCCGAGAATCCTCACGCGTGCACCGTACATCGTGCAAAACCTCGGCGTGCGCAGCCCGTGGATGCTTGCGGTCTACGTGGTCGCCATCATGGCGGCGCTCGCCGCGTTGCGCCTGGTGTGGACTTGGGCCTCGTTTGAATGGGAGCAGTTGTTCGCGCGGCTGCGGGGCAAGCCGCGCCAGCCGCCGTCGTTGTGGTGGCTGCTGTTTACGGCGCTGTCCGGCGTGAAAGGTGCAATCACGCTGGCGGGCATCCTCACCCTGCCGCTGTTCCTGCTGGACGGCAGCGCGTTCCCGGCGCGCGACTTGGCCATATTCCTTGCCATGGGCGTGATCCTGCTGTCGCTGATCACCGCGAGCATCGGGCTACCGCTGATCGCGAAGAGACTACCCGCCGGAGCGGTGATGGCGGCAGGCGATGAAGAGCAGGCAGCACGCGTGGCCGCGATCGAGGCCGCCATCGCGCGCGTGCTGGAGCTACAAAAGCAGGTGCCCGAGGACAGCGCTCAGGCCGAAGCCGCTGCGCGCATCCTCGCTCGGTACCGCAATCGCCTCGAGCTCGGTGGCACGGCGGACAGTGATGCGGCCGCACATCTGCGCGAGGTCGCACAGGTCGAGCGCAAGCTGCGCATGGCGGCTTTGGATGCCGAACGCAAGGAAGTGACGCGCCTGCGGCTCACCCACCGGATCGACGACCCTCTGCAGCGCCGGCTGATCCGTGAGATCGATCTCGAGGAAACCGATCTTTCCTCCGGGCGCTATGACGAGCGTTAGGTACAAACAGGAGACCGGCCACCGTCAATCACCGGCGATAATCACAGCGGTGCGTTTTCGACCGGCCTGGCGGCGTCGAGCTTGCAAGACCCCGGGGGAACATCGGTCCGACATTCCCGTCCAGTCTCGCGAGGGCCGGCCGGCGACTGCTGCGGCGCAGCATGCGCGAGCGGCGTTGGAAATGAGAGCTGTGCGCAGTGGAGAAACCGTGTCTACTGCACGTTACCGTGACAAGGGTGGTTGCCGACGGCGCTGCGGGCCGCACCATCAAACGTGCGCGACGGAAGACACAGCCACACCTCTTATATATAGAGCCATGGGGGTACCCGAACCCGACGAGCCGGACGGCGGCGCGTGCCACCGGATCAGCGGAGCGTGGCGGACAGAATAGTCACGCGGCCCCGCGGGGGGTCGGCATTTGACGACTGCCGTAGGATTGGCCGGGCCCTGCGGCGCACGGCGCGTTGCACGGATTCTTCATATATATCGAGCCGGCGCATCTCGCCAGTGCCGGGATCGGCGGAACGGGCCCGCAACCGGAACTTGCGTTCTATCGCCAAATGCGTGGGTAATCCCTCCACCTCGGCAGCACCGAAGTTTCGCCGGTGCCGCTTGCCGTTGGCCCAGCAGGCGTGGCGGCCGGGACTTGGCGTTCCGCGAGGATGTGGATTCCATTACCACCGCTATGCGTGTGTGATAATCCATACCGCCTCCGCTGTGTCAGATAACACAGGCAGGCTAGTCGTGCTGCACCGCCCACGTCAGCGGCCAAACGCTTGATCTTGTGTAGGAATTTTCTGATTGACAGGCGCAGCGAGGCAGGAGAGGATCGTACTACCGCCCCGTTTCGGGGCAGAATTGTAGTTATGCTGCAGAAATGAGCCCATGCTAATTGAAACGAAAAAGATCAGTCTACGTGGGCAACTCCTTACTT
>JBOIBB010000054.1:0-12179 GCA_050739335.1 Gammaproteobacteria bacterium
CAAGACTTTGGCCGCTGACGTGGATGACGCAGCACGACTAGCCTGCCTGTGTTATCTGACACAGCGGAGGCGGTATGGATTATCACACACGTAAAGGGGCGGTAACCGGATCCACATCCTCGCGGAACTCCAGCGCCCAGCCGCGGCGCCTGCTGGACCAAGTGCGCGAGGCCTGCCGGTTGCGGCACTGCAGCTTGCGCACGGAACGTGCGTACGTGGGCTGGATCAGGCGTTTCATCCTGGCCAACGGTAAGCGGTACCCGCGCGACCTGGGTGCGGCTGAGGTAAAGAGATTCCCCACGCATTTGGCGGTAGAACGCAAGTTCCCGTCGCTGGCCAGTTCCGCCGATCCCTGCACCGGCGAGGCGCGTCGGCAGCATATATATGAAGAATACGTGCAACGCGCCGTGCGTAGCGGGGCCGAACGTGCAGGCACTGCGAAGCCAGTTACCCCGCACGTGTTGAGGCATTTTTTTGCTCCCCATCTCTTGCGGGTTGGCTACGATATTCGTACCGTGCAGGAGCTTTTGAGACACAAGAATCTAAGCACCACCATGATTTACACGCCCGTGCTGAACCAGGGCGGAAAGCGTGTGCGTAGCCCTCTGGACTAACTGTGAATTTCGATTGAGGGTGATCCGTGAGTAATACTTCCGTGCTAGCCGTTGCCGGCGCTGAACGCCAGCCGTTGAAAACTCTCACCGAGAAGGCGTACCTGGATTATTCCATGTACGTAATTTTGGACCGTGTGTTGCCGAGCGGGGTGGACAATGTCAGGCCAGTATAGGGATGTATTGTGTGTGTGATTTCGGAGCCGTTGCTCCGCTGCTGGGCCAATTGGCGGCGTCTGCATGACGTCTTGGGTAGGCATCCGACTTACAGTTGATATTTAGTGATGTCCAGCGCTCCATGGAATACACCGATTATGTCAACGCGGTCATCGCTCTTCACCAGATAGACGATGCGATAGTGTCCGTACAATAGAACTCTCACATTCCGGCTTGAGGAGCGATAGCGATGTCCGATTTCAGGATGATCGGCAAGCACCTGTGCCCGCTGGTATATGTCCTGAGTAGTTCGAGTAGCAGCCTGTGGGTTTTCTGCTGCAATGTACTCGAAGGTATCCTCAAGCCATCTCTGAGCTTCTTTCGTCCATGCTATTTTCGCCATGAGCGAATACGGTGTTCCATCGCTTCATTCGAAATGGTGCGGTTTGCGTCCGAATCGGCGAGCCCGCGTTCTACCATGACATGATATGCAAGTTCACGCACGATTTCTTCGGGCGAACTATCGTCTGGCTGTTCTTGAATCAGACGTGTGAATTCTTCCTTTACGGTCGACATGGTGAAGCTCCTGTGAGCACCGATATAATGCCACAAGTTTTTTGAATTTGGGGAACCTCCAATGGCTGATGTCCATACTCCGACTGTTGTGGGTGCTGAACGCCAGCCGCTGAAAACCTTCACCGAGAAGGCGTACCTGGATTATTCCATGTACGTGATTTTGGACCGGGCGTTGCCGAGCGTGGCGGACGGCCTGAAGCCGGTGCAGCGGCGCATCGTGTACGCGATGTCGGAGTTGGGGCTGGAATCCGGGAATAAACCGAAGAAGTCGGCGCGCACCGTGGGCGACGTGCTCGGCAAGTACCATCCGCACGGAGATACGGCTTGTTACGAGGCTATGGTGCTCATGGCGCAGCCGTTTTCCTACCGTTATCCGATCATTGACGGGCAGGGAAACTGGGGGTCGCTGGACGATCCCAAATCGTTCGCCGCCATGCGCTACACCGAGGCGAAGCTTTCCAAATACGCCGAGGTACTGCTTTCCGAACTGGGGCAGGGCACGGTGGATTGGCAGCCGAATTTTGACGGTACGCTGCAGGAACCGAAACTCCTGCCGGCGCGGCTGCCGAACGTCTTATTGAATGGTGCCACGGGTATTGCCGTTGGTATGGCGACGGATATTCCGCCGCACAATCTGAAGGAAGTGGCGAGTGCTTGCATCCGCTTGCTCGAAGAACCCAAGACCACGGTCAAACAGCTTTGCGAACACGTCAAGGGACCGGATTTTCCCACGCAGGCGGAACTGATTACGCCGCGTGCGGAAATCCTGCAGATGTACGCGACCGGCCTCGGCAGCGTCCGCTTGCGTGCCAAATGGACGCGGGAGAAAGGCGGCGACATTGTGATCAGCGCGTTGCCGTATCAGGCCTCGGGCGACCGGGTGCTCGAGCAGATCGCGGCGCAGATGCGCGCCAAGAAACTGCCCATGGTGGAGGACTTGCGCGATGAGTCTGATCATGAGAACCCGACGCGTCTCGTGATCGTGCCGCGCAGCAACCGCGTGGATACGAGTGAGCTCATGGCGCATCTGTTCGCGACCACGGACCTGGAAAAGAGCTACCGGATCAATCTGAACGTGATTGGCCTGGACGGCCGGCCGCAAGTCAAGAATCTCAAGATGCTGCTGGAAGAATGGCTGGAGTTCCGAATTGAGACCGTTACCCGGCGGCTCAAGTTCCGGCTCGATAAGGTTGAGAAGCGCTTGCACATCCTTGACGGATTGCTGATCGTCTATCTCAATCTCGATGAAGTCATTGCCATCATCCGCAAGCACGACTCGCCGAAGCCTGTGCTCATGAAGCGTTTCAAGCTCTCGGATATCCAGGCCGAGGCAATTCTCGAAACCAAGCTGCGCCATCTGGCCAAGCTTGAAGAGATGAAGATCCGGGGTGAACAGAAAGACTTGTCGCAAGAGCGCGAGGCTTTACAAAAAACCCTCGGCACCAAGGCGAGGCTCAAAAAACTGGTGCGCGAGGAACTCGTCGCGGATGCCGAGACCTATGGCGACGCGCGCCGTTCGCGACTGATCGAGAGTGCGCCGGCGGCGCAGGCGATTGATGAAACTCAATTGTTGCCGACCGAGTCGACGACCGTAGTGTTGTCCAAGGCGGGCTGGGTGCGCGCCGCCAAGGGCCACGAGCTCGACCCGCGTGCGCTGAATTACAAGGCCGGCGATGGATTTCTCGCGGCCGCCTACGGCAAGAGCAATCAGTTCGCGGTATTTCTCGATTCCAGCGGCCGCGCCTATGCGCTCCCGGCGCACACACTGGCATCGGCGCGCGGACAGGGCGAACCTTTGACCGGCCGGCTCACGCCGCCTACGGGTGCGAGTTTTGCGGGCGTGCTGATCGGCGAAGCCGAAGATCGCTGGCTGGTGGCAAGCGATGCCGGCTACGGCTTTGTGGTGAAACTCGGTGAGCTGCTGTCGCGCAATCGCGCCGGCAAGGCGGTGTTGCGCCTGCCGAAGAACGCACGCGTACTGGTGCCGGCGCCGGTAGCAAATACCGCAACCGATCTCCTGGCGGCTGTCGACAGCGCCGGCCATATTTTGGTGTTCCCGATGAAGAAGCTGCCGGAGCTCGCGCGTGGCAAGGGCAACAAGATCATGAGCATTCCGTCCAAGAAGGCCGCAAGCCGCGAGGAATACCTGACCGCGGTCACGAGTGTCGCGGCCAACGAGGGGCTGGTGATCATGGCGGGATCGCGTCACATGACCTTGTCGGCCAAGGCACTCCAAGGCTATGCCGGCGAACGTGGCCGGCGCGGTCTCAAGCTGCCGCGCGGCTGGCGCGCGGTGGAGGCCATGTATCCGGAATCGCAAAGCCCCGCTGCTAAGAGCGGTTGATCTCAGCCGGCCGCGTGGCCCACGCTGGCGTCGGCCATGACGACTTCGGGCTCCTGCACGTAATTGCCCTGGATGTAGCCGACACCGAGTTGGTAGAGCTTGGTCATGGTTTCCGGGCGTTCCACGCGCTCGGCAATGGTGTGAACCTTGAGTTCACCGGCGCGCGCCAAGTACTTCTTGACCAATTCGAGTTTGTCTTCTTCGGTGAATAACGCGGCGGTGAGCGCGCCGTCGATTTTTATGAAGTCAACGTGGTGGATGAGGCCGAGCGTGTGCAGCGAGTTCTGGCCGAGCCCGAAGTGTTCGAGGGCAAACCCGCACTGCAGGCGATGTGCCGCCTGCGCGAGGTTGCGGGCGTCGCTGATGTATTTCTCGGCGGACTTTTCCGTGACTTGGAACACCAATTGCCCGGAGGTAAAGGACAGGCCGCTCAGGAGTTTTTCCAGCCACGGCAAGAGTTGCTTGTCGGTTAGCGATTGGTCGGAAAGCCGGACGAAAAGACGCGTGGCGCGGTTCTGCTTGCTACGCTCGTGCAGCACCTTGAGGCTGTGTTCCGTCACCCAGCGGTCGATCGCGTTCAGCATGCCGTTCCTTTCGGCACTGGGAATGAATTCCTTGTTGGGTACTTCGCTGCCGTCCGCGTTGTGCATACGCACCAACATGTCAAAGGATTCACCGGGGTCGCCAGCCAAGCTGGCAATCGACTGATAGACGAGCGTAAAGCGGTCGTTTTTCAGGGCCTCGGTGATGCGCCGCTGCCATTCCGGGTCGGTGGCACGGCCTTCGGCATCGACCTTGGGTGGCGTCCAGCCGATGAGCGCGCCGCCCTGGTTCAGGCTCGCCTTGTGACGTGCTTCCTTGGCGCGGGTAAGCGCGGTCTCGGCGTCGCGGCTTTGTTCGTCGAGCGCCACGTAACCGACGCTACAGGTGAGGCTGGTCGATTTGCCCATGCTCTCGAAGACATGCCCGGAGACCGCAGCCCGGAAGTTTTCCGCCCAGGTGATGATCTCATCGAGCTTGGGCCGCTCGAGGAGTATGGCAAACACCGTGCCGTCCAGGCGGCCGACGATGTCTTCCTTGGCGGCGTGCGCGGCCAGCATGTCGGCCAAACCCTTGAGAACGCCGTCGCTCGCGATCACGCCCACGTGGTCCATGACCTCGGAAAACCTGTCGGGCCTCATATATAAGAGTACGCGCACGCTGCGCTCGGGCGGCTTGGCGGTCAGTTGGCGCAACAGTTCGATGAAATGCAGGCGGTTGATGAGGCCGGTCTGCAGGTCGAGATTGCGCACCGCCGAAAGTTGCTGGACGCTGGCGGCCAGTCTCTGGCTGAGCAGATCGATCTGGGCCTGCGCCTTGCCGCGCATCTGTTCCATGGCGTCGTTGGCCACGGCCTCGTTGCGGACCGTAAGCCCGAGCGCCGGCTCACCGTCGATTTCAGTGTGTGAAATCTCGATCGTGGTTTCGAAACTCTTGCCTTCCGCGTGCTTGCCGCGCAGGGTCAATGGTTTGAGCTCCTGACCCTTGCCGGAGAGGCGCAGCGCTTCCTTGAGCGTGGTCTGGGACTCGCCTTCGAAGAGTTCCAGTACCGGCTGGCCTTCGATGTCGGCGCTGGTGCCGTAACCAAAGAGGTCCAAGAACGCCGGATTGACGTCAAGCACGATGCCTTGATTCACGTAGGCGATAGCATTGCGTGACTCGTTCACGACCGAGTCGACACGCTGCTCGTATTCCTTGAGCGCCAGGCTCTTTTGCTCGAGGTCGCGTACCAGTTGCATGACCTCAAGCTCGCGGGTGACGACCGCACACAGGTGGTCCATCTGTGCGAGCGACACCTGGTCGCGCGCGCCGGCACCCATGTATTCCGCAGCCAGTTCCGGGTCGAGCTTGGAATCGAGCACGATGACCGGAACGTTCGGCAGTGACAGGTCGCGGAACTTCACCACGTCCTGCAAGGGGGTATCCGTTACGCTCGGGGAGCACAGAATCAGGTCGGGCTTCTGTTTACGAATCTTATGCTCGGCACTGTCCATGTTGTCCGCCCACAGCAGATGCACCGGATAGCCGGCGTTGCGCAGGGCACTGTTGATCTGCTCGGCATCATTTTCGGAAACCGTGATGATCAGGATCGGGATGGGGTTGCGTGCCGGCAAGGCATTCCTACAATTTTTATCCGTGGGCGCGGAGTGTGGCGGCAAGCTTGACGGGATGCACGACGGATTTCAAGGCTCGGAGAGCGGAATTTTGCTGGCGGCGCCCGCGACCTCGCGCACTGGCCGCGGCACCAGATAGCCCGGCAGGCGGGCGCGCAACCCGCGCATGAGCTCGCGGGCACGGTTTTCCCCGATTTCGAAATGTGCGGCTCCCTGCACCCGGTCAAGCAGGTGCAGGTAGTAGGGAATCACGCCGACCGCGAACAGCGCTTCCGAGAGCGCCGCAAGCGCATCGACGGAATCGTTCACGCCCTTGAGCAGCACGGATTGGTTGAACACGGTGGCGCCGGCAGTCTTGAGCCGCACGACAGCGGCGGCAACGTCGGCATCGATTTCCTGTGCGTGGTTGGCGTGCAGCACCACCACTTTGCGCAAGCGGCATTCCTGCAGCCAGCCCATGAGGCCTGCATCGACGCGCGAGGGCAGCACCACCGGCTGGCGGCTGTGAATGCGTAAGGTACGCAGGTGCGGAATTTGTGCCAGTGCCGCGGCGAGCGGCGCGAGTGCGGAATCCGCGAGTGACAAGGGATCGCCCCCGCTCAGGATCACCTCGTGGATGCTCGGATCGCCACTTATATATTGGAGTGCCGTCTGCCATTGATTGGAGCGTGCGTTTTCCTCGCTATAGGGGAAGTGCCGCCGGAAGCAATAACGGCAGTTGACGGCGCAGGCGCCGGTCGTGATCAGCAACACGCGGCCGTAGTATTTGTGCAGCACGCCGTGTGCGGCGCGGCTCGCGAGATCTCCGACCGGGTCGTTGCTGAAACCGAGCGCTTCGGTCAGTTCCGCTCCGATCGGCAGTACCTGGCGTAACAGCGGGTCGTCAGGATCGTGCTTGTGCATGCGTGCCACGAACGCGCGTGGCACGCGCAACGGGAATTCACGCGCCGCGGCGCGTGCCGGTTCGAGCAGCTCGGGGTCCAGCTCGAGCAGGCGCAGCAGCTCGGCCGGATCGCTGACCGCGCGGGCCAAGTCAATCTGCCATTCAGCAGGCATGAGAGCGATTCCGTATCCGGGATGCTGCCCCGGAATGGGTGTTGGTTGTATCATGGCCGCCTTTTTGGGGCGGCGCGGGCCGTTATTTTGCACTCTCAACGGCGGAAACAAAATGGCTACTTTCGGCACCAATGAATTCCGGGCCGGCGTCAAAATCATCCTCGACGGCGATCCCTACAACATCGTCGAAAACGAATTCGTCAAGCCCGGCAAGGGCCAAGCCTTCAGTCGCGTGAAAATCCGCAATCTGCGCACCGGCAAGATATTGGACCGCAACTTCAAGTCGGGCGATACGGTGGAGGCGGCGGATATCGTGGACATGGAGATGCAGTATCTCTACAACGACGGCTCGCTCTGGTACTTCATGAATCCAGAAAACTTCGAGCAACTGCCTGCCGATGCCACCGCCATGGCCGATGCCGGCAAATGGCTCAAGGGGCAGGAAATCTGCATCCTCACCTTGTGGAACGGCCGGCCGCTCGCGGTGCAGGCGCCGGTATTTGCCAATCTCAAGATCACCAACTGCGAACCGGGAGTGCGCGGTGACACCGTGAGCGGTGCAACCAAACCCGCCACGGTGGAGACCGGCGCGACCGTGCTGGTGCCATTGTTCGTGAACGAGGGCGAAGTCATCAAAGTGGATACGCGCACCGGCAAATATTCCGCGCGCGTGAAGGAATGAGCCGGCGCATTGTTTATTGAGCCCCTGCCGGAATGAACCGTGCACTCCGCATGCGCACGTCGTGACATACCGGCAGCGTCATACCACGTTCCCCGGCGCTCCAGTCTTTGTGACAAGCAGCAATAAAATTGAGCCAGTCGATTGGCGGCCCACCGCGAGCCTGGCCAATCTGCGCCTGCGCGCGGCGCTGCTCGGCAAAATCCGCGCGTTCTTTGCGCTACGCGAGGTGCTCGAGGTCGAAACTCCGGCGCTCTCACACGCGGGCTCGACCGACCGGCAGCTCGCGAGTTTTCGTGTGGCGGACGCGGCCGGTGACCTTTATCTGCATACCTCGCCCGAGTTTGCGATGAAACGGCTGGTGGCCGCGGGGTACGGCGATGTCTGGCAGCTTTGCAAGGTGTTCCGTACGGGCGAAGCGGGACGGAATCACAATCCCGAGTTCACGCTGCTCGAATGGTATCGCGTGGGTTTCGATCACCGCCGCCTCATGGTCGAGGTCGCGGAACTCCTGGCGGAATTGCTTCCCGAATGTGGCGCGCCCCCCGAATATCTCACTTACCGCGAGGCCTTCCGGAGCTTTGCGGGGATCGATCCCTTTACCGCTGACATCCGGGCTTGTAGGGCGATGCTGCAGGCCGCCGGTCTGACCCTGCCGGCTGCCGCTGCCGTCGAGCGTGACGGTTGGCTCGACTTAGTGGCCGGTGAGCTGGTTTACCCGCGGCTCGGCGCTGCAGCACGGCTCACCTTCCTGCATGACTACCCGGCGGACCAGGCGGCCTTGGCGCGGGTGCGTGCCGGCACGCCGCCGGTGGCCGAGCGCTTTGAGGTTTTCTTTCATGGCCGCGAACTTGCGAACGGTTATCACGAGCTCACAGACAGTGTCGAGCAAGCCCGGCGCTTTGCAGCCGAGCGTGACTACCGGCGTACGAACGGCCTCCCGGATGTACCTCCGGACACGCGCCTGGTCGCGGCGCTGGCGGAAGGATTGCCGGATTGTGCCGGTGTAGCGCTGGGCTTCGATCGGGTCGTGATGCTCGCTGCGCATGCGGCAGGCATCAGCGAGGCCATCGCCTTTCCGTTCGCGCGTGCCTGAGCCGGCTGCGGCGCCAATGCAGAATGATCCAGGTGTAGATCAACGCGTTGAGCGCAATCACGAATACTCCGAGCGCGACCTGGATATCCGCGGTCAGGTGCGCCGGGTAGAGAACCGGCAGCAGATAGTGCGTAACGAAGTCGCCGCGGTAGGCCGTTACGCCGGCGCGATTTCGCAGCCAGTCTTCGAGCCAGGTGAGCGGACAGGTCCAGTGCGTGAACTCGACCAGCGCGCCCCAGGTGATGGCCGGCAAGTGCAGGAATACAAGACGCCAGTAGCGCAGCACCAGCAGACCGCCCGCCACCACGAAGGCTACGAACGCGAAATGAATCAGTACCACCAGGTCGGAGAGCGCTAGATACGGCGTAACACGGCTCCTGCCTTCGCCCGCCGCGTGCTCGCACTGCGACTTGCGCCTGCAACGCGCGGCGTGTACTCAGTGAACGTGATTTTGCAGTTGCGCATCCTTGTCGAGCATGCTCGCCAGGTCTTCTGCGTGTTCTTCTTCCATCGCGAGTATGCCTTCCAGCATGCGACGCGTGGTGGGATCGTCGTTGCCGAGGTAGTTGATCATCTCGCGATAGGTATCAATCGCGATGCGCTCGGCAACCAGGTCTTCTTGGATCATGTCCACCAGGTTCTTGCCTTCGGTGTACTCGGAATGACTGCGGCCGAGCAGGCCGGCAGGCGAGAAATCCGGCTTCCCGGCCAACTGTACGATGCGTTGCGCGATCTGGTCCGCGTGGCCTTGCTCTTCATTGGCATGTTGCAGGAACTCGGCGGCCACGCTTTCCGCGTGGATGCCGTTGGCCATGAAATAGTGACGCTTGTAGCGCAGCACGCACACGAGCTCGGTGGCCAGCGCGCCGTTCAGCAGCTTGAGTACCGTACTGCGGTCGGCCTGGTAGCCAGCGGTGACTGCGCCGCCGCCCATGTCCTCGCGGGCGCGCTTGCGAATGGTGTCGATGTCGGTGAGAAAAGGTCCCTTGGGCATAAACTATCCTCCGGTGATTGCGGGTGCGATCCGACCGGAACATAAACGCAATCATTGCGGGCCGCAACTGCCCTGGCACCTCGTTTCCGCGCTGGCGGTGCAAGTCCGCGGCCGGGTGATTCAAGTACAATGAAGCGCGTGGTGTTGACGGGAGAAAGCCCGGATGTTTGCCCTGAAAGAGATCACCGCGACCGACAAGGCCGAGCTCTACCGGGAGCTGCTGGAACAGGCACGCGGCTTGTTGCATGGTGAGCGTGACCTCATCGCCAATGCCGCGAATTTCTCGGCGCTGCTTTATTACGGACTAGCGGACGTGAACTGGGTGGGGTTTTACTTTCTCAAGGGCCAGGAGCTCGTGGTTGGGCCGTTTCAGGGCAAGCCCGCGTGTGTGCGCATCGCGCTCGGCAAGGGTGTATGCGGGATCGCGGCCGCCAGACGTGAAGCGCTGGTGGTGCCGGACGTGAACGAGTTTCCCGGACATATTTTTTGCGATACCGCTTCGCGTTCGGAGGTGGTCACTCCGCTGCTGCAGGGCAAGAGCGTGCTCGGGGTTCTCGATATCGACAGCCCGCATACCGGGCGTTTCGACGCCGAGGACCAGGCGGGGCTTGAACGTCTTGCGCAGGCGTTCATGAGTTCGCTCTAGCATGCGGGCCGCACCGTTACCGCAGTGAGTGTCACGCCCGAGCCGGGGCTGAGGCGGGCAGCCGAGGCCGGGAACCCAGCCGCGCAGGCCGACCTCGGGATTCTCTATTTCTCGCACCGCGAGTACGCGGCCGCGGTTCCCTGGTTACAGAAGGCCGCGGAGCGTGGCGTAGCCCCTGCCTGCAATCTGCTCGGCTTGATGCACCTGAACGGTATCGCCGTGGATCAGCAGCCGGAGCGTGCCGCGCAGTATCTGGAGCGTGCGGCGGCACAGGGCCTGAAAGAAGCCTGCTACACGTTCGCCAATCTGCTTTTCAATGGCATCGGCACAGCGGTGGACGAAGCCCGGGCGTGGAAATTGCTGCTGCAGGCCGCGCGCTTGGGTCATGTGCCGGCCTTGCGTGCACTCGGGCTGCTGCACTTGCTGGCGAATTCACAGGCCCAAGCCGATGCCTGTTTGCGCGTTGCCGCACGCCAGGGCGACGCGCTCGCCCAGTATCTGCTCGGCAGGCAAATGCTCGCGCGCGAGACGCCGCGTGAACAAGCCGAGGGGATCTATTGGTTGCGGCAAGCCGCAGAACGGCGCGTGACCCTGGCAGTCGCCGGACTGCAGAAGCTCGCGGCCTTGGACGGCGGCCAGCGAATGCAACGACTCATGCAAGCGGCCGGTCCTTTGACTGCGGGAAGCGCGGCAGCGCTAAAACTTACGGTGCCCAATTTGCGGGAGTTCCAGCACACGCTGGCGGCGGAAGAGCTGTCGGTGGGAGTGCTGTATGAGATAAAAGGTGTGCTGCCGCCGCTTCTCTGTGAACATTTCATCAATGTAGCAGCGCCTGCGCTGCTGCCTTCGTCCGTTGCGGATCCGGTAACGGGCGCCATCATGCAGAATGCGATGCGCACCAGCAGCTCCATGTATTTTCCGCTGAGCATGTGTGACTTCATCACGGGCTTGACGCTGCGGCGCCTCGCGGCACTCGTGGAGCGCGAACCACGGCATGCCGAGCCTTTCGCGATACTGCATTATCAGCCAGGGCAAGAGTACAAGCCGCACCGCGATTACTTCACAAGCCAGGGCAATCGTGAGGAACTGGTGGACGGCCGCGGTGGACAGCGCGACATCACGATCATGGTTTATCTGAACGAAGTCGAGGCGGGCGGCGAAACCGATTTTCCGCTGCTCGGCGCCTGCGTGGCGCCCGAACTCGGCAAGGCGGTGAAGTTTCTCAACTTGGACGCGCAGGGCAAGCCCAACACCCTGACGCTGCATGCCGGCAAGCCGGTGTTACGCGGCGAGAAGTGGCTGCTGACGGTATGGTTCCGTCAACGACCTTTCGTGTGGGGTGTCTTGCAGAAACCTTGACCCAGGTCATGCGCACAGACGTTTAACTGGACTCGGGGTTGAGCTAAAATGTGCGCACATGGCAAGTATCATGCTGCCCACACAAAAATCTCTCGCGCCTTTTGATTCCTTTGGTGTTTTTTGGCGTACTCGGATTCCCGGATGTAAGTTCCACCGTGGTGTTAGTCAGTGACTATGAGCGCAACTTTTAAACAGAAATACCAGACGACGCCGTTATACGGCGGCAACGCGGATTACGTCGAAGCTCTTTACGAGCAATATCTTGTGGACCCGCAGTCCGTGTCCGCCGAGTGGTCCAGATATTTTCGCGGATTGCAGTCCGAGTCGGCGCCGCGCGGCGCGGCCGAGCAACCGCGTTTGCCGGTCGAACAGGCGCTCCTCACGAGCGCCCGCGCGCGACGCGCCGTTGCGGCGGCGGGGGGTCTGCAGCCCGATGCTGCCCAGAAGCAGGCGGCGGTCATCAAGCTCATCGAATCCTATCGCGGGCGCGGCCACTTGCAGGCCAAGGT
>JBOIBB010000055.1:0-5927 GCA_050739335.1 Gammaproteobacteria bacterium
TCCTGGCATCGAGTGCAACCCGGGTGTTACCGGTGCGATCCCGGTGCGCGAATCGTCAGCAACACTGTTCGGCTGACGTTCATGGAATACTTTTCCATGGTTTTAGGAACGGCTCTCACCCGGACGAGGTGTGTCGTTTTGGGAGCGAAGCGTGTGGTAGATCGAACATTTAATGTAACCAGTAAGTAACTGAGAACAAATATAGTTTTATAACTAGGATCTGTCTAAAACAACTCTTTGTGTATCAGGAGAAGTAATGAGCGACACCCCCAAGCTCGAAGGGCCGGACTTGGCCTCCGGCGTGAGTTTTGACGCCGTTCCTGTCGGCGGCATCTTGACCGGCCACGTCGGGCAGGAATCGGTGCTGCTCGCGCGCCGCGGCGATCAGGTGTTCGCTACGGGTACGGTCTGTACGCACTATCGCGGGCCGCTCAACAAGGGCTTGATGGTCGATGACACCCTGCGTTGCCCCTGGCACCACGCCTGCTTCAGCCTGCGGACGGGCGAGGTCCTGGGTGCGCCCGCGCTGAAACCGATTCTGTGTTGGCGGGTCGAGCGGACAGACGGGAAAGTGTTTGTGCGGGAAAAGCTCCCGCTGGCAACGCACAGCGGCCGACCCGCGCCCAAAACAGCGCGTGCGCCAGTCTCGGTCGTAATCGCGGGCGGGGGCGCAGCCGGGGAGGAGGCCGCCAGTACCCTGCGCTTTTGCGGGTATCAGGGGCCGATCACGCTGTTGAGTGCGGAAGACGGGCTGCCGCCGGATCGGCCCAACCTTTCCAAGGATTATCTGGCCGGCAGCGCGCCCGCGGACTGGGTGCCGGTGCGCAGCGCGGACTACTACCGTGAGCACGATATCCGGCTGGTGAACCAGACGCGTGTCGCCAAGCTGGATCTTGCGCAAAAGGCGGTAGTTAACGCAGACGGGCAGCGCTATTCCTACGGCGCGCTGCTGCTCGCGACCGGATCCGCTCCGATCCACCTGAAGCTTGGAGGAAGTGCGGCGAACCGGATGCATTATCTGCGCAGTGCCGCCGATACCGCGGGCATTATCCAGGCGATCGAGCAGGGAGCACGGCGGGCGCTGGTGATCGGGGCGAGTTTCATCGGCCTCGAAGCTGCAGCCTCGCTGCGTGCCCGCAAGCTCGAGGTGCACGTGGTAGCCCCGGAACAGCATCTCATGGAGCGCGTATTCGGGCGCGAGCTCGGAGATTTCATTCAGCAGTTGCACGCTTCGAAGGGCGTGGTGTTTCATCTGGGGCATACGGTTGCGGCGCTGGATGCCGGACATGCGACGCTCGAAGACGGCACACGGGTCGATTGTGACCTGGCGGTGGCCGGCGTCGGCGTGCGCCCGCAGCTCGCTCTGGCGGAGGAGGCGGGCATCAAGCTCGATCGCGGCGTGAGCGTGGATGAGTATCTGCGCACCAGCGTGCCCGACGTGTACGCCGCAGGTGACATCGCACGCTGGCCGGATCCGCACAGCCGCGAACGCATCCGGGTCGAACACTGGGCCGTAGCGCAACGTCAGGGCCAAACGGCCGCGCGCAATATACTGGGCTATGCCGAGCGCTACACCTCGGTACCGTTTTTCTGGAGCCAGCACTACGATGTGAGCTTCAACTACGTGGGGCATGCAGAAAACTGGGAACGCGCGGACCTCGAGGGCGATCCGGCCAAATTCGACTGTGCAGTGCGCTATTATCGCGGCGGCCGGGCCTTGGCGTTAGCGACCCTGTGGCGTGACCGCGAAAGCCTGGAAACGGAAGCCCACATGGAGCGTGAAATCGCGGTGTGACGCGACAGCGGTAGGGGCCTCAGCGGCGCGAAGGTGACAGCCTTTTCACTGCTCCGTCACTCTACCGGATCGAAATGCAAATGCGATCGTGACGGGAGTTAACGATGCTGCGTAACAAGTACAAGACATGGTGGGGGGTATTGCTGGTTGCCGTGGTTGCCGGTCTCGGTCTGCGCCCGAGTCTCGCGCAGCCGGCGCCGGCGAACTTCAGCATGGCCCAGGTGCTCGGCTATCCGTACCCAACCGACCTTGTGGCTGCTCCTGAGGGCAACGCCATTGCCTGGGTGATCAACGAGCGTGGGGTGCGCAATATCTGGGTAGCCCGTGCTCCGGACTACACTCCGCGCCTCGTCACGCGCTATACCACGGACAGTGGACAGGAGCTTACCCATGTCGGCTTCTCCCGCGACGGCAAGTATCTCGTGTACGTGCGCGGCGGGGATCACGATGCCAACTGGCCCGAGAAGCTCGCGCCGGATCCAGACTCCAGCCCGGTCGAGCAGAAGATGCAGGTGTGGAGTGTCTCGCTCACGAGTGGCGAGCCGCGAGTGCTCGGCGATGGTGATAGCCCGGCAGTTTCGCCCGACTCGCAGCGGGTTGCATTCATTCACCCGGAGGATGGAAGTGTCTGGTCGGCTCCGCTCGACGGCAGCCAGCCGACCAAGCGCCTGTTCTTCGACTCTGGACACGACCGCGATTTGCAATGGTCGCCGGACGGCAGCGCCCTCGCGTTCGTTTCGGGCCGCGGCGACCACAGCTTCATCGGCATCTTCCGCAACGACCGTACCCCTCTTGAGTACCTGGCGCCGTCCACCGCGCGCGACAGCGATCCGCGTTGGTCGTCCGACGGGACGCGCATCGTGTTTGCGCGTACCCCGGGCTCGGGCGGCGCACCCGAATCACCGCTCGAGTGGCATGTGCTGCCGTGGTCTATCTGGGTGGCTGACGCCAAGAGCGGCGCCGGCCATGCCATCTGGCAAAGTCCCGGCACGTTGCGCGGCTCGTTTCCGCAAGAGGGCGGCAGCGTGGATTTGCGCTGGGTCGCTGGCGACCACATCGCATTCATTTCGGAGATGGACAACTGGCCGCATCTTTACGTGATATCTGCGGCCGGTGGCAGCGCGCGGCTCCTGACTCCCGGAAATTTCATGGTTAAGGATGTAGCGCTGACGCCGGATCGCAACTACCTGATCTACAGCGCCAACACCGGGGCAACAGCGGGCGACAGCGATCGCCGCCACCTGTTCCGCGTGGCCGTGAGCGGCGGCGTGCCGCAGGCGCTGACCTCGGGCAGCCACAGCCAATGGAGCCCGGTCGTCACCGGCAAGGACGACACGCTGGCTTTCGTCGATGCAGGGCCGCGGCGTCCGCCGCTGGTGATGCAAGGCAGCCTGTCTTCGTCGACTTGGCGTCCGGTTGACGCCGCGCAGATTCCAGCCGATTTCCCCACGCAGGATCTGTTGGTGCCCAAGCTGGTGACCTTCAAGGCGGCGGATGGCTGGACCATCCAGGGTCAACTGTTCGAAAAAGATGATGGCGCGACCAAGAAGCCCGGCATCATTTTTGTGCACGGTGGACCGCCTCGGCAAATGCTGCTCACCTGGCACAACATGGACTATTACAGCAATTCCTACGCGGTCAACGAGTATCTGGCGAATCACGGTTTCATCGTGCTCTCGGTCAATTACCGTCTGAGCATCGGTTACGGTCACGATTTTCACTATCCGCTGCATTGGGGGCCGACCGGTGCCTCGGAGTATCAGGACGTCGTGGCGGGCGCACGCTGGTTGCAACAGTACCCAAAAGTGGATGCCAACAGAATCGGAATCTGGGGCGGCTCCTACGGCGGATACCTGACGGCGCTGGCTCTGGCTCGCAACTCAGACCTCTTCAAGGCGGGCGTGGATTTTCACGGCGTGCACGACTGGTCGATGTTTGCCAAGGACTGGTTTGGGCAGGGTCCCGAGCGCTACCAGATGCTCGACAAGCCGTCTCTCATGAAGGTGTTCTGGGATTCGTCGCCGGATGCGGCGATTGCAACCTGGAAGTCGCCGGTGCTCCTGATCCAAGGCGACGATGATCGCAACGTACATTTTCACCAGATGGTGGATCTGGTGCGGCGTCTCCAGACCGCTAAAGTACCGTATCAAGAACTCGTGATCCCGAACGAGATCCATGGTTTCCTGCGCTATCACTCCTGGCTGGAAGCAGATGAAGCCACCGCAGCGTTTTTCCGCACACAATTCCTGGAGCAAAGACAAAAGTGAAATCTACGGTTGCCGTCGTCGGCGCGGGCCTCATGGGCACCACCACCGCGTGGTTCCTCGCACAACACGGCTTTGACGTGACGGTGATCGAACGGCGCGACGCGGCGGGGCTCGAAACCAGTTTCGCGAATGGCGGCCTGTTGACGCCCAGTGAGTCCGATCCTTGGAATGCGCCGGGTACTTTGCGACATCTATTGGGTTGGATGGGCCACGAGGACTCGCCCCTGTTGCTGCGCGTGCGCGCGATTCCGGGCATGCTCGGATGGGGCATCCGCTTCTTGCGGGCCTCGAAACCGGCGCCGCATGCACGCGCAACCGATGCGATCCTGCGTTTGGCGCTTTACAACCTCAAAGTCCTGGGCGAGCTTGAGCATCAGTTGCCGTTGAAATACGACCGGCTCTGCAACGGCACGCTCAAGGTCTTCCATGAACGCAAGGCATTTGAGCAGACGCAGAAGCTGGCGGACCGGCTCCGTCCGCTGGGTCTGGAATCGAAAGCGCTCACGCCGCACGAAGCGGCGGAGCTTGAACCTTGGTTGCAGCACGCCGCAACACAACTGGCCGGTGCGATTCACTATCCCCAAGATGGCAGCGGCGACGCCTACGAGTTCACGCGTGTCATGCAGGAGCAAGCGCTGGCGGCAGGAGTCAAATTTCGTTTTGGCACAATGGTGACAGGCCTCCATAGTGACGGCAAACGCTTGGCCTCCATCGTGACCAGTGATGGAATCATCGAGGCGGACCTCTACGTGGTGGCCGCAGGCAGTTACAGTCCGTTGCTGGTCAAGTCCTTGCACCTCGCGCTGCCGATTTACCCGGCCAAAGGCTACTCGGTCACACTCGGCCCCGTCATCGGCGCGCAATTGCGGACTCCTATAGTGGATTTCGAACAGAAGGTCGTCATCACGCCGCTCGGAAAGCGTTTGCGGATTGCCGGTACCGCGGAATTCAACGGTTACAACACGCAACCCAACCCGCAGCGCAGTGCCAGCGCCTTGCGGCAGGCCGCCCACCTGCTGCCGGAAGTGGCCAAGGTGGCGGAGAACGGGGAGGGCATGACCTATTGGGCAGGGCTGCGTCCCATGACTTGCGATGGGCCGCCGATCCTGGGTGCATCCGGTTATAAGAATCTGTTTTTCAACACCGGTCATGGGCCGCTCGGCTGGACTCTCTGTGCAGGTTCGGCGCGCCTAGTGGCCGATATCGTGGCCGAACGAAAGCCGGAAATTGATGTGGCTCCCTATCGCGTTGCTCGGTTTTCCGCGTAGCCCAGGACGCCTGCTCAATCTCGGGGCGACAGCTCAAGGCCATGTCGCTGTATGAAGCGTTGCGCGAAGACTCATTTGCTGTTTCCTGAACTTCGATTCGTAACTGGCAGAGCTGCGTGCCTCGTCCGCCGGTGCAGAAAAGGAGGCATCCAGGCTCACGAAACTTCTTGAGGCAGCAAAAGCCGAAAGCGTTCAGCTCCGAGACGCACATCGTGTAGAACTCGCCCATATTCGCTCCCAGTCTGAGGCCCAGGAAAAGCACTGGATTCAGGAAATAGACCGACTACGGCAAGACCTGCGGGCAGCTAAATTCGAGGCCAAACAGAACGCTGTCAGTATGAAGAGGCAGCGTGAAGAACTTAAAAAACAGTCGGTGCGGGGCCAACTCGCCGAAGAGACATCGCATAGGACAATTGAACAGTTACAAAAACACGTCAACTCTGAACACGCCCAACGTATCAAGGCTGAAACACAAGTGGCTGCACAAAAGGAATTTATTCAGACCCTTAAAGCCATGAATCGCAACCGAGTAACTAAGAAGCTGCCCTCACATCGGACAAAGCGGTCACCATCGTTGACCCTGGTGCATTCTCGTCG
>JBOIBB010000056.1:0-19248 GCA_050739335.1 Gammaproteobacteria bacterium
CTCCAGCACCATGATGGTGATGATGACCGCGAGCACGCCGTCGCTGAATGCTTCCATCCGGCCTTTGTGCATAAAGTATTACCGCTAAAGAAAACGCCCGCACCGGTCACGCGATCGGCTGCGGGCAATATGCAAGCTTCTTCGGTCGGTTCAGGCCTGCTTCTTGTCGTCCTTGACCTCTTCGAATTCGGCGTCCACCACGTTGTCCTTGTTGGTGCCAGGGCTCTGTCCGCCGCCGGCCGCACCCGACGAGCCGCCGCCGGTCTCGGCCTTGGAGGCATACATGCGTTCGGCGAGTTTGCCGGCCGCGTCGCTCAAGGCCTGCGCCTTGGTCTCGATGAGGTGTTTGTCATCTTTTTTGATGGCGTCCTTGAGATCGCTCGCCGCCGACTCGATGCGCGCGCGCTCTTCGCCCGACACCTTGTCACCGAGTTCCTTGAGGCTTTTTTCCGTTGCGTGCACCAAGTTCTCAGCCTGATTGCGTGCGTCCACCAGTTCCCGCGCCTTCTTGTCCTCCGCGGCGTGCGCCTCGGCTTCCTTGACCATGCGCTCGATGTCGCCTTTGGATAGACCCGAAGACGCCTTGATGGTGATCTTCTGTTCCTTGTTGGTCGCTTTGTCCTTGGCCGACACGTTCAGAATGCCGTTGGCATCAATATCGAAGGTAACTTCGACCTGCGGGACGCCGCGCGGCGCCAGCGGAATCTCGCTCAAGTCGAACTTGCCAAGCGACTTGTTGTCGCGCGCCATCTCGCGCTCGCCCTGGAGCACATGAACGGTCACCGCCGTCTGGTTGTCATCGGCGGTGGAAAAAACCTGGGTGGCCTTGGTCGGAATCGTGGTGTTCTTTTCGATCAGCTTGGTCATTACGCCGCCCAAGGTTTCAATGCCGAGTGATAGCGGCGTGACGTCGAGCAGCAGCACGTCCTTGACGTCGCCCTTGAGCACGCCGCCCTGCACCGCGGCGCCGACCGCCACCGCCTCGTCCGGGTTCACGTCCTTGTGCGGCTCCTTGCCGAACAGCTTCTCCACGACTTCCTGCACCTTCGGCATGCGGGTCTGCCCGCCGACCAGGATCACCTCGTCCAGTTCGCTCGCCGAGAGCCCGGCATCCTTGAGCGCGGTCGTGCACGGTGCCACGCTTTTTTGAATCAGGTCTTCAACCAGCGCCTCGAGTTTGGCACGGGTCAGCTTGACGTTCAGGTGCTTTGGGCCGCTCGCGTCGGCCGTGATGTAGGGCAGATTGATGTCGGTCTGCTGCGAGGAAGACAACTCGATCTTGGCTTTTTCCGAGGCTTCCTTCAGGCGTTGCATGGCCAGCGGGTCGCCGCGCACGTCGATGCCCTGCTCTTTCTGGAACTCCGCGGCGATGTAATCGATGATGCGCTTGTCGAAATCCTCACCGCCCAGGAAGGTATCGCCATTGGTGGACAGCACTTCGAACTGGTGCTCACCATCCACTTCCGCAACCTCGATAATCGAGATATCGAAGGTTCCTCCGCCCAGGTCGTAGACCGCGATTTTCTTGTCACCCTTGACCTTGTCGAGCCCATAGGCGAGCGCCGCGGCGGTCGGCTCGTTGATGATGCGCTTGACATCGAGTCCAGCAATCTTGCCGGCATCCTTGGTGGCCTGACGCTGGGTGTCGTTGAAATAGGCCGGCACGGTGATTACCGCCTCGGTGACCGGCTCGCGCAGGTAGTCCTCGGCGGTCTTTTTCATCTTCTGCAACACGCGCGCCGAGATTTCGGGCGGCGCCATTTTCTTGCTAGCCGCATCCACCCAAGCGTCGCCGTTGTCGGCGCGCACAATCGTGTAGGGCACCATGCCCTTGTCCTTTTGGACCATGGGGTCGTCGAACTTGCGGCCCATCAAGCGCTTGATCGCGTACAGGGTGTTCCTCGGGTTGGTGACCGCCTGACGCTTGGCCGACTGCCCCACCAGCACTTCGTTGTCTTTGGTGAAAGCCACGATGGACGGCGTGGTGCGATCGCCTTCGCTGTTTTCGATGACCCGGGGCTTGCCGCCCTCCATGATGGCGACACAGGAATTCGTGGTGCCCAGGTCAATGCCGATGATTTTGCTCATGGATTCAGTGCTCCGAATGTAGGGTAAGTCGTAATAACCGGTTAAATGGGGGTCTCGAAAAGGCTTTCAAGCAGCCAAGTCGGGCGGCTTGGCGACAATCACACGGGCGGGGCGCAGCAGGCGGTCCTCCAGTAAATAGCCTTTCTGGACAGTCTGCAGCACGCTACCGGGGGGCGCGGTGGCACTCGGCTGCAGGGTCATGGCTTCATGCAGATCGGGATTGAAGTCTTCGCCCGGCGCCGGGCTGAGCTCGCGCACCCCGAAGCGCTGCAGCGCCGTGTTCAAGAGCTTGAGGGTCATTTCCTGGCCCTCGCGCAGTTCGCCAGCGTCCGCCGTTGCGACCGCAAGGCCCGCCTCAAGGCTGTCCTTGACCGGCAAGAGCTCACGCAAGAAACGCTCGAGGGCGTACTTGTGTGCATTCTCGAGTTCACGGACGCTGCGCTTGTGCAGGTTGTCGAGCTCGGCCGCCACGCGCAGATAACCGTCGCGATTCTTGGCCGCCTGCTCCTCGGCGGTGCGCAATGCTTCTTCAAGCTCGGTCATGCGGTCGGGCTCAACCGCGCCGGGTGTGGTCGCCCCGGCCTCGGTCGTGTCGTTATTCCCGGCCGCGTGCTTGCTCGTCATCCTCGCCTCCTGATTCTGCCGCATGCATATCCACCTGGCGCTGCGCGCGGCCAGCGCTTCGCCTCGACTTGGGGGTTATTTGTGCGGGTTCAAGGCCGCGCCCAGCAGATGCGCGGTCAGATCCACGAGCGGAATCACGCGTTCGTAGGCCATGCGGGTCGGACCGATGACTCCGAGTACGCCCACCACTTCGTCATCCACCTTGTAGGGCGCCGTGACCACGCTGCATTCATCCAGCACCTGATAGCCCGACTCCTCACCGATAAAGATCTGCACGCCATCCGCGGCGATGCACTTGTCGAGTAACCGCAGGATTTCGCGCCGCTGGTTGAAAGCCTCAAACAGCCGCCGCAGCTTTTCGACGTCGGACAGCTCGGCCCATTCCATAAGGTTGGTTTCGCCCGCCATCAAATAGGTATGGGCTTGTTCGTGCCCGGTGTCCGCCACCACCTTTTCCGCCAGCGTTACCGCGGCCAACATCAGGTCGTTGATGCTCTCGCGCGTGCGGCGCAGTTCATTGAGCACCTCAGCGCGCATCACCTGGATGTCCTTGCCGAGGTAATGGGTATTCAAGAAATTGCTGGCGCGTTGCAGTTCCTCGGCCGGGTAGTCGCGTTCCAGGCGCAGGATGCGATTTTGCACCTCACCCTCATTGATCACCAGGATGGCAAGCACCCGATGGTCCGAAAGCGGCAAGAACTCGATGTGCCGCCAGGCGATGTGTTCGCGCCGTGGCAAAGTCACGACGCCGGTCATGTGCGTAATGGCGGACAGCATGCCGGAGGCCGACGCGAGCAGGGTGCGGGGATTGCTGTCCAGGGTTGCAAGTTGCGCATGCATGCGCTGCACCTCTTGTTCGGCCAGCGGTTTGACGGTGAGCAGCGTGTCCACGAACAAACGGTAGCCTTTGACGGTTGGAACGCGGCCGGCCGAAGTGTGCGGCGAAGCGATGAATCCGAGTTCCTCGAGGTCGGCCATGACATTACGGATACTGGCCGGGCTAAGATCGAGACCGGAATTGCGTGACAGGGTGCGCGAGCCGACCGGTTCACCGTCACGGATGTAGCGCTCGACCAACGCCTTCAGCAGGCGCTGTGCGCGCTCGTTCAATCCACCGCTTGGCGTGCCGCTGCTCATTTTGCTGCTGCTCCAAACTAAGGCGCCGCCCTCCGGAACCCGGGAGGCCGCCGGAACGCTAGCAATCGCGTAGACCTCAGTCAACAACACAGCGGCATTCCGCGCCTGTTCCGGCCATGCTAACGTGACCGCCATGTCGCTACACTTTTCAACCGTCGCGGTGCTCGGCCGCGGGGACGCCGCCAGCAGCACCCCGACGCTCGGGCAACTATTGCAGACGCTCGAGGCTGCGGGCGCCGTGGCGCTGGTGGACCGTGCATTGGCGCCGTTGCTGCCCAAGGCGCGCGGAGTACGCTTCGAGCCCCAGGACCAGTTGAGCGCGCGCGCCGATCTCGCCGTGGTCGTAGGTGGAGATGGAACGCTGCTGCGTGCCGCACACGTCTTCGAGCAGCGACCGGTGCCGCTGGTCGGTATCAACCTTGGGCAGCTCGGATTCCTGACGGACATCTCGCCGGCTTCGTTGGCCACGGATCTGAGCGCCATACTGCAGGGCGAATACCAGGCGGAAGAACGCCTGGCGCTCGCGGCGGAAACCATTGGCTCCGGCAAGGTGACGCCCTGTTCGGTGGCACTCAATGACATTGTTATTCAAAAGGCCGACGGTGGCCGGCTCATCGAGTTTGAAACACGCGTCGATGGGCGGCTAGTGTGTGCCTATCGCGCCGACGGCATCGTCATCGCGACGCCTACCGGGTCGACCGCCTACGCACTTTCGGGGGGCGGCGCCATCCTGCATCCGGCGCTCGCGGCCTTGATTCTTGTACCCATCTGCCCGCACACGCTCGGTGATCGGCCAATCGTGATCAGCGGCGACAGCCAGGTGGAGGTGAGGATCATCAACACCCACGGGGGCAATGCTCAAGCCACCAGCGACGGACAACCCGGGCAAGCGCTCGGCGCGGACGACCGGGTGCGCATCAAACGTGCCGCGCACGGCGTAACTTTCATCCACCCACGCGGGTACGATTACTATCAGGTGTTGCGCAGCAAGCTGCACTGGGGACCGGTGCGACTCGCGGGCCATAAAGGCTGAGTCGATGCTCACCGGGCTCATGCTCCGCAACTTTGCGATCATCGAGCAGCTGGATGTCCACATCGCCTCCGGCATGACCGTACTCACCGGCGAAACCGGAGCGGGAAAATCCATTCTCGTGGATGCGCTCGGCCTGCTCCTCGGCGATCGCGCCGAAATTAGCGTGATCCGCCACGGCGCAGAGCGTAGCGAGATCGCAGCCGAATTTGACCTGGTGGCGCTGCCCGCTGCGCGCCGTTGGCTCGAATCCCGCGACCTTGTGGAAGACGCCGAGTGCCTGCTGCGCCGCAGCCTTGGCCGCGACGGCCGTTCCCACAATTACATCAACGGCCACAGCGTGCCGCTCGCGCAGCTCCGCGAGCTGGGCGAACAACTGGTCGATATCCACGGACAAAACGAGCATCAGTCGCTGTTGCATGCGGGCGCACAACTAGGCTTGCTGGACGGGTACGCGGGGACCCTCGACCAGGTCGCAGTAGTGGCTGGACTCTACGCGGGGACCCGGGCGGCGGAAGAACGCCTTGCGGGCCTGCAGCGTGCCTCCGTTGACCGTGACGCGCGCCTCGCGCTTCTGCGTCATCAGGTGAGTGAGCTTGAAGCGCTTAGTCTCAAGGCCGGGGAACTCGACAGCCTTGAGGCCGAACACCGGCGTCTTGCAAATGCCAGCCGGCTGCTAGAGGGCGCGCGCGGGGCGCTCGACAGCGTGTATGAAAGCGACTCCATTTCAGCGTACCAACTGGCGCATCAGGCGCTGCAGACTCTCATTACGCTCAGCGAGCTGGATGCCGCGCTCAAGCCGGTGTACGAGGCGCTTCTGAGTGCGGAAGTGCAATTGCAGGATGCCGGCGACAGCCTGCGCCGTTATCTCGCAGGCGCGGACCTCGACCCGGACCGGCTCGCGGCGCTTGAGGCTCGTCTTGGCGCAATTCACGATCTCGCGCGCAAACACCGGGTTGAGCCGCAAGCCCTGCCGGAGCGCTTCGCGACACTGCGCATGGAGCTTACCCAGCTGGAGAACCACGCGGTTGCTCTGCAGGAACTCGTCGCGGAAACCGCGCATTTGCATGAGCGATACCGGTGTGCGGCTCTCGATCTGCACGCGCAACGCCTACAGGCCGCCACTACGCTCGGCACCAAGGTTACCGGCATTCTGCACGAACTCGGCATGCCGGCCGCACGTTTCGCAGGAGCGCTCGACTTCGATGCCGCACGTTTCAGCCCGAATGGCAGCGACACGGCCACGCTCGAGGTGAGCGTCAATCCCGGTGAGCCGCTGAAGCCCGTGGCGCAGGTCGCCTCGGGGGGCGAGCTGTCACGCATTGCACTTGCTATCGAGGTCGCCGCGGCCCGCGCCAGCGCCATCCCCACACTCGTGTTCGACGAAGTGGACGCCGGCATCGGCGGCGGCGTGGCCGAGATCGTCGGGCGTTATCTGCGAGAACTCGGCGCCCGGCGCCAAGTGTTGTGCGTGACGCACCTGCCACAAGTTGCCTCGCAGGCGCGCCATCACCTGCGGGTCGCCAAGCAGACCGACGCCCGCAGGGCGTTTACCCGCATCGAGTCGCTCGAAGGTGAAGATCGCGTGGAGGAGCTGGCGCGCATGCTCGGCGGCCTCAAGATCACCGCCACCACGCGCGAGCATGCGCGCGAGATGATGCAGCGCGCGCAGCGCGCCTGAGCCTATTTGCCTAGCGTCTTGCGGCAGTCCGGGCAAATGCCGTACAGGTACAGCGAGTGGTCGGTGATCTCGTAACCCTTGGCGGTCGCGATCAGCTTCTGGCGCTTTTCGATTTCCTCGTCCACGAACTCGTCCACGCGCCCGCATTTCACGCACACGATGTGATCATGGTGCACGCCCTGATTGATCTCAAACACCGAATGCCCACCCTCGAAGTGGTGGCGTGTGACCAGACCGGCGGTTTCAAATTGCGTGAGCACCCGGTAGACAGTGGCCAGCCCGATTTCCTCGCCCGAGTCGAGCAGCGCCTTGTACATATCCTCGGCACTCATGTGACGTTGCTCGTTGTTCTCGAGAATTTCGAGGATCTTGACGCGCGGCAAAGTAACCTTGAGCCCGGCATTCCGCAGTTCCTGGTTTTCCATTTCAGCCTCCGGGCTCATCGCGACTTCTCGTTACCATCCCGCTCGGGTATTATCCCTGCTCCTCCACTCAACGCAACCCGGCAGACCGCATGCGCTTCCTCCGTTACCCGCTGCTGCTGATCGCGCTCGCGACCAGCGCCTGTGTATATCGCATTGATATCAAACAAGGTAATTTCATCGCCCCCGAGAAAGTGGCGCAAGTCACGCAAGGCATGAGCGAGGCGCAGGTGCGGGCACTGCTCGGCCCGCCCATGATCGAAGATCCGTTTCATCCGCAACGCTGGGACTACGTGTACTACAACCAGCCAAGCAGTCTCGCCGGGGGCCAGGCGCTCGCCCGCGCGCACGTGGTCGTGCTGTTCCGGGACGGCAAAGTAGCGAGTGTCGAAAAAAAGCTCTTGCCGGCAGCCGCCCCCACTCCGCCGCCGACACTGACTACGGCACCCACGGCTACGTCGGGTTGAGCCCGCGTTAGCGCTGTGGTCCGTGTCGAGCGCGTTCGCGACGCGCGTGTTTGGGGTCCGCACGCAGCGGACGGTAAATTTCCACGCGATCGCCGCTCCTGAGCGGGGCATCGGCAGCTATCGGCCGTCCGAAAATCCCGAGACGACAAGCGCGCCCGGCAAGTCCGGGAAATCTCGCCAGCAAGCCCGAGTGGTATACCGCGTCCACGGCCGTAGCCCCCGCCGGCAGCTCGCAGCTCACCAGATACTGGCGCTCGTTCAATGCGTAGGCCACTTCAATCTTTAGGGTCGGGGTGCTTGCCATACAGTACTGTGGCGCGCCGCGTAAAAGCCGTCACCAGCGAGTTGCAAATTTCGTGGAATACCGGGCCGGCGATCAGATCGAGCACCGCACCGGCAAACTCGAATTCCATGTTCAGGCTGACCTTAGAACCGTCCGGCGGGAAGTCCTCAAACCGCCAATGACCCTCGAGGTGACGGAATGGTCCGTGGTCGAGCGCAATCACGATGCTCTGCCCGGGGTCGAGGCGGTTGCTGGTAGTGAAAGTTTTATGCAGTCCGCCGCGTGCCAGTTCCAGAGTGGCGCGCATGGACGCGGGGGTTTCACTCAAGATCTCCGTGTGCCGACACCACGGCAGAAACTCCGGATAGCGCGCCACATGGTTCACGAGGCGGTACATCTGCAGAGCCGTGTACGGCACCAGCGCGCTCTTGTTGACGGTACGCATGCGCGCGCTCAAACCGACAGGGTCAAGGGCATGGACAGAGATTGTCGGCCAATTGTGCAGCCGGTACAACCGCGGGCGCCTAGGGCCGCCAGTTATAATGCCGCATGCCTAAGAAAAATGCCGGTACGGGACCCGGTACCTCCACGATTGCTCTCAACAGGCGTGCGCGTTTTGATTATTTCATCGAAGAACACCTCGAAGCAGGTCTGGTTCTCGAGGGTTGGGAGGTCAAAAGCTTGCGTGCGTCCAAGGCGCAAATCGCCGAGAGCTATGTACTCATCAAGGACGGCGAGGCTTGGCTGCTCGGCGCCCACCTTAGCCCGCTCGTTAGCGCATCAACGCATGTGCATGCCGATCCGGTGCGCACCCGCAAACTACTGCTGAAGCGCGGCGAACTCGATCAGCTCATCGGGGCGGTGGAGCGCAAGGGCTACACCCTGGTGCCTTTGGTACTCTACTGGAAAGCCGGGCGTGCCAAGCTCGAGATCGGCCTCGCCAAAGGCAAGAAGTTGCACGACAAACGCGCCACCGAGAAAGCCCGCGACTGGCAACGTCAGAAGCAGCGCTTGCTGCGGGCCCACAAGTAACCTGCCGCCTTAAATACGACCGGCATCCCTCACATCCGTGCGCTACAATGGCTGCGCGCTCTGGGGGCGACTTGGTCTCGACGTGGGTCGCGAAACCCGAAGTGCATGCCGAGGTGCAAGGCTCCTCGTAAAACTGTCTTGCAAACAAGCTAGTTGCGAACGACGCGAACTACGCCCTAGCCGCCTAATCCCGGCTAGCCGTTGACTGGAGCCGTGCTTGTGCGTCCAGCGCCTCTCTGGGCATTCAGCGGTCGAGTCTCACAAGATCGTGGTGCGGTGCGTCCGGCGCCAATCCGCTAAACCAAACCGGACCCGCCGCCGGTCTTCCCTGCCCGTCGGGTAGCCTGCGGTTAAATCAAAGACGTGTGCTAAGCATGTAGATCTGAGGGCGGAGGGCTTGCGGACGCGGGTTCGATTCCCGCCGCCTCCACCAAACTTCAAAAGCCATCCGCAAGGGATGGCTTTTGTTTCTGATCGCGGGCGAACATTGAATGTGCAAGGCATTTGCAGCGCAAGCAAGCATTCCGCCGCGCCGCTATCCGGCGTAAACTATGCACCGGCGTCGCGCGTTGAATGACACATGGACAAGCCGGTATTCACAGGATATTTGCGGTGGTGTCTCGCACTTTTGGTGCTGGCGGTCGCTGGCTGCGCCACAAATCCATACCCCGCGTATTACGGCTACGGCCCGCCTCCTGGGTCCGTCACGCCGACCATCCCTTATACCTACGCGCCGAATTATGGTTACGGGTACTACGGCACCCCTTACGCCTACCCTGCCTATTACCCCGGGTTGGACATGTTGACGGGCTACGGATACGGCTGGTACCCAGGTTACTGGAGCGGGCCGCGGACCATCATCAACGTGACACCCACAGTTCCGAGCACCGTGCGCAGCGGGCCTCCGCCGCGTGTCTACCCGAGCGCTCCGCCCCCGCCTGCCCTACGTCCGCTCGGGCCGCGTATGCACATGGCGCGCCCGTGCGTAACACAACGGACACGCGAAGGCACGACGACGGTTTGTCCCTGAACTCGGCGCCCACGGACAACCGGAGCGCCGCCGTGTCATCTGGTTGGTCTCGCACAAGCTCTCAACACCGAGCGGAACGCGACACCGTATAGTTCTCGTGGCGCGGCCGGCCAACTGTGCAAACAGTATCGCCTCGCGCCGTGAACGGCGGCTCGTCAATGCCAGTGCAAGAAAAAGGGCGTCAAGCAAGCCAGCACTTGACGCCCTACATTCAGGCGATGGCGATTCAGGCCGCTATCGCGGTCTAACCACCCAAGGAAAATACGACCGGCACCGAGAAATGCAGGTTCTGGCCGGTAAACTCGGGGGGCGTGCGTGGCATGGCGGCGCGGCGCACCGCCTCCATGGCCGCACGATCGAGCGAGCGGTTGCCGCTTGAACGCACGACCTGCACGTCGCTGACTCTGCCGTCATCCATGTTGAAGCTCACCGTGCAGGTGCCGGTAGCACCGGCGAGAATCGCATCGCGTGGATACTGCTTGGCCGCAAAGATGGCCGCGTGAATTTCATTATAAAAATCCGCACGCACCGCCGCCATATTGACCGCAGGCTTTTGAGGGGCCGGAGGTTGCGGCGGCGGTGGCGGTGGTGGCGGCGGTATCGCACCCGGCACCGGAATCGGCGAGGGTATCGGCGGCACTTCGGTCAGCGGTTGCGGCTTCGGCATGTTCGGAGTCGGCGGCTGGGGCGTTTTGGGCGGGGGCGGCGGGGGCGGCGGGGGCGGCGGGGGTACCGTCACGACCGCTACTTTACTCACCGGAGGTGGAGGAGCTTTGTGCTGGCTCTGATAAAACAGCACGATACCCACCACAATGGCGATCGCCACCTCCAGGACTATCGCGATGATCAGATTCCGGCCGTTTCTGAGCGAAAAGAAACTCTCGCCAAAGACTTGCTTGTTAGCCACAGTTGGATGCCTTTGGAATGTAATTAGTCGATGTTCTTTGCCGCGATACCGATCTGGGTCACTCCTGCTTCACGGCATGCATCCATTACTATCACCAAGTCCTGCAAAGACGCTTCTTTGGCACCCGCAATCGTGATGTTCGCGTGTACCGGATCCTGCCCCAGTAAATATGAAGTCAGTTGGTCCGGTGTCATTAATTGATTTTGAACGTAAATCTCACCATGCGCCTGCAGACTGATGATGATCTTCGGCCGTTCGATTGTGACCGCGGTGCTGCTGCGCGGCAGATGCGACGCAATACCGGTTGCGGGAATCATGCGCAGGGTGATCATGATGAAGAACACCAGCAAGAAAAGCATGATGTCGATCATGTTGATGATCTCGACCCTGCCCTTCTTTTTTTCAATGAAACTCGCCATGACTGTTACCTACCTCGACCGTTAGCGACGGCCAGTTGCACCACCAACCATATTCCGTACTCAGCCAACGTGTGCCGCACTATGCGGTCAGACGATTCACCAACATTACCTTGATGGCTTCCATTTGCAGCATGATCAGGCGTGCCCGGTTGTTCAGGCCGTTGAAGAACACCAGACCGATGATGGCGACTGCCAATCCCATCGCCGTGGCAACCAGGGCCACGGCCACGCCACCGGTAACCTGGGTCGGGGCGGTATCGGCGGCGCCCAGCACCTGGAAGGCCTCGAAAATACCGATGATGGTGCCCAGCAGCCCGAGCAGTGGATCGAGAGTGACGATTGTATCTAGCACCCACATGCCGCGATCTACGCGTGGTGCCTGCAGCAACACCGTTTCTTCGATCAGTTCGGAAAGCCGGTGTGGGTCCTTGACGTCGGAGTACTTGAGCGCCACTTCGAGTACCGCGCCCTGCGGGTACTTTGCGGTGCGAACCGCCATATCGGTCAACGCCTCGCGATCGATTCCTTCGTCACTCTGCAGAATCGCTCGTGCAATCCACTCACCGCGGCGCACGATCTTCCCAAGGTTCCAGGTCCTGTCAATGATTACGACGAGCGCCACCAACAGCGTGAACAGGAGTATCCATACAATGCCGCCCGACACCTCAGCAATATGAAGCAACTCTTGAATATTCACTTAAGGCTCTCCTGGTATACCGAACTTGGCATTCAATGTTGACAACCGCGTGGCCACCCGGAACATCCGCTCACGCAAACGCGGGTGAGCACATCGCACCTTTCAAAATGCATCGCGGGGCACAGTTTTTACTCGAATATATCGTATCAAGTCAAGGTGTGGGGAAGGAACTCAAATATTCCCGCGTAGGTTACTGCCAATCCGGGACTTTTCCGCTACCTGCCCAGCGCACCGGTCAGCCATACACCACACAGGCGGGCGCATGCCGGCTGCATACTAGCAGCCTGCATGTGCGCTTGGGCGGGCTTCAGAAAAAAAGCGCAAAAGTATTAGCCCCTAATCAGATCTTCAACTGCATACCGGCGTGCGGTCCCGGGGTGTGCCGCTCAGTCGAGCACGCCACAGCAGCCGTGTCCGTTCAAGTCGCGCCAGTGTCACATCGAGTCGCCCAAACCGGGTAGACAAAACGTGCTGTGCGCGCGCGCGCGGGATCGACCGACCAGATGTCCGCCCCGCACAGCCTGGCCTGGGGCATGTGCAATCCGCACTCGGAAGTTTGCACTCGGCGTGTGCAGCCGCCGCCAGCGTGTTACCGGCCGTGGTTCAACCGTCGTGCTTTGACGGTACGACGCCCGATCCACCCGGTTTCTCGCGCCCCGTACGCGCTCAAGCCCTGTTAAAGTGCCTACGTCATCGTCCCGGCTCCCTCTCGGCTCAGATACTGCGCTGAGCTTCGCGCGCCAGCGCAGGCCACGGCCCATGCAACAAAGCGCTCAAGCAATCAGGCAGCGGTTCACGGGCTGTCTGATTGCGCCGCCCGGTCGCCGAGCCCATCATGCCCGGCGCGGCTCGGACTCGCACTTCGATTCGGTTTGAAATAAGATGCCGCGCGGTCACGAATCACCGCACGCTCGCCTTCCGCCCGTTGCGCAACAGGAACTCCCCCGGCATGACTCCAAAGACTCTTGCGGTATTGCTCAGCCTTGTAATCGGGCTCGGAGCCGCCGCAGTACACGCGACTACCCACACCGGCCCGGCTGCAACCGAGCTCGCGCCACTCACGGCGCTCAGCCCCCTGCCGCGCGAATCGCTGATTGACCAGGCGATTGCCGGCATACTTACCCGTTATCACTACGGCAAGGCGCGGCTCGATACAGCGCTCTCGCAGAAAATCTTCCACAGTTATCTTGAGGGCCTCGACCCCAACCGCAGCTATTTTCTCGAGTCGGACATCCGCAGCTTTGCACCCTACCGTGACACGCTGGACGATGCTATCCGCAACGGCGACCTGAAACCGGCATTTGCTATCTATAACGTCTACCAGAAACGCGTCGAGCAGCGCATCCGGTATGCCTTGCGGCTGCTTGAGCACGAACCGGATTTCACCGTCGAGCAAAGTTATACCTACGACCGCAGCAAAGCCCCCTGGGCCACCAGCGCCACGCAGCTCGACGACATCTGGCGGCAGCGGGTCAAGAACGACGCCATCGGTCTGCTGCTGGCGGGCAAGACTTGGAAAGAGACGGCCGCCATCCTCAGCAAGCGTTATCAGAATTTCGAATACCGCGCGCATCAGATCGCCCCCAACGATGTATTCAACCTGTTCATGAATGCCTACACTCTGTCGCTGGATCCGCATACCAATTATTTCTCGCCGGATCAGTCCGAAGAATTCCAGATCCAGATGAGTCTCAAGCTGCAAGGCATCGGTGCCGCGCTCACTAGTGAGGGTGAATACACCAAAATCGCGAGCATTATTCCCGGCGGCCCGGCCGCACTCAGCAAGGAACTCCACCCGGATGATCGCATTACGGGCGTCGCCCAGGGCGACAAGGGCGCCATAACTGACGTTGTGGGTTGGCGCCTCGACGACGTCGTGCAGCTGATCCGGGGACCCAAGGGTTCCGTGGTGCGTCTGCAGATCCTGCCGGCCGGTGCGCCGCCAGGCTCGGCCGAGAAAGTGATCCGCTTGGTGCGTGCTACCGTGAAACTCGAGGCCCAGCACGCGCACAAAAGTGTGCTCGACATCGAGCAGGGCAAACAGCGCTACAAGATTGGGGTGATCACCATCCCGTCTTTTTATAGTGACTTCGAAGGACGCATGGAGGGCGAAAAGAACTACACCAGTACCACGCGTGACGTCCGCAAGCTGCTGCTGGACCTCGAGGCCGAAAAAGTCAGCGGCGTGGTCATTGACCTGCGCAACAACGGTGGCGGAGCACTCGACGAGGCCACCAAGCTTACCGGTCTGTTTATACCGCGAGGACCCGTGGTGCAGATCCGGCACCAGAACGGCGACGTTGAAATCGACACGGACGACCATAGTGGCATCGTTTATCGTGGGCCCTTGGTGGTGCTGGTCAACCGCTTTACAGCGTCGGCTTCGGAAATTTTCGCGGCCGCCATCCAGGACTACCACCGTGGTCTGATCGTCGGCTCGACCACCTACGGCAAGGGCACCGTGCAAACTCTGTTCGATCTGAACCGTATCCTGCCGGGGAATCAGGACGCCGGCCAGCTCAAATTCACCATCGACAAGTTTTACCGTGTGAACGGTGCCAGCACTCAGCTAAAGGGCGTGACGCCGGACATCGAGATGCCGAGCAGCATCAGCTCCAAGGAGTTTGGAGAAGACACCCAGGCCGACGCGCTGCCTTGGGATCAGATTGCGCCCACGTCCTATACGCCATTGCACCTCAGGCTCGAAGCGGCGTTGCCAAAATTGCGGGATCTGTACGCAGAGCGTACGGCGCACAACCCCGGCTGGGCCCTGTATCTGGACAGCATCAAGATGCTCGCGGCCGAGCGTAGCGAAAAATCAATTTCCCTGGTGTTGAGCACGCGCAAGGAACAGCGCAAACGCCGGGACCAGGAGCGCCTGGTGATCGCCAACGGTTGGCGCAGGTTCAAAGGCTTGCCGCCCGCCACAACGCTGGAAGCCGCCATCAAGCTACCCGCGACTGGAACTCAAGGTGGAGCACCTGCGGCGGCAAGCCGGGCTTCGGACGCCGGCAGCGACAGTGATGTTTTGACGACCGACGAACTCCTGATGCAGGCGGCGCACATTGCCCTCGACATGGCCACGTTGCACGTAGGTTACCTGCCGATTACCACAGCACAGCCCGGAACGACGGCAACAACAACGCGTGCGCAGGCGCCGACTTGGCATTGAAAACAGCAACGCCGGCAAGGTTTGCTTTGGCAAACCTTGCCGGCGTTACATTCCCGAAATTACTTCTTCTGCGCGACTCGCCAAGACGGCGGAACCGCCGGGTTCCATGCGTCGAATCCGTGTGAATCCCAAACCACGCCGGTGATGCTCTGACCTTCAGACGCAAACACGATCTGGCTGGTAGGGCTCAAGGCCTTCTGCGCCACGATGTAAGGATTGAAGATCAGGGTGAAATTGTGGCTGGCATCAGAGGTGGCGATGCAGTTGAAGTGGTAAGGCGGGTATTTCACCTTGAAGACCACGTCAATCTTGCACTGGCTGCCGTCGATATTGGCGGTGGCGCTCTGTACCAGATAACCCAAGTTTTGTGCGGCCAAATCCCACTGACCGGGATAAGGCGACTGCACCCACTTGTCGGGGAATGCCTGGCCGGTGGCCGGAACTGGAGCCGCGGCACTCGCCGCCGCGGGCGCCGCGCTGGCCGTCATGGCTTTCTCGCCCGCCTTGCCGGCCTTCTTTTCTTTCGCTTTTGCGCTCTTGGCCGGAGCCGCCTTCTTTGCATTGCCGGCCGCGGGTTTTGCAGGCGTCACTGCCGTCGTGCCTTCCGCAGCATTGATCGCCGCGGTAGCCACACTGTGAGTGACCACCGGCAAGGTCAGCGACGGCGAATTCGACACCTTGAAACTGCCGTTGGCACCATCCATGACCACTTGTTGGCCGTCAATCGTGAAGCTCTTGTGGGTGGCGCTGGACTGATTGACACTGCAACTTGGCTGCCACAGGCTTGCGGAATCCGCAGTGAGGACACTCACTTTGCAGCTCGACCCGGTCACGTCGATGGCTGCCATCACAATCCGCTGCGTGGGCCCCATGGCCGCGAGGTTTGCCAAGAGCGTGTAGGAATTGGATGATGACGAGCATCCGAAAGTGGCGAGCAGGATGCCCAAGACACTGCAGCGTACCGCCCAGCGCAAAGTGAATTTCAGCATGGCAATTGCCTCCGTTATTGGGTTCGGGGGAAGCTCCTTCTACTCAACAACATTAACTCGGCCCGTGATTGCGCGAGCCGGCCCATCCGTGCGCTGGTTAATTTGAACCAGTGGCTGGTCGGAGTCAAATTGCCCCAAGCCTGCGAAGCCGTCGCGTTACCAAGCTTGGGAGCACGCTCCCGCTGCGCGACCGGGGTCGGGTACGACACGTCGGCGCGTAGGGAAGCTTGGAAGCGTGTTCCCGCAAGTGCGCACCAAGTGCCGCTACGCGGGCGTGCCCGACGTTCGGGCTTCGGTGATGACCTTGGCGTTGCGATGCAGAACCGGCGAGGCCGAGCCGGCGGCCGCCAGCCCTGGTGCACCCCGCTCGACGCTGCTGACGCGCTCAGTCGGCAGCAACAAGCTGGCGCGTAGATTCCAGTAGTTGAGACGCAGCACGTTCGCTGCGACCGGCGGCGTGCGGCCCTCCACGCCGGGGGCCGCGGGCAGGATCGCGGTGATGTATTCCAGACAGGACTCCTCCGGCACCGTGTCGATATCCGAGCTGTAAGTGGCGATGTCACGCAAATGCTCAGTCCGAAAACGCAACGCCTCGGGACGCGACCGGTCGCGCCGCAAGTGCATCACCGCCTCGCGGACATGATTGCCGATCGCGAGACAATCGTTTAGCGATCCGAAGTTAACGTCGGCAATGCGCTTGCTGCCGGCGCTGCGCGCCATTTCGGCGATCTGCTGGCCAGCCAGCTGCAGATACAGATATTGGGCCAAGGCCAGTAACCAGAGATTGACCGTGCGCTTCGATGCGGTGCAGATACCGGGCCAGCTCTGCGGCTTTTGCTTGCGCTCGACCGCGATCGCCGACAACAGCCTGAGCTTCCGCGCTTCGATCGGCGCGAACTGCCGTGTGACCTTGTCGATTTGAAACTGGATGACAGCGCGCCGGCCCTGCTGCCAGAAGCGCCGCAGCCCGGCCATTTGCAGTTGTAGCTTGTGCAGATTCGCGCGCAAGTCGCGCCGCTCGCGCTCGAGTTGCTCGAATTGCCCGGTCAGCTCATCAAGGCGGCGTCCGCGCTCCTTGTCATGCTGCCGGTCAAATTCGACGCGCTCGAAGTTCGCGAAGCGCCCATTTAGGTCCTGCGCCAAGGAGCGCAACTGTTGGCTGCAAGTGTTCCACACGGCGCGCAGCCGATAGTAAACAAGTGCGCTTTGTCCGTGCTCGGCGTCCGCCAGCACGTGCTCAAGCCCACTAAGCTGGCGTTGTGACTCGAGGTAGCGTCCGCGCAAGCTCCCCAGTTCGTCCTGCAGGAGCTTGCGTTCAGCGAGTGCCCTATCGAGCTCATACTTGATTCGATTGCGATTCTCGAATAGCTGCTCGAGCTTAGCCCGCCACGCGCTCCCGGTTGTCGCAGGCGTGAAATCCTGCTTCTCTGGAAAGATCTGCTTGATGCGTGCCGGCATGCTCGCTACTCCCCGGAAGCGCAGGCCTAAGCGGCCCTGCTTCGTTTCGACGCGGCCCTCAGCCGGCGTCGTATGAACATAACACATGCTAAGTTAACACGGAATACAGCAACCAGCGAGGATCTAACCGCCTGCTCGCGGTGCCGTCCGGCTCCACTTCTAGTGTAGTGCTTCATTCTGTTTGGAACTTAAGCGGTGATTGGCGCGGATGACTTTCTGGAGAATGTCGGTCGCCTTCGCGGTCCAGATGAAGGGCTTGGGATTGCGGTTATGCACGGCGACGTATTCTTTGATGGCAGCGATCAATTCGGGAACGCTGCGAAACACGCCGCGCTCCAACCGCTGAGTGCTCAGATCGCGAAAGAAGCGTTCCACCATGTTCAGCCATGAGGCCGAGGTAGGGGTGAAATGCATGTGGAAACGTGGATGCTTGGCCAGCCAGGCCTGCACCGCCGGATGCTTGTGGGTGGCGTAATTGTCGCAGATCAGGTGGACGGTCTGGTCCTTGGGGGTCTGACGGTGGATTTGACGCAAAAAGGCCAGCCACTCCGCATGGCGATGACGTGGTTGGCAACAGGCGATGAGCGAACCGTCCAGTGTACTGAGCGCAGCGAACAGCGTGGTGGTGCCGTGACGCTTGTAGTCGTGCGTCATCGTGGCCGCGCGCCCTTTCTTCAGTGGTAAACCCGGCTGGGTGCGATCGAGTGCCTGCACTTGGCTCTTTTCATCGCAGCACAGCACCAGTGCGTGTGCGGGTGGATTGAGATACAACCCCACGATGTCTTTGAGCTTCTCGACAAAGCGGGGATCACGCGAGACCTTGAAGGTCTCGACCAAATGCGGCTTCAGTCCATGGTGATGCCACACCCGCAACACCGTTGTGTCGCTCACCCCGGCCTTCACCGCCAGCGTGCGCGTGCTCCAGTGGGTCGCCGCCTCGGGCCGGGTTTGCGTGGTCAATCGGACCAGCTTCGCCGCGTCTACCTTTGGCGGGCGTCCGCCCCGTGACAAGTCGCGTTCAATGGCCGCCAGACCCCCCGCGGCGTAACGCTCCCGCCAGCGCCCCGCTTGCACCCGTCCGATACCCAGCGCCTCGGCGATCTCATCGTTGCACTCGCCCGCCGCCGCACGCAACACAATCTGCGCGCGCCGCGCCATGCGCACGCTTACAGTACGAGATTTTGCCCGTTGCATGAGTATCCTGCGTTCCGCTTCGTTCAGCACGATCCTCACCGCCACCCGCATTGGTTGTCTCCTGTCATGAAAATACTACTCAGACAGAAGCATAATATATAAGTTTCATTAATTACGAAGCACTACACTAGGTAACGTGGCGGCGTGCATGGCGCGCGGATTCAATTTTTGTTACGCGCTCGGTTTGGGAAGCCGGGCCGCGAGACGCTGTTGGGCCAAGTCGCGTACCTGCGCGCAAGATACGGAATCCCGGCACCGAACTCGGGTTGATCGGGGCTGACCGGCGGCATGTGGGGCTCAGGACTCGGCAGCGAGTGCCGGTCCCAGGGAGTGTCCAGCGCGGCGCATACGCGCGCGTTGCACAGCATTTCCGGAATCTTGGTGTGGTTTTCAAGGGGTTTTCTGCCGTAAACAAGGACGCTTCGCGCTCCGTGGCACTAATCGTGATGAGCCTCGGCGGCGTCGGAGGTACGCCGAACGGCCAATCGCAGCGTAGCTCAAGGAGCGCCATCCAATGCTTCGAGCAGGGGTGCCATATAAGGTTCGTAATGGTGCCAACGTCCTACCGACGACTGGTAAATAGGTTGACGTACCTGATAAACACTCGCCGTCCGGACC
>JBOIBB010000057.1:0-3597 GCA_050739335.1 Gammaproteobacteria bacterium
CAGGCTTGCGGCGCACCATCATCCAGTAGTTGATATTTGTGTTTTGTGTTTGCTCCGGCGTCATCACGAAGGGCAGCCACGCGTCCATGCCGCCCTGCTCGATGAAAAAGTCTTTCGGCATCACGCCGACAATACGATACGTTTTATCTCCGATCCTGAAGGGCTTGTTCATGGCGTCTGCGTTGCCGCCGTAAGCGCTTTGCCACAAGCGCCACGAAATGAGCGCTTGCGGCGACCCGCCCGGTTGGCCCGCATCCGCCGACGGCAGCCGGCCAAGCACCGGCGCAACCCCGAGTGTATTGAAAAGAGATGGTGTGACTTCCTGAGTCGCCAGCAGATGTGGCCGCCCGGCAATCGCGGCAACACCACTGTCGCCGTTGGTGGAGAGCCCCGCGTCGGCAATGCCACTCAGACCTTGCTTGAGTGCGAGGTAGGTTTTGACCGAAACCAGCGGCGTATTCAGGCCGATTTTCACGTAGCGTTCGCGTACCACGGAAAGCTGGCCCGGTTGCGTGTAGGGCAGTGGTCTCAAGATAAAGCCGTAGACAATGGCGAACGCCGCGGCGTTGGCGGCGATCGCGAGCCCGAGCATTACCCACGCCGCGATCGCGTAGCCTGGTTTGCGCATGAGCCCGCGCAGTACACTGCGGAACTCCGCAGCCAAATCCCACAACGCAGATTTGAATTCCGAGATTGTCGTTGGCATTTTCATGAGGTCCTTACTGTGAATCGAAGTTGCGGTAGGCGGGGATAAGCGCGCAGCGCGAGCGTTCCTTACGCCCCATTCCTGTAACGCGGTCGCGGGGTTTCAATGGTTGTTTCCGCGAAAGCCAAAAGCCTGAGTCCATCGAGATCTGGATTCCGGCTGGAGCCTGCCCTCGCGCAGGCGGGCGCCGGAATGACCACGATTCGCGTAGACCCGCATAAGCCGCGCAGCGACATTGCTGGCAACCCTGAATAAGCGGGGATGCACAGCCGGGTTACACGACGTTTGTCCGCAGAAAATCTCGTCCCTTCCGTCATACCCGCGAACGCGGGTATCCAGGTTTTGATGATTCCGCGTTCCCGCCTTCGCTGGAACGACAGCGATTCGAGCAGGCCCGCATAAGCTGCAAAGCAGCGTTGCGGGCACCCGGTTGTCCGTAACGGCGCGACGCGCCTTATGCGGACCTACATCAGGAGATTCGGCCGCTCCGGTTCTCATTCCCGCAGCGCCTCCATGGGCGGCACGCGGCTCGCGCGCCACGCAGGAAGCCACGCGGCAAACAGCAGCGTGACCGCGAGAATTCCGAGCACGATCACGCCGGTCAGCGGATCGAGCGGGCTCACGCCGTAGAGCGCAGAGGCAAACAACTGGCCGAAGACCACCATGCCCGCGAGGCCGAGTATCAGACCAATGACCAGCAGACGGCCCGCCTCGGTAAGCACCAGGCGCAACAGTCGGGAACGATCCGCGCCCAAGGCGGAACGGATGCCGAATTCGCGGATGCGCTGGCTCACGGTGTAGCTCTGTACGGCGTAGAGTCCCACCGCCGCGAGCAAGAGCGCGCTCAGGCTGAAGAACGCGACGATGACGAAGAGGCCGCGGCGCGGAGCGAGATGATCCGCAAGGCGCGCGTCCAGCGTTTTCACGTCGTACATCGGCACGCCCGGCAGAACCTTGGCTACGGTGTCATGAATGAGTGGCAGGATGCGTGCTAACGAAAGCGGCGTGCGCACGGACACGAACCATCGCTCCTGATTCCACCAGGTGTTTGGAAATCCCAACACCTGCTTGCGGTCCACATAAATGGATCCCAAATCGGGCGCCTGTGCGACACTGAAACGATGGATCGGCGACACGATGCCGACAACCCGGAACAGCGAGTCTGGGTTTTTGTTGGCGGAGCTATCAAAGGAGAGTTCCCGGCCCAGCGCGTCGGTCGTGCCGAAGAGTTGCCTGGCCGCCAGCGTATCAATCACCGCCACGCCTTCTGCTTTGGCAGTGTCTGGATCATTGAATCCTCGTCCTGCCAGCAGCGGCAGGTCGAGTGTTTTGAAGTAACTGCTATCCGCAATCGTGGTAAACAGATGGGCGTGATGGCGCTGGTCTGGGGTGGATGCGTAAACGGTAAAAGTATCCATGCTGTGATCGAACGGCAGGTGGGATGCGATACTGGCGCTCGAAACGCCCGCTAACGTGGCGAGTTTGGTGTGCAACACGCTGAGTGCGGCGAGCGTGCTGGCGTTTGAGTATTGATTAACCGGCAACGTTACCTGGAAGGTCACTACATGTTCGGGTTGGAATCCCAGGCTCACGGCATCCAGATTCAGCATGCTGCGTGCCAGCATCAGTCCCATGCCGGTCAAACCGCAGGCGAGCGCTACCTGGACAATGACCAGTGCCGAACGGATACGGCGTTCCCCGCGGCCGTGTGAGGCGTGCGCATCACCTTCTCTGAGCGCCTGAGACAAATTCTGTCGGCGGACGAAGTAGAAACCGGCGACTGCGAAAACCAGTGTGGACAACAGTCCCAGCGCACCGGCAAATCCAATCGCTGACAGCCATCCCTGGGAAGCCGAGGTGTTCCCGCCGGCCAGTCCGCTGTCGTTGAGAAGCGTCAGCAGTAGCCTGCCGAGCAGCAGGCCCAGCGCTGCACCCAGCACGCACAAGGTTGCGCTCTCGATCAGCAATTCGGTGAACAGGCGTTTGCTGCCGGCGCCCAGAACACGCCGCAACACCAGCTCGCCGCGACGCGCGAGCGCACGTGTCACAAACAGGTTCGCGAGATTGAACCATACGAGCAGGACCAAGAGACCGGTGGCGGCCTGCATGAGCATTAACGATTGGTGATATCCACCCACCAAGGTGGACCGCCAATTTTTGGGGCGCGCCTGGAATTGGTTGCTCTGCATGAATTGACGGTCTTCCGTGTTTACCAGAGCCGTGGTTTCCTTGTTGAGAATGGCGTTCGCTTGGATGGTGAATTGCAAGACGTCGGCGCCGGGCTTGAGCCGTGCGATCATGTTGTAATCGAAGTTTCCGATATTTTGCGGTGCGTAGTTTTTGGCCGTGAGAGAGAGCGGCGCCCAGAAGATCGCGCTGCGGGACGGGAACCAAAACCCCTGCGGCATTACGCCGATAATGGTGTAGATGCGATTATTCAGGCGCAATGTCTGCCCGATCACCTGCGGGTCACGGTGCAATAATTCGTCCCACATCTGGTAACTCAACACGATGACCGGTTGTGCGCCTGGCTGCTCACTGGATTCCGAATAGACGCGGCCCAGGAGTGGTTTGACACCCAGCGTCGGGAACAGCGAGGCGGTGGCCACGATGCCCGTCACGCGGCTGGTTCTCTGGCCGGCCGTCAGATTGAAGCCGTCCTGATTGAAGAGTGCGGCATTTTCAAGCGCCGGCGCCTGCATGCGAAATGCACGGTAGAGCGGTGCCGACACGGAATGGAGATCATTTATCTGGGCGCTGTTGAAGGTTACTCGGACGAGTTGGTTTGCATTGGCGTACGGTAATGGCGCCAGGAAGTTCTGATACAGCAAGCCGAGCGTTGTGGCGTTTGCGCCGATGCCGAGCGCGAGGATCACGATGACCGCGATGGC
>JBOIBB010000058.1:0-2781 GCA_050739335.1 Gammaproteobacteria bacterium
TCTGTTACTGATCGTATTGGTATTTACCTCGATTTTGATTCCATTGGTTCTCGGCGCCTTGACCCAGAACGCAATCCTGCTGCACAGAAATCCAATGGCGGCTGCATATTCGCTGGTCCTGTTGCAAATACTCGGCGTAGCCTGGGTAATGCTGCAATGCAAAGCCATAACCGGAGCGCCGTATCAGAGATGCATCGCTTCCCTGCCCGTGGGATCGCAACAAACACGGCGCGTCAATTTCCGCATTCTGATCGAAGCCGATGCGTTACTGGCCAGTTTATGGATAGCGGGCAACGTCCTGATCATCACCGGTTTCCACTCGCCGCTTGCAGCATCAAACTATGCGTTGCGAGCCGCGTCCGCTGCCGTGTTGGTCTTGGCAGCACAATATACTTGGCTGTGGCAGAGGCGCTCCGCCCTTTCACTCGCACATTTTTTCTTGCTGGATGCGGCGTTCGTAGCCGCGATGTATTTCACCCGCAGCCTGCATCATGGCGGTATCTGGATACTCACGCTGATTGTCATCGGAACGCTGAGTGCCGCCTGGTTTTCACAGCTTGGTGTATTCACACTGCGGAGCAAAGCACTGCTTTTTATACGTGGTGATCACCGTACATCCCGCGCGAGTCGCCGCTACGAACAGCCTGCCGCAAACGTAAACGACAACCCGCGGATCATACGGGCACTATGCCGGTTCTATATGCACCTGATTTCAACCGGCCTGCCCGAAAATTTTGTACTGCGTGCAGTCCTCGCCGCCCTGCTTTGCGCCACCGCGTTGTTCGCATCGGTGATGCGTCTCCCAGACCCAGTCGCCCCGTTATTCTGGTTCATGGGGGTCGCGCTCTCCGCAAACCTGATGACCGGCCTGAGGCAAGCGTTCAAGGACATACATGCCAATTCGCGGCCGTACTATGCGGCCCTTCCCATCGAGACTTCGCAAGTCGAGCTCGCCGATGGCATTACCTTGGGGGTATTCGCCACGGGGATGGCACTCCCGTTCGCGGTCGCGGGCGCCGCTCTCGCGCCGCAGGCGGCGTCCAAGTTCCTGCTGGGAATCCCATTGGCGCTGGTCGTGTCGGCGGGTCAATTCATGATCGGTACACGCGCTCCCAAGCAAAGCGTCATCCTTGTGTTCCTGCTCGACATCATCCTGGTCGGAGCATTGAGCTATGTTGTCTGAGAATCTGCAGCGCTCTACACAGCCGCTGGTGGCCCTTGCAGGCGTGAGCCAATCCTTTGACCATCGCATGGTTCTGAGCAACCTGGCCATCGAATTCGGCCCAGGTGTCCATGCGATCACCGGGCCGAACGGCTGCGGTAAAACCACATTGTTATCCGTCATGGCTGGAGTCACGGCTCCGGATCGGGGTGAGATTTTCGTGAGTGGCGTGGACATGCGCAAAGACCCAAAGCCGGCCAAAGCTGCGCTCGGATATCTGCCGGATAAGCCCTGCATTTACCCCTTCCTGCATGGAGAGGAATTCCTGAATCTCGTCGGAGCGATCCGCGGGATACAAGACATGAGCCTCTGCCGTGAGCTGCTTGCCGCTTTTGCATTGCAGCCTTATCTGGAGACCCGATTTTCCGAAATGTCCCTCGGCACGCAACGAAAATTCATGCTCACCGGCGTTTTCATGCAGCCCCTTCCCGTGTTGCTGCTGGATGAACCCTCGAATGCGCTGGATGACGGTGCTCGAAAGCAGCTCGTGGAAACCATTCAATCGCGATGCACGACAGCCTGTGTAGTCCTGGCTGACCACGACCTATCGCTATTGCAAGAAATTTCGGCCGAGTACCTTCGGCTCGCGAATGGCCAATTCACGGTTTGATTCCCGCCGCGCGCGTCAACAAACCCGTCAACTTGCGCTCCTTTCTGCGGCGGATTGCCGCGCCGCCGCGTTTTCATCGGACGGCCGCCTCCAACCGGGTCATCAACTGCTGGGCCTGCGACAAATACGCGCCACCAAAAAGATTGAGATGGTTGAGGATGTGATACAGCATGTAAAGATCGCGGCGCGTCCGATACCCGGCGTCCAGCGGCCACGCCGAGTTATAAGCGGAATAGAACTCCGGACTGAAGCCGCCCAACAATTCCGTCATGGCAAGCTCCGCTTCGCGATCGCCCCAATACACTGCCGGATCGAAAATCACCGGTACGCCACTCGACAGTACGCCCCAGTTGCCGCTCCATAGATCGCCATGCAGCAATGATGGCTGTGGTGTATAGCTGGTGAAAAACACCGGCAGCTTTTCCAAGAGCCGCGCACCCTGTGTCTGCACCTCGCCGTGGTAGCCGTTCTCCGCCGCCAGCCGTAACTGAAAGCCCAGACGCCGTGCGCGAAAAAACCCGAGCCAATCATCAGCGAGTGCATTGAACTGCGGGGTGGCGCCGATGAAATTGTCGCGCCGCCAGCCGAAACGTTTGCCGAGACAGCGATGCTGGCGCGCAAGTTCCTCGCCGAGGCGCGCGGCGGCAAGCGGCGTACCCGGGCCAAGTTCAAGCCACTCCATCAGCAAGTAAGCAGAGCCGTCTTGTTGTGCCGTCGCCAATACTTGCGGCACGCGCACCGCCCCACACTCGCCGAGCGCCCGCAAACCGTCGGCTTCAGCGAACAGCCTCTGCGGATCATCCGCAATCGTCTTGACGCACCACGCGGCGTCGGGCGACTGCACGCGCCACAGCACTCCGCCCACGCCTTGCGCGACGCGCTGCCAATGCCAAGGCCCTGGGTAATCCGCGCTCAAGCGCTGCTCAACCGCCGTGTGAATCCAGGCGTC
>JBOIBB010000059.1:0-12355 GCA_050739335.1 Gammaproteobacteria bacterium
TAATAGCCCTGAGCATCCTGAAGCACTGCCGAGCGCGGCACGGCCGGCAGTTCCACGCGACGCAGCGTGATCGCGCCGCTCACCCACTCGCCGGCAAACGGACCGCTCGCTCCCGCCTCCACCGGAACTTCGGCGTCGATCAGGCCGGTCGTCGCATCCGCCTGTGCGTTCACCCTGGCTACTTGGCTTTGCAAAGCCACGCCACCGAACACGGGAGTCAGTTGCACTGCATCGCCCGCCCGAACCTTGGCGGCATCTTCCGGCGTGAGCCCGAGCCGCACCCACAGGGCGCCCAGCGGTGCGACCGCCGCAATCCGAGCGCCCGCGTTGGCCCACTCGCCGGGAGTCACGGCAAGCTGACTGATCACCCCCGCGGTCCTGGCCTTGAGAATTTGACCTTTGGCGCTTACGCCCGCAGCGGTCAGAGCATTGAAAGCCGCCTGCGCACTCGCCGCCTGCCCCTCGGCCGCAGCCAGATCGGCACGCGTCGCCAGTCCATTCTTGAACAGAGTTTGCGTCTGCTGGAGTTTGGCTTCCCCGGCCCGGTCGTTCCCTTGTGCGGTCTTGAAAGCGGCGAACGTTTGCGGCGTCGGCGCAATCTTGACCAACGTCTGTCCGGCGGCAACTTTCGTGCCGGTGGTAACCAGCACGGCGGACACGCGCCCGCCCGCGGCCGCGCTCAGCCACTCGAGCATGCCGGGCGCAGGCACCAACTGACCATAGGCGTTGACGGTTTCGGTGAGGGTCTGTAGTTTCACGATTTGCGTCGTAACAGCGTTGGTCGGGGTTTGCGCTCCGGCGGCGCAGGCAAACGCAAGGATGGCGGCAGACCAAAGGAGTCGTGAATTCATCTTGTATTTCTCTCGATAGGTAATAGGTTCTTCGTTTGGCCCGCATTCAATTTGGCATTACTGACTGTGGCGGGCGGCTTGGCGGCAGACGCCACCGGCAAAGCCAGCAAGGTTTGCAGGGTGTACGCGAGTTGCGCCGTAGTAGCGCGCAATTGATCGGCATTGATACGAGCGTCAAGCCAGGCCGAGCGAACGGCGAAGGCATCGAAACGGGTGACGTCGCCCTGGACCAGCGCCTGCTCCGCCGCCCCTGCCGCCTGCCCGAGTGCCGGCAGTTCGCGCTTCACCGCGGCGAGTTCGCGCGCGGCAAGTTGCAAGCGTTCGAAGCTCGTACGCACATCGTTAGCGGCGCTGTCGAGATGCGCCTGGTAGGCCGCATTGAGCGCGGCCCGCGTCGCGCGGTCAATCGCGATCTGACCGCGATTGCCGTTGAAAATCGGCAGCCGCAGCGTGATGCCGAAGCCGACCATGTTGACGCCGGTGTTGTCGCGCGATCGCGTGAACCCGATGTCGAGAATCGGGAACTGGGCGAGAATGGCGGCACGCAGTTTTGCATCGGCGCTTTTGTAGCCAGCCTGGAGAGCCAGCAGATCGAGGCGTCGTTTGGGCAAACCGGCAAGCGCTGCGTCCACTGTCTGTGCGTCCGGCGCGCCGGTGGCCGCCGGCGCTTCGAGTTGCCACGCTTGTCCGGCCTGAACGCGCAACAAAGTCGCGAGCGTGCTCTGTGCCTGCACTTCGCGGTCGGCTGCGCTCTGCAGCCGTGAGCGGACACTCGCCGCATGGGTGAGCGCTTGTTGATAGAGCACCGCCGCCAGCGCGCCCGCGGCATGCGCCTTGCCCGCGGCGGCGAGCACCCCCTGCGCCGCGCGGTTCTCCGCCTGCAGGCTCCGCACTTCACGTCCGGCTGACCAAGCATTGAGATAGGTCAGGCGCGCCTTGAGCGCCACCTGCTCCACCTGCCAGCGCCAAGACAGCAGGGTTTCCGCGTAGTGCGCCGAGGCCGCCGAGTGCAGATCGGCGTGCGTGATGAGCGCGACCAGACCCTCGGCGAGATTGGCGCTCCAGGCAGTGTGATGGTCCGAAGGCGCGCCGCCATTGAAAGGATGATCGAGTGACAGCGCTAGCGCCGGATCGGGCAGCAGGCCGGCATCATAAGCCTGGGCTTGCGCCACCTGCACCTGCGCGTGCATCGCCGCCAAGTCAGGATCACGCTTGACCGCAAGCTCGACCGCCTGCTGCGCGCTGAGCCGCAAGGGCACGACTGCACTCGATTCCGGGCCGCTTCCGCTGGCTGCGTTCGGGGCGAGATCCGGCCGGGTCGGCAACGGCAGCGCGTGATAGGTCGCGCAGCCTGAAAGTGCCGCGCATACCAGCGCAGCCATGAGCCGGCGGCTTGTGAGACTCAAGTACATGGATTGGATTCGACTTCCGTCAAGCGGCCTCGGCTATTTTAAGTTCCGCGCCCCGGCCGCGTCCCACCACGTGCATTAACACTTGGTAATGATCGTCGCGCGCGGCTGGCTCGTGGGCCCGCATTTGCCCTATGCTCTGCGCATGCATCTACTCATCATCGAAGACGACGCCGAAACGGCGGCCAACCTGTTGCATGGTTTGCAGGAAAGCGGCCACGCGGCCGAGCATCGCGCCGACGGTCCCGGCGGCCTGGAAGCCGCGCAGACCAACGATTATGACGCGCTGGTCGTTGACCGCATGCTCCCCGGACTCGACGGCCTGAGTCTGGTCAGGCAACTACGCGCCGCCGGCAATAGCACACCCGTTTTGTTTCTGACCGCACTCGCCGATGTGGACGACCGGGTCACGGGTCTGCAAAGCGGCGGCGACGATTACCTGACCAAGCCGTTTGCGTTCGTGGAACTCCTCGCGCGGCTGGATGCCATCGTGCGCCGGCGCGGCGCACCGGCAGCGGCGATGAACCTCAAGGTGGCGGATCTGGAAATGGACCGGCTCAAGCGCAGCGTGCGGCGCGCCGGTCAAACCGTTGCCTTGCAGGCACGCGAGTTCCGCTTGCTCGAATACCTGATGCTGCATGCGGGACAGACTGTCACCCGCAGCATGTTGCTGGAACAGGTTTGGGGATACCACTTCGACCCGCAGACCAACGTGATTGATGTGCACATGAGCCGGCTGCGTACCAAAATCGACAAACGCACAGCTCAACCGCTGATCCACACCTTGCGCGGCATCGGTTACTGCCTGCGCGAACCTGCGCCGTGAATCCGGTCCGCCTGACTCACACCACCGCGTTCCGGTTGGCGCTGCGTTACACCGGGTTCGTCTGCCTGCTCACGATCGTGTGCTTCGCCATTATTTACTGGGTAACCATCTCGCAACTCAAGACTCAAATCAACGCCGGCCTGCGCGCCGAGAGCGCTGCGCTCACGCGCCTCTATGAACTCAAAGGTATCAACGGATTGCGCGCCACCATCGCGGCGCTCAGCACCACCAAGAGTCTTGCTGAAAGCAACACCGGCGATGCAGGTCCGCGCCAATACTTGCTCACGGATGCCGGGCTGCATCCTCTCGCCGGCTCGCTGCCCGAGTGGCCACCGGGCATTCCTTCCCAAAATACCGCCTGGACAACCTTGCGGCTGCCGGCGCCCTCAGGACAACCCGGACTTGATGCCGTGGATCATCGTTTTGAGATGCGTTCCGTGGCCCTGACGCTGCCGGGTGGATACCACCTGCTTGTCGGTCAAACACTCGACGAACTCATTGAGCTGCGCAACACCATCCTCGCGCTCACGCTCGCGGCCATCGTGCTGGTGTTAATCGCGGGATTCTTGGGCGGCGCACTGGTCAGCCGTGGGGTGTTGCGCCGCTTGCAGGATGTCACGCACACCGCCGATACCATCATGGCCGGGAACCTCTCGGGGCGTATCCCCGAGGAACACGGCAACGATGAATTCGACGCGCTGGCCGCCAAGTTGAACGCCATGCTGGAGCGCATCGAACAGCTCATGCAAGCCACACGTGAAGTGACCGAAAACGTAGCCCACGACTTGCGCGGTCCGCTCACCCGCCTGCGTGGGCGCGCGGAAATGGCTTTGATGAAAAGCGCCGACGTGCAGAACCAGCGCGAAGCCTTGCAGAAGGCCATCGAGGAAACCGACCAGATCGTCGCCACCTTGAACGCGATATTGAGCATCGCGCAAATCGAGTCCGGTCCGCGTCGCGACTGGCGAGCCGTAGACTTGAGCACGGTGTGCCACGACCTGCGGGAACTTTACGAACCGCTGGCCGAGCAGAAATCCATCCGCTTCGTGAGCGCAATCGTGAGCGGTGTCCAAATCACCGGCAACCCGCAGCTCATCGCGCAGGCGATCAGCAACCTGCTGGGCAACGCCATCAAATACACGCCGGCGGGCGGCCAAGTACAGCTCGCATTGGAGCGCAACGCGCGCGGCAGCGCGGTCACGGTAATCGACAACGGCCCCGGCATTCCCGCGGAGCTGCGCAGCAAGGCGCTGGAACGTTTCGTGCGGCTCGATGCGAGCCGCAGCACACCCGGAAACGGCCTCGGGCTGTCGCTGGTTAAAGCTATTGCCGAGCGTCACGGTGCCGAACTCACGCTCGCTGACAACACCCCGGGCTTGCGCGTCGCGCTGCAGTTCCGGCAGTAACTGCTGCGGGCAGCCCCACACCAGATGCGGGGCTGAGAGCATTTCAGTATCATTTGCGTTGCGTATCTCTTCCGACATGCCTTAAACCCATGAAGGTCCGTGACGATGCACGTGAATGGAAATGTTGCGGACGTGCGTGAACGCCTGCTGGCCTATGCGGGGACGCTCGGCATCGCGGTATCCGCAGCCGAAATCCAGTCTGTCCTGAACTGCGGCCGGCCACTGGCTGAGAGCCTCGCCCTGCTGCGCGCGCATCTGGCGAGCCGCGAGGGCGGCGATTTCCTCGCCTTCCGTCTGCACCGGGGCTTCGACGCCGCGGAGGCGGAATTCCGCCGCTTGCCGATGGAGCGTCTGCCGTTTCCATCCGCCGTCCTCGGCAGCCGTACTGCGTCCGGCGAAAACTGAGCCGCGCATGACTTTCAAGCCTTGGCGTACGCGCGCGCTTGTCACGCGCAGCGTGCTCGGTGTCCTCATCATCGTACCGGCACTCATCGGCGCCGAATTCATGGCAGGCGCCTTACCTAAACCCGGGAACGTCATCCTGGACGACGCTACGGTCGTGGTATTCGGTGTGCTCACGGCCTGGGTCACACTTGGCTTCTGGACCGGGGTGATCGGTTTCGGCGTGCTACTCGTGCGCGGCCGACCGCGCGCGCCGGAGCTGGGCGCGCCGCCCGCCACGCCCACCGCGGTGATCGTGCCGGTGTACAAGGAATCACCGGAATATGTCGCCGCCGTCATCGAAGCGATGTACCGTGGGATCGACGCACGCGGCGCACTTGAACGCTTCGAATTCTACGTGCTCTCTGACAGTGACGACGCCGATGCCTGCGTGCGCGAGCAGTGGGCTTGGGCCGAATTGTGCCGGCGAGTCGGCGGCTTCGCGCGCATTCACTACCGCCGCCGACGCGTCAACACCAAGCGCAAGACCGGCAACATTGCCGACTTTCTGCGTCGTTGGGGCCAGCGCCACGAGTTCATGGTCGTGCTGGACGCTGACAGCCTGCTCTCTGCCGACACGCTGCTGCACCTCGTGGCACTCATGCAGGCCAACCCCCGCGCGGGCATCATCCAAACCGTACCCGGAGTGATTCGGCAGACCACGCTCTTCGGGCGCATCCAGCAGTTCGCCAACCGGCTTTACGGACCGATGTTCGCCGCCGGGCTGGCATTCTGGCAGCTTGGCGACAGTTATTACTGGGGCCATAACGCCATCATCCGCGTGGCGCCATTCATGCAGTACTGCAACCTGCCGCGGTTGCGCGGACACGCACCGCTCTCGGGCGACATCCTCAGTCACGACTTCGTGGAAGCTGCACTCCTCAGGCGTGCCGGCTGGTCCACCTGGCTGGTGAGCAACCTAGGGGGTAGCTGGGAAGAAACTCCACCCACCCTGCTCGATGAACTCAAACGCGATCGGCGCTGGTGCCACGGCAACCTGCAACACCTGCGCCTGGTCATGGCCAAAGGTTTGCTCGCCACGCACCGCCTCATGTTCATCAATGGTGCCATGTCCTACCTCACCTCGGTGCTGTGGTTCATCTATCTGCTGCTCGGCACCGCGGTGATTGCCTGGCAGGCGCTCGTACCACCAGACTATTTCCCTGCCGGTCACGGGCTGTTCCCGGTTTGGCCGGTCTGGCACCGCGGGCTTGCCATCACCCTGCTGGCGCTTACCCTGCTGATCCTGTTTCTACCCAAATTCCTCGCGGTGTTGCTGGTGATACTGCAGCGCCGAGTGCGTAGCTTCGGCGGCGGGCTGCGGCTCTTGGCCAGCACACTGCTCGAACTCCTGCACGCCTCGCTGCTCGCGCCGGTGCGCATGTTGTTCCACAGCCGTTTCGTTCTGGTGTCGCTCTCCGGCGGCGGCGTGCGCTGGGGCCTGCAGAGTCGCACCGCGCACAGCACGAGCTGGCACGCAGCACTGCGCTTTCACCTGCCGGGCACGCTCATCGCCATTGTCTGGGGCGCCCTGGCCTACAGCCTCAACCGCACTTTTTTGGGCTGGCTGATCCCGGTCCTCGGCGCACTCATCTTCACCATCCCGCTCGCGGTATACACGAGCCGGACGCGCGGTGGTGTGCACGCGCGCCACTACGGGCTGTTCATCACTCCCGAAGAGCTCGCGCCTCCGGAGGAACTCGTGGCATTCGAACGCGCGCTCGGCGCCAGCCGGCAGGCAGCCGCACGCGCCTCCGCCGGCTTTCGTGCCGCGATAGTCGATCCCTACGTGAACGCCGTGGTGATCGCCCGGCTGTCACCGTCGGTACGCCGCTACAGCGAGGAAGTACGTCTCAGCCGCGAATTGCAGCGCGCCAAATTGCTGGCGCACGGCTCGGCTGCACTCGACCGGTACGAGCAGCTCGCCGTATTGCGTGACCGGGCACTCATGCAGGACTTGCACACCCAAGTCTGGGCGCTCGATAAGCGCTCCGCGTCTCACTGGTTCACACGGGAGTTTGCCGCGCCCTGAAAATCACGTCATCATGGCAAGAACTATGCACCTCACCAGAGTTCTGACCGTCGCGGCCGTGCTGACACTGGCGGGTTGCGCCTCGATTGTCTCGGTACGCAAGGCCCAGCAGGCCGCCGACACCGCCAACCAGCGCGCCGACCGTGACGACAGCCGCATCCTTGCGTTGGAAACCCGGTTGCGCGCCTTGCACGAGCACACAGACACGGAGCTCGCGGCGGTAAACGCCCGCTCCGCAAATAATTCCGCGGCCCTCGCGCGCGTGCAGACCAGTGCGGCGAGCGCGCAATCGAACGCCCGAACCGCGCTTGCGCAAATCGGCCGCACCCAGCAGGCGCTCAACCTGGCGATTGCAGGACGCGTACCCGCGCCGGTGACCCGCAACCCCGAAGTGGAGGCCGACCACGTGTTTCAGCAACTCGTGGCCAGCGCACGCGCCGCCGCTGCGCGCGCCTACACGCCACCCGTACAGACGGCACCGGCACCGCTCGCGACGCTCAACTCCTCGACCTACAGCGCAATCCGCTGGCATGGCCAGGTGCCCGCGTGGCCCGACGACTCGCGTTTTGCACTCGCGTTTCAGCCCGCGGGCTACATCTACAAGCAGGGCGTGAGCGTGCATCTCGTCGAAGGCACGCGCGCCGAAGCCATGCAATTTTCGCCCGACGAATTCACGCTGCCCGCGGACCTCGGCGGCAAGCTGCCGCACTCGCTGCCCATCGCCGGCGTAAACCTTTTCTACCGCTTCGGCGACAGCACCTCGGCCAGCCAATTCCTTTCGTTTCTGGGAGCGAGCTACTTCCGCGCACTCGGTCAGGGCCAATGGTGGGGGCTCTCAGCCCGCGGGCTCGCAGTCGACACCGCCGTTCCCGACACCGCCGAAGGCTTTCCAGCCTTTCGGGCCTTCTGGATTGTGGTTCCGCCTCCGCACAGCACCACCCTCACCGTACTTGCGGAGCTCGATGGGCCGAGCGTCACCGGCGCCTACCGTTTTCTCATCACGCCGGGCGTCAGCACCACGATCGCGGTACGTGCCACGTTGTTTCTGCGTCACGCCGTGAAGCGCCTGGGGCTCGCGCCCCTGACCAGTATGTTCCTGCAGGGGCCATCGAGCACCAAGAAATTCGATCTGCTGCATCCGGCGATCCATGATTCCGATGGGCTGCAGATCGATAGCGGTGACGGCCATTGGCTCTGGCATCCGTTACAGAACCCAGAACGTCTGAGCCTGATCCATTTTGCGCTCGTCCAGCCCGTGGGTTACGGTTTGATGCAGCGCGAGCGCAGCTTCAGCGAATACCAGTATGTGGGCCGGCATTACCAAGACCGGCCGAGCGCCTGGGTGAGCTTCGAGGGCAACTGGGGCCCGGGCACTCTGGATCTAATCGAGATCCCGAGCCACAGCGCCGACGACGACAACATCGTGACGTTCTGGGAACCGCAGACTCCTCCGGCTCCCGGGCAGGCACTGAACCTGCGTTACACCATCGCCTGGCAGGCTACACAGCCGACACTCCCGCCGCTCGGCTGGACGGTCGAATCACGTGTGGCCTATCCGGCACGTGATACGCGCATCTTCAGCGTGTATTTCACCGGCGCAGAGCTTGGTACGTTGCCGCCGTGGGTAGCCTTGCAGCCGGAGATCGATGCCGGCACGGACCACAAGGTATCGGACGTGACCCTGGTCAAGCTCCCGGACAGCAACCGCTGGCGGCTGCGGTTCACCATAAAAGGTGCGCCCAGTGGACGCATCGACGCGCACCTAGGCTATCACGGCCGCATATTGACGGAGGACTGGAACTGGGGAGGCTAGCCTTGTGCGTCCGCCGGACACACCGGCGTGGCCATTAAGGTACGAGCATCGGCCCAGGGCAGCAGATAGGTCCAAGTTTCGGTCAATGCGGATTGACCGCGCTGCAAGAACGCACGCAATTCCAGCGGATGGTTCGCCTCCGGCCTGGCCCGGAATGAAAGCCGGTATCCGAGCACCATCTTATTGCGCTCGACCACCACGTCGTCCACAAGAGCGGAACCGCCTGCGCTCACCACGCCCTTGATCTCGCCGCTGCCCGGCGGAATGTGCCCGGCGAAATCCACAATGAAACGCAGGCTGTTTTGCTCGGCTGAGCACGGCATGCCCGGATTGCGCCCCGACCCTACGAAGGTGTGGACAGCATACCCCGCCGGAGGCAGAACCTCTTCAGCCTTGCCAAACAGGATCTTGTATCGGTAGCTGTAGGCCTGCCGGAGCTTGGGCGCCTGCGGCACCCAGTAGGCGACGATGTTGTCCTCGGTTTCGGACGGTGATGGAATCTCTACCAACTGCACCTGGCCCTTGCCCCAGTTACCCGCGGGCGCAACCCAGGCGCTTGGCCGCAAATCATAGCGCGCGCCGAGATCCTCGTAGTCGTTGAAGTCCGCGTCGCGTTGCATCAACCCGAAGCCGCGTGGGTTGTCCAGCGTAAAGCTCGACACCAGGAATTTCTGTGGATTGATAAGCGGCCGCCACAGCCACTCGCGGTCGCCGTTCTCGATCTGCAGACCGCCGGAATCGTGCACCGCCGGGCGCCACTCGCCGAGGGGACGCGGCGTGTTTGCGCCATACAGGAACATGCTGGTGAGCGGCGCGACACCGATGACGCGCGGCACCTGCCGGAAAAACAATACCGCCTTTACAGCGAGCACAGTGACGTCTCCCGGCGTTACCTCGAATTGATACGCACCCGTTACGCTCGCGCCCGATAGCAGGGCGTACAAAGTAAAGTGCGTGGCGTTCGGCTTGGGCTCCTCCAGCCAGAACTCGCGGAACGCCGGAAACTCTTCGTGAGGCGGGAACGCCGTATTGATGGCGATGCCGCGCGCCGACAGTCCGAAGTTGTTTGGCCGACCGACGGCACGGAAATAGCTCGCACCCGCGAATACCAGAAACTGATTCTGAACACCCGACCCGTCCAAAGGATAGGTGAGCTTGAATCCGGCCGCGCAAAGCTGTGACGGCAACTTGCCCGCAAACGATCCCGAGGGCAGGTTGAAATCTTTCTTGGAGAATTGCAGGGCCTTGACGCCGTGCTCGCCGATCACATTCAGGTCTACGCAATGGGTGTAATAGAGTCCGGCCGGAACCGGCATCACATGGAAACGCCGCTGTGTGCCGTACCAAAGACTGTCTTCCGGCTTGAAGCGGATTTGCTGATACTCGTTGTAGGACAGCTTGGCGAGCGAGGCGGGTATCGCCTTGGGCGGCACGAACGGGCGCGCCGCCTGCGCGCGCGCTGTCTGCACCACGTCGTTGAAACTGAACGCGCCCGCGCTTTTCGCGTGCGCGGGCGACCAGCTACAGGCTACGACCGCGAGTATCAACGGTAGTGCGAGCTTTTTAAACAGCGGCTTGTCGTACATCGAGGACAACAATTGTAGTAAAAACGAATGCGATAACGTTATTGTGCCGTGCAGAGCGCGAGGCATCAACTTGAAGTTGATTCCAGGTGACCCTGCGCCGGTGCCCACGCGTGCAGGTCAGCCGTTACAATACGGCGCGCATGCACCGCAGTATTGCCATCATAGGCGCCGGATTCAGCGGCACAGCTACCGCTGTCCATCTGCTTGCGCGCCACGGCGAGCTCCCATTGACAATTGCGCTCATCAACCGCCATGCGTCCTTGGGGCGCGGGGTAGCCTACGGCACTCACTCACCCTCCCATCTGCTCAACGTGCCGGCGGGCCGCATGAGTCTGTTTCCCGACCGGGAGAATGATTTTCTTGAATTCGCGTATCGCAGAGACAACGCGGTCACAGCAGCGAGTTTCGTGCCCCGCAGCCTGTACGGCGAATACCTGCACGCGCGACTCGATGCAGCCGCGGCACAAGCACCCAAAATGCGCCTCACCATCATGACCGGGGAAGTCACCGCCCTGAACTTGGAGCACCACTACGCGGTGCTGGACTTTGCTGACAGGAGACAACTCCAAGCGGATCGCGTGGTGCTGGCGGTCGGTAATTATCCACCTTCCAATCCGCCGGTGCCGGATCACGGCGTGATCGCGAGCGGCCGCTACGTGCGCGATCCTTGGTCGCCGGGCGCACTGGATGATATTCCGATGGACCGGCCGGTACTGCTGATCGGCACTGGTCACACCATGGTGGACATGGCGCTGGAACTGGACCGGCGCGGTTTTCGCGCGAGCCTGATGGCACTCTCGCGCCGCGGCCTCCTGCCGCAGCCGCACCGCGACCAGCCGGCGAGAACGCAACTGCCGCCACCGGCTGAACTGTTTGCAGGACCGGCGAGCATTCATCATTATCTGCGAAGCGTACACGCTGCAGTGAAAAAGGGCACACAACATGACCACGATTGGCGTGACGTCGTTGCTGCACTCCGGCCAGTCACTCAGGCGCTGTGGCAAGCGCTGCCTGACGCCGAACGCCGCCGGTTCCTGCGTCATCTGCAGCCCTATTGGGACACACACCGCCATCGCACCGCACCGGCCACCGCGACCCGCTTGCATGCGCTGCGGGCTAGTGGCCACCTGCAAATCCGCGCGGGCCGGCTGCTGGAACTGCGGCCTGGCGGTAACGACATCGATGTCCGCTGGCAGCCGCGTGGCCATACTCTTAGTGAGCAATTCCATGTAGCTTGCGTAATCAACTGCACCGGGCCCGAGACCCGTCTCAACCGCCTGAGCGATCCATTGATCTGCAATCTGCTGGCGCAAAAGTTATTGACTCCAGACCGACTGGGACTGGGTGTTGCAATAAATAGCGAGGGCGCTGCGTTTGATGGCACCAGCCAAGCCTCGCACGTCATCTATTACACCGGCCCGCTGCTGCGGGCCCGCGACTGGGAATGCACCGCGGTCCCGGAACTACGGGTCGCGGCTCTTAGATTGGCTGACCATCTCGCATTATCGAGTGTCACCGACAATCCAACGGACAGTCACGATAAGCTTAGCCCGTGATCAATGATTGGCGTGCAAGTGCAGACCAATCACGCGCGCCGAGTCTGGATCGTGGTTGCGGATTGATTTGCTGACGAGCTGCAAGGCGGAGCTAAGCGGAATATAAGGACCACCTTATCGGTACGGTCACATGTATCGGCGACACGCCGCCCATCATGGGTAATCGTCAGTGGATCGCCCAAGCGATCGGCAATCTGCTCGGCAATGCCATCCAGTACACTCCCATCGGTGGCCGCGAGTTCCTCGGCCTCTCTGGTGACGAATCACAGGCCGTCATTACTGTGGCCGACAGCGGCGCTGGCATTCCTGAATCGCTGCGTGAAAAAGCTGTAAAACGTTTTGTGCGTCTTGATGCCAGCCGCAGCACGCTTGGCAACAGCCTGGGTCTATCGCTGGTGAAAGCCGTGGCAGAGCATCATGGCGCCGCGCTCAGGC
>JBOIBB010000060.1:0-2975 GCA_050739335.1 Gammaproteobacteria bacterium
CTTGCGCGAGAATGACGGCAACGGAGTTGATCAGAACTTCCATCGCCGAAGCGACGCGGTGGCACTGGAATGCCGTACGGCGCTCTGGCGGCTCCCGAGTCGACTGATTGATCCCGCATCTATGTGCCCCGTACCTTGCTGAATCGAAGGCGGTACACAATAGCAAACCGGATAGGAGCCGTGCCATGGTTTCCAGACCGGCACGGCGCAAGCGCCCGCCACAGCCAACCGGTTCGTTCCCGGCCATAAGTGCCTGAGACAGCCGCCGGACTCCTGACCGCAAGCTCCTGGAGCGCCCAAGCCCCGAGCCGTTGAGTCAAGCAGCGAGGCGCGCCGGTACGCACGCCCGGCGCACAACAAAGTAGCCCCGGTGCAATGCGTCCGCCACCAGCGCAGGAGTAAACTCCGCCCACCCTCGAAGGTGCTGTTCGCCATGACAACGTTACCCGCCGCCACCGAGCCCAGACAGATGTTCGACGAAGACGCCTGGGACGATCTACTCAACTATATCGAAGAGCACCGCGTCATCCCGATCATCGGGCCGGAACTCTTGCGCGTGCAGACCGAACGCGGTCTGCAACCGCTGTACTCGTGGCTCGCGGAAAAACTCGCCGCGCGCCTCTCGGTGGAGACGAGTGAACTGCCGCAACCCCTGACCCTTAACGATGTCGTATGCCGCTATCTCGCTCAGCGCGGGCGGCGCGAGGAAGCCTACACGCGGCTGCGCTCGATCATGCGTGAGGTCCAGCTTGATCCGCCGCCGGCGCTCACGCAACTCGCACAGATCAGTGACTTCAACCTGTACGTCACCACCACCTTCGATCCCTTGCTGGAAAACGCCATCAACGCCGAACGCTACGGCGGCCAACCCGGCGCCGAAGTGATCGCCTACGCACCGAACCGCGTGGCCGACCTGCCGTCGGAACTTGCGGACCTGAAGCGCACCGTGGTTTATCACCTGCTCGGCCGGCTCTCGGCCTCGCCTACCTACGTGATCTCCGACGAGGATATGCTGGAGTTCGTGTGCGCGCTGCAGTCCGAGCATCTCACTCCAGAAAAGCTCTTTTTCGAACTCGAACACAACCACCTGCTGCTGATCGGCAGCGATTTCTCCAACTGGATGGCGCGGCTGTTCCTCCGCATGGCCAAGCGCAAGCGCCTCTCCGATCCGCGCGACTTCACCGAAGTGTTCGCCGACGACCACACGGCGAAAGACGCACGGCTGGTGGCCTTCCTGCAGCAGGTCAGCGTACGCACGCGCGTGTACGGTGGCGCCGCGTCGTTCGTCGGCGAGCTGCACAAACGCTGGAGCGCGCGTCAGCAACCCGCGCCCGCTTCCAACGGCCTTGTGCCGCAGCGTTTCCTGCCGCCCGCGCTCGAGATGCCGGAAAACGCGGTGTTCATCAGTTATGCGCGCGAAGATTTGCCCGCGGTACAGCGCCTCAAGGCTGGCTTGGACGTCGCTGGCCTCACGACCTGGTTCGACCTCGACCGGCTGGAAAGCGGCGACGACTACGACCGCAAGATCCGCGCCAACATCGCGCGCTGCAGCTACTTCGTGCCGATCATTTCCGCAGCGACCGAGCGCCGCCATGAAGCCTACTTCCGCCGCGAGTGGAGCTACGCCGTGGACCGCTTGCGCGGCATGGCCGGCGGCGCGGTGTTCATCCTGCCGGTGTGCATTGACGACACCGCCGAAGCGACGGCGCTGGTCCCGGATCAGTTCAAGGCCGTACACATGCTGCACCTCGCCGCAGGCACACCGACACCGGAATTTGTGCGCCGAATGAAGGAGTTGCTCAGCGGGAGGAGCACTTGAGCGCCGCGCGTCCGGCGGCGAGCGATCGTGCGGTCACGCTCGATCCGGAAAACCCCTGGCTCGGCCTCGACTCGTACACCGAGGAGACCCGCGAGTATTTCCATGGCCGCGAAGAGGAAACCGCGGAGCTCGCGCGTCGCGTCCAGCACAAAATCCTCACGGTACTGTTTGGCCAGTCGGGCCTCGGCAAGACTTCGCTGCTGCGCGCCGGGCTGGTGCCGCGGCTGCGGAACGAAGGTTATTGCCCGGTATACGTGCGCATTGACTACGCCGCCGGCTCGCCCTCGCCCGCCGAGCAGATCAAGCGCGCGGTGTTCCAGTCAACGCTCGCGGCCGGGCACTGGACCCGGCCCGGCGCCGCGATCGAGGGCGAATCGCTGTGGGAGTTCCTGCACCACCGCGAGGATCTGCTGCGCGACGCGGGCGGCCACCCGCTGACGCCGCTCCTGATCTTCGACCAGTTCGAGGAAATCTTCACGCTCGGCCAGGCGGACGACACCGGCAAGCAACGCGCGCATCAATTCCTCGAGGACCTCGCCGACCTCGTCGAGAACCGCGCGCCCGCGGCACTCGAAGCACGCATGGAGCAGGATGACAACGCCGCCGAAGACTTCGATTTCGCCCGCGCCGATTACCGTGTGCTGATCACCCTGCGCGAGGATTACCTTGCGCATCTCGAAGGTATCAAGGACAGCATGCCCTCGATTACCCAGAACCGCATGCGCCTCGCGCGCATGACGGGCGCGCAGGCGCTGAGTGCGGTCGTGAAACCCGGCGGCAAGCTGGTCACGCCGGAGGTGGCCGAAGCCATCGTGCGCTTCGTGGCCGGCGGCTCGGAACTCAAGAACGCCGAGATCGAACCCTCGCTGCTGAGCCTCGTGTGTCGCGAACTGAACACCATTCGCCAGACCCAAAAGCGCAAGGAGATGTCCACCGACCTGCTCGCCGGCTCGCGCGACACCATCCTGTCCGAGTTCTACGAACGCGCACTGGCCGACCAGCCCGCGGGCGTGCGCCGCGTGGTTGAAGACGAACTCCTGACCGAGTCGGGCTTTCGCGAAAGCCTCGCCGAGGAACGCGTACGGAAAGCACTCATCGCGGCCGGCGCCACGCCGGATGCGCTGGCGACCATGGTCAATCGCCGCCTGCTCAGGAT
>JBOIBB010000061.1:0-14288 GCA_050739335.1 Gammaproteobacteria bacterium
CACCGGGCAGATCATACGTATTGAGATTGGCGAGCACGATTCGCAGGGCACCGTCGCGATTGGCCACCACGATGCCGAATTCGGCCAGCAGGCCGCGCAGGCGATTGGCGATCGCGAGGCTCTCCACCTTGTAACCCTCGCGTACGCGATGCCACGACAGCCGTGCTTGCTGCTCGACGCTCTTCACCGGCACGAAGCGCATGTTGCCCTGCCGGGCCGCCGTGGCAATCGCCTCGGCATCGCTGCGGTCGTTCTTGGCCGTGAGGTTCTTGCGAAAGGCCCGCACGAATTGCGCCGCCATCAGCCGCGGTTGCAGGCCATATTCCACACAGCGTCTTGCCCAGTGGTGGGCACCACTGCAGGCCTCCATCGCTACCACCGTGCCGCCTGGCACCCGCGCCAGCCACAGCGCAAACGCCTCACGCCCAAAATCCCGCCGGCCGCGCACGTGCCCTGCCGCGTCCATCTCACACACCGAAAACGCACTCTTTGCCAAGTCCACACCGATCGTTATAGTGTTCATGGAGACTTCCTCTTCTGTTGACGGTTGTACACAAATACCATCATGGCCCTCGAGGTCGTAGGAAGCAGGAAGTCTCTTTTTACTCGTCGGGCCGTGGTGTAACCGTATGGCATCGCGCGAGTATCGAGCGGTCGCGCATACTGCGCGCGCCGATTGCTGAGCATATTTTGCGTGGGGCCAAGCGCTTTCGCGGAGCGAGGCTCCCGACCACCCAACGCGCTGCGCTTGGTGCACGCTTGCGCTTTCCGGTATCATTTGGCGCCCCGCAGACCCGGGAGCACTGAAATTGCGGTGCTTCCGGTGATTTGCCGCTCATTCCGAAGGTTCACACTTGGGCAAGCACACTCCTTTGTATGACGTGCACGTAGCCGCGGGCGCGCGCCTCGTCGATTTCGGCGGCTGGGACATGCCGGTCAGCTACGGCTCGCAGATCGACGAGCACCACGCGGTGCGCCGCGACGCGGGCGTGTTCGATGTGTCGCACATGACGGTGCTCGACCTCGAAGGCGCACGCACGCGTGAGTTTCTGCGCAAGCTTCTCGCCAACGACATCGACAAGCTCAAGACCCCCGGCAAGGCGCTCTATAGCTGCATGCTGAACGAGCGCGGCTTTGTGATCGATGACCTGATCACTTATTTTCTGCGCGACGATTGGTTTCGCATGGTGGTGAACGCCGCTACCCACGACAAGGATCTGGCGTGGATCACGCGGCAAGCCGCGCCCTTTGGGGTGAAACTTGCCGAGCGGGATTTGGTGATGCTCGCCATTCAGGGTCCGAATGCGCGTGCCAAGACCGCGCCGCGCCTGCCGGCGGCCGTGCGCGCGCCGGCGCTCGCGCTCAAGCCGTTCACGGCGGTGCATGCGGAAGGCGTGTTTGTGGCGCGCACCGGCTACACCGGCGAAGATGGTTTCGAGATCATGGTGCCGCCCGCCAAAGCCCGGGAGATCTGGCATGGTCTGGTTGCGGCCGGAGTAAAGCCCTGCGGCCTCGGCGCGCGTGACACGCTCAGGCTGGAAGCGGCCATGAATCTGTACGGCAACGACATGGACGAAACCGTGTCGCCGCTCGAGTCCGGTCTCGCCTGGACCGTGGCTTTCGAGCCGGCCAGCCGCGATTTCATCGGGCGGGCGGCGCTCGACGCCGCACGCCGCGCCGGTTCGCGGCGCAAGCTCGTGGGCCTGGTGCTGGACGGCAAGGGCATTTTGCGTGCCCATCAGAAGGTCGCCTGTGGTGCGGCCGGCGAGGGCTTGATCACCAGCGGCTCGTTTTCACCGACGCTCGAGCGCTCTATCGCGCTCGCGCGTGTGCCGGTCGCCGCGGCCGACCACGTCGAGGTGGATATCCGCGGTAAAATGTGCGCGGCACACGTCGTCAAGCCGCCGTTCGTGCGCAACGGAAAGATTCTGGTGGCTTTGTAGGACCGGTAGTCTGGATCGCGATAGCGTAGAAATCGCGGTCGAGACGACCGTTCCTACGTGCAGAATCCATTGGGAGAATGACATGAGCAAAGTTCCGGCCGATCTCAAGTACACCAAGAGCCACGAGTGGGTGAAGACCGGCAGCGACGGGAGCCTGACTATCGGCATCACCGATCATGCCCAGGAAACCCTGGGCGACATCGTGTTCGTCGAGGTGCCGAAAAAGGGTCGCAAGCTCGCGGCGGGCGAGGCCTGTGCAGTCGTGGAGTCGGTGAAAGCCGCGTCCGACATTTACGCGCCGCTCGCGGGCGAGGTGCTGGAGGGCAATCCGGTGCTGGCCGACAAACCCGAGTCCATCAATCAGGATGCCTACGCCAACTGGATTCTGCGGCTCAAACCGGCCAAAGCCTCCGACCTCGGCAAGCTGCTGGATGCCAAGGCCTACGAAAAGTTTCTCGCCGAAGAGGCGGGTTAATAATGCGAAATTCCTCTCTCGTGTAGAGAGGCGGGTGACTGACGAGCCTTCGTCCCCGGCCTGTTTCCGACAGGCGGAGGGGACCACGACTGAATGATCGAGAGATTCACATTGCCATGAACGCTGTTACCGGATTGTCCACTCAGCCTGCTGCCACGCTTGCCGACCTCGAAGGCCAAGGCGCTTTTGCCGCGCGTCACATCGGTCCGGATTCGGCCGAGCAACAGGCCATGCTCAAGGAACTCGGTTACGCCACACGTGCCGCGCTCATGGATGCTGCCTTGCCGACCGATATCCGCCGGCACGACGGCCTGCCGCTCGGCGCCTTCAGTGAACCCAAGTCCGAGCAGGAAGCGCTCGCCGCCTTGCACGCGCTCGCGGCCCAGAACCAGGTCTTCAAGTCCTACATTGGCCAGGGTTATTACGGCACCTATACGCCGGGCGTGATTCTGCGCAACGTGTTCGAGAATCCGGCTTGGTATACCTCGTACACGCCCTACCAGCCGGAGATTTCCCAGGGCCGCCTCGAGGCGCTGCTCAACTTCCAGCAGATGGTCACCGACCTCACCGCGCTCGACATCGCCAATGCGTCGCTCCTCGACGAAGCCACGGCCGCCGCCGAGGCGATGACACTCGTGAAACGCGCCGGCCACTCGGCATCCAATGTCTTTTTCGTGGCCGACGATGTCTTGCCGCAGACGCTGGAAGTAGTCCAGACACGCGCGCATCCCTTGGGCATCACTGTCAAAGTCGGCAAGCCCGAGGAGGCGGCCGAGAGCGCTTGCTTTGGCGCGCTCTTGCAGTATCCGGGCGTGAACGGCGAGCTGCGCGACTATCGTGCGCTCAGCGCGGAATTGCACGCCCAAGGCGCAAGCGTAATTGCCGCGGCGGATCTTTTGGCACTCACGCTGATTACTCCGCCGGGCGAATGGGGCGCGGATGTCGCCGTCGGCAACAGCCAGCGGTTCGGCGTACCCATGGGTTTTGGCGGTCCGCATGCGGCCTATCTCGCAACGCGAGATGCCTTCAAGCGCCAGATGCCCGGACGGCTCGTGGGCGTGAGTGTCGACAGCCAAGGCAAGCCTGTCTATCGCCTGGCGCTGCAGACACGCGAGCAGCACCTCCGCCGCGAGAAGGCGACCTCCAACATTTGCACCGCGCAGGCGCTGCTCGCGGTGATGGCGAGCATGTATACCGTATATCACGGACCGCAGGGCTTGCGCCGCATCGCCGAACGCGTGCAGCGCCTCACGGCCGTGTTCGCGGCCGGCTTGAAGGAACTCGGCTTTTCGACCGTCAACGCACATTTCTTCGACACTTTGAGCATCGCGACCGGCAACCGTACCGCTGCGGTGCACGACGCCGCGCATGCGCAGCGCCTCAATCTGCGCGTCATCGATCGCGAGCACGTGGGCGTCTCGCTCGACGAGACCAGCACGCGCGAGGGTGTGCTCAAGCTCCTCGCGGTGTTTGCCGAAGCCGCAGGTCACAAGGGCCGGGCGCTTGACGTCGCGGTGCTCGAAAAACATGCAGTGGTCGGCGTGCCGGCGGCTCTGCGGCGCACCAGCGCCTACCTCGCGCATCCGGTGTTCAACCGTTACCACTCTGAATCGGAAATGCTCCGTTACCTGCGCCGCCTGGCGGACAAGGACCTGGCGCTCGACCGCAGCATGATTCCGCTCGGTTGCTGCACCATGAAGTTGAACGCGGTGAGCGAGATGCTGCCGGTGTCCTGGCCCGAAATTGCCCACATGCATCCACTCGCACCGGCCGCACAGACCGCGGGTTACCGCGAGATTATCGCCGGGCTCGAACAGATGCTGGTCGCAATCACCGGCTACGCCGCGGTGTCGCTGCAGCCGAATGCCGGCTCGCAAGGCGAATACACCGGGCTACTGATCATCAAGGCCTATCACGAGTCGCGCGGCGAGGGTCAGCGCAACGTGGTGCTGATTCCCTCGTCGGCGCACGGCACCAATCCGGCCTCGGCGCACATGGCGGGCATGCACGTGGTGGTGGTGGCCTGCGACCCGCACGGCAACGTGGATCTCGCCGATTTGCGCAGCAAGGCCAAGGCCCACGACCGCGATCTCGCCGCGATGATGATTACCTATCCCTCGACCCACGGCGTGTTCGAGGAGAACGTGCGTGAGCTCTGCGACATCGTGCACCGCCATGGCGGGCAGGTGTATGTGGACGGCGCCAACCTGAATGCCATGGTGGGGCTCGCGGCTCCCGGCCAGTTCGGCGGCGATGTCTCGCACCTCAATCTGCACAAGACTTTCTGCATTCCGCACGGCGGGGGCGGGCCGGGCGTGGGCCCGGTCGCCGTGGGCGCGCATCTCGCGAAGTTCCTGCCGAACCAGCGCAGCCTGGGTTACGTGCGCGGCCCCGAAGGCATCGGCGGCGTAGCCGCGGCGCCTTGGGGTTCAGCTTCGATCCTGCCGATTTCCTGGATGTACATCGCCATGATGGGCGCGGCCGGGCTCACGGCCGCCACCGAAACCGCGATCCTGAATGCCAATTACGTGGCCCACAAGCTCGCGCCGCATTATCCGGTGCTGTACACCGGTCCCGGCGGATTGATTGCCCACGAGTGCATTCTCGACTTGCGCGAAATCAAGGAGCGCAGCGGCATCAGCGTGGACGATGTCGCCAAGCGCCTCATCGATTATGGCTTCCACGCGCCGACCATGAGTTTTCCGGTCGCGGGCACGCTGCAGGTGGAGCCCACCGAGTCCGAGTCGAAGCGCGAGCTCGACCGTTTCATCGAAGCGATGATCGCGATCCGTGCGGAAATCCGTGCGGTCGAAACCGGCAAGCTCGATCGCGAGGATAACCCGCTTAAGAACGCGCCGCACACCGCCGAGATGGTGGCGAGCGACGCCTGGGCGCACAAGTACAGCCGTGAACAAGCGGCCTATCCACTGCCGGCCTTGCGCGAGCACAAGTACTGGCCGCCCGTGGGCCGCGCGGACAATGTCTACGGCGACCGCAACCTTGTGTGCTCCTGCCCGCCGATGTCGGCGTACGAATGAGCGGCATCCCGGCGACGGCGTTTGCGCTGTTCGGCAATGCGAAGTTTGTAGCAGCGGCCCTTGGGGCCGCGATTTCTTGATGCGTAAGAACGGCCCGCAGGCCGTGGTTTCATAGGTTTGTAGGAGCGGTCCTCAGGATCGCGATCCGGGTTATTTCGAGGAGGATTCAATCATGGCCAAGATCACCTTGCACGGCAATGCCATTCATACGAGCGGCCAGCTGCCGAAGGTCGGCAGCCACGCACCGGACTTCAAGCTCACCAACAAGGACCTGAAGGACGTGTCGCTCGCCGACTACAAGGGCAAGAAGAAACTGCTCAACATTGTGCCGAGCCTCGACACGCCGGTGTGTGCGATATCCACCAAAAAGTTCAACGAGCACGCGAAGCAGTACCCGGATAGCGTAATCCTGGTGGTGTCCGCGGACCTGCCGTTCGCGCAGGGCCGCTTCTGCGGCAATGAACATCTCGACAACGTGGTGCCGCTCTCGCTGATCCGCGGCAAGAAGTTCGCGGAAGATTACGGCGTGCTGATCAAGGACGGCCCGCTGGCCGGCGTGACCGCGCGCGCCGTGGTGGTGCTCGATGCGCACGACAAGGTGGTGTACACCCAGCTTGTCCCCGAGATCGGCCAGGAGCCGGATTATGACCAGGCCTTGAAGGCCTTGGGGTAAAGAGCCCGTGCTGCGTGCTGAGTACTGCGTAAGGAATTACGCGAGACTTTTTACGCAGCACGCGGCACACAGTACGCAGCACTGAGGTTTAAGCATGACGGTATTAATCTGCGGCTCGCTCGCCTATGACACGATCATGGCTTATCCGCAGCCGTTTCGCAGCCAGATCCTGGCGGACAAGATTCACATGTTGAACGTGTGTTTCGAAGTGCCGGAGATGCGGCGCGAGTTCGGCGGGACGGCCGGGAATATTGCCTACAACCTCAAGCTGCTCGGCGCCGATTGCCTGCCGATGGCCACCGTGGGTACGGATTTCGCGCCCTACGCCGCGTGGCTCGACCGGCACGGTATCAGCCGGCGCTATGTGAAGGAGATTCCCGGTAATTACACCGCGCAGGCCTTCATCACCACGGATATCGACAACAACCAGATTACAGCGTTTCACCCCGGCGCCATGAGCCACGCGCATGAGCAGGTGGTGCCTGCCGAAGCCGGGATTACGCTCGGCGTCGTGGCGCCGGACGGACGCGAAGGTATGCTGCAGCACGCGCGTCAGTTTTACGACGCCGGCATCCCGTTCCTGTTCGACCCCGGCCAGGGTCTGCCGCTTTTTTCCAGCGAGGAACTCAAGGAGTTCATCCGCATCGCCACCTGGGTGGCGGTGAACGATTACGAAGCGCAGATGCTCGAGCACAAAACCGGGCTCACCGTTCCCGCGATTGCCGAGCAGAACGCCGCCCTGATCGTGACCTCGGGTGCCCAAGGTTCCACCATCTTCAGCAAGCAGCACCGTATCGAGGTGCCGACCGTCAAGGCCGATACCGTGCTCGACCCGACCGGTTGCGGCGATGCCTATCGTGCCGGGTTGCTCTACGGCCTCATGCACGACAAGGGCTGGACGGCGGCCGGCAACATGGCCTCGCTCATGGGGTCGATCAAGATCGCTTCGCGCGGCACCCAGAACCACAGCTTCACTCCAGCGGAGTTCGCTGAACGCTACGCCCACGCCTTCGGCACCGCGCTGTAAAAAAAGCCGTGCCGCCCGCGAATCTTCCCGGGGGCTTCGTGGTCCAATGACCATCTCCACCTTCAAGGGGTTTCGCATGTCGCGCTGGCGTTTGTACCTGCTTTGCCTGCTGCTCGTGCCGGCCAGTGCGGTGTTTGCTGCCACCTCCGGCAGCGAGCAGCAGTGGGCGGCCACGCTCGCGCGCGTCTCGCCGTCCGTGGTGTCAATTCGCGTCGACGCCGTGCGCGCCTTCGATACCGAATGGAACATGACGGGCCAGGCCACGGGCTTCGTGGTGGATGCGGCGCGCGGCATCATTCTCACCAACCGCCACGTGGTGACCGCCGGTCCGGTGGTGGCCGAAGCGGTGTTCCAGGATCACGAAGTCTTGCCGCTCAAGCCGATCTACCGGGATCCGGTGCACGATTTCGGCTTTTATCAATATGACCCGAGCCGTCTCAAGTACATTCATCCGCAGTCGCTCACCCTCGCGCCCCAGGATGCGCACGTCGGCGAGGAGATCCGGCTTATCGGCAACGACGCCGGCGAGCAACTTTCGATTCTCTCCGGAACGCTCGCGCGTCTCGACCGCCAGGCGCCCAACTACGGCGTGGGCAATTACAACGACTTCAATACCTTCTATTACCAGGCGGTGTCGGGCACGAGCGGCGGATCGTCCGGCTCGCCGGTCATCAACCTCGCGGGCGACGTGATTGCGCTGAACGCCGGCGCGCGCGCCGATGCCTCGTCAAGCTATTTCCTGCCGCTCGCGAGCGTGGCGCGCGCCCTGAAACTCATCGAGGCCGGCCAGCCGGTCACTCGCGGCAGCATCGAGACCGTGTTCCAGCATGAGTACTACGACGAACTCGAGCGCCTCGGTTTGCCGGGCGCCATCGAAGCGGACCTGCGCCGCGCGCATCCTGATTGGACCGGCCTCCTCGTCGTGAGCCAGGTACAGCCCGGCGGACCGGCCGATGGCAAGCTCGAGCCAGGGGACATCCTGTGGTCGGTCGCCGGCCAGCCGCTCTCCACGTTTATGCCGCTCGAGCTGCGCCTCGATACCGCCATTGGGCAGACGCTCGCCGTCGAGGTACTGCGCGGGGGCGTGCCGCTCACGCTGCAGATCCGGGTCGCGAACCTCGACCGCATCAGCCCGGCGTCGTACCTGGAATTCGGCGGAGCCGTGCTGAATCACCTGTCCTACCAACTCGCACACAATTTCAACGTGCCGATCAGTGGTGTCTACGTCGCCAACCCGGGCTTCGTGTTCAGCACCGCCGGCATTGCGCGCGGCAGCGTCATCACTGATCTTGACGGCACCGCCACACCTGACCTTGATGCCTTCGAGCGCGTGCTCGCGCGCTTGCCACAAGATGCACGCGCCCGGGTGCGTTACTTCAGCCTTGCGGATCCCGCCAACCGCACGCTTGGGCTGATCACTGTCGACCGAAGCTGGTATCCCGCTGAGCGCTGTACGCGCGACGACGCGCTTGGCGTGTGGCCGTGCGTGGCATTGCCGCCCGTCCCGCCGCCGTTGCCGATCGAACCCGCGAGTGTGAGCGTTCCGCATTACGCCGACGCACGTCTGCAGCGCCTGGCACCTTCCATGGTGTTGGTGCACTTCGACCTGCCATTCCCTGTGGACGGCGTGCGCGAGTTGCACTATGTGGGTGCCGGGCTCGTAGTCGACGCGCAGCGCGGGCTCGTGGTCGTGGATCGTGACACGGTGCCGGTCGCCATGGGCGATGCAAGTATCACCTTCGCGGGCTCACTGCAGATCCCGGCCAAGGTCGCGTATGTCGATCCCCTGCACAACCTCGCGGTGATTCATTACGACCCGCGGCTGATCGGCACGACCCCGGTCAGGAGCGTGCAATTTGCCAAACGCGCCCTTGAGCCCGGGACGCGCACCTGGCTCGTGGGTTTTCAGTCCGACGGCACGCTGACCGATCAGGAAACCCGCGTCATATCCCGCACCCCCATTGAGCTGCCGCTGTCGCGCACCTTCCGTTTCCGCGATACCAACCTGAACGTGTTGAACGTGGCGAGCGCGCCCGAGGGATTGACCGGCGTACTCGCCGATACCCAAGGTCAGGTGAGTGCGCTCTGGGCGAGCTTCGCTTACGACCAGGGCAACAGCGTGAGCGAAGAGCAGCGCGGCGTTCCGGCGGCCGATCTTGAGGACATGTTGCGCGTAGTGGAATCCGGTGGTGCCGTGCGCAGCCTGGCAGTCGAGCTGCTGCCGATATCGCTGGCGGTCGCACGCGAACTCGGCTTGTCGGATGGCTGGATCACCAAGCTTGCCACTGCGGCGCCCACACGGCGCGAAGCGCTCACGGTGGTGCGCCTCACGGCGGGCACGCCGGCGGCTAAGCTCCTGCAATCCGGCGATCTCCTGCTCGCGGTGAACGGCAAACCGGCGACCGGCTTTCGCATGGTGGCGCAGGCGAGTCAGCGGCCGACGGTGGATCTGACGCTGCTGCGCAACGGAAAGGTGATCAGCGTGCGGGTGTCCACGGTGACGTTGAACGGGCGGGGCACGCGAAGCATCCTGCTGTGGGCCGGTGCAGTGCTGCAGACTCCGCAGCTCGCTGCGGCCGCGCAGCGTGGTATCCCGCCCGAAGGGCTGCTGGTCAATTTCTTCAATTTCGGTTCACCGGCCGCACGCTACGGACTGACACCGGGACTGCGCATCGTGTCCGTCGACGGCGAGTTGACGCCCGACGTGGATAGCTTCATCGCCGTCGTCAAGAGTCACCAGAGCGACCAGGTGGTGCGCGTCGGCGTGCGCAGTTGGGATGGCGCGCCGGGCGTAATCACCCTGCGGCAGGACCTGCGCTACTGGCCGACGGCCGAGATCCTTGACGGACCCCAAGGCTGGACACGGCGCGCCATTCCCTGACAAGGCGTCAGTACCCTGGTTGCGCCGACTGTGTGTAGTCCGGCGCAAACAGAGTTTCGCCCATTTCCGCTGTCAGGGCTTGACGAACTTGAGCGTCATCGCATCGGGTTCACCGATGGCTTCCATCTTGGCGCGCTCGCTGGGCGTGTCATGCGCCAAGATCGGTGACATCTTGAAAATGAGTATGTTCAGGGGATCCCTGGGGTTGGCGTTGACCTGGGACACGCCGGCCAGACGGAAGCCCGCCTTCAGTCCTGCCTCGATCATGTAGCTTTCGACATTACGGTGCAGGGTGTGATCTACGACCGCCGCATCCGCGTACGGGAGCGCCCGGTTGTCGGTCATGCCGAACACACCCCCGGGCTTGAGTACGTTGTACGCTGCCCGGAGGACTCCGGCCATGTTGCCGGCATCGTGGTAATCGTGCATGTTGCGGAAGGTGACCACCATGTCCGCGGAATCGTTCGGCCCGAGCGAGAGGTGCTGGGAGTTTTTGGTAAACGGTTCGAACAACGGGCCGCGCTCGACATGGCCGAACACCGCCGGGTCGGACGCCAGCAGGGACGCGAACCGCTGATCGTGTTCCGACATCGGCTCAAGCAGGTGGCCGTGCGCGTAGAGAAACGGCGCCAGTATCCTTGTATACCAACCACCGCCCGCGGAGAGCTCTATGACAGTCATGTCGGGACGCATGCCGAAAAACTCGAGGGTTGCCGCCGGATGGCGGTACTGATCGCGTGCCTTGTCGGCCGCCGGGCGCCACGCGCCGTTGACGGCATCTTGAAGAAGGCTGGCGGTGCTGCCGCTTGCGGGAATCGGCCCGGCGAAAGCTGCGGGAACCAGCAGCAGTGCGCCGGCCACCAGAAACAGAGATTGAGCGACTGAACGAGCCATGGTTTGGACTCCTCGGGATGTGAGGCCTGCCATCATAATCCCGTGAAGCGCGGGCCGCCGATCTGTTAGTATTGCCGCCGATCCCAATCGTCGAATTCCGTGGCAGGACGCCCTTGATTGGGCCGTCTGACCCGCGGACCGCCCCGGCAATCCCCGCCCGATCCGCACTCTGTAGAGGAGGAAGCCGACATGCCAAAGCTGTCCAGTGTCGTGGCTGTGTCTTTCGCGCTTGCGCTCTGCGCCGCGCCCGCCTTTGCCGCGGACACGACCAACAACCAGGCCGCAGAAGCTCAACCCACGCCCCCGGTACCCGCACCCAAGTCCGAACAATCCGTGACCACGGGCTCGGTGACCGTGGACGGCCATACCATTCCGTACAAGGCGATCGCGGGGATCATGGTGGTCAAGGATGCCAAGGGCAAGCCCTACACCAGCATGTCCTATTTCGCGTACCTCAAGTCGGGCGTGCGTGACGAGTCCACACGGCCGCTCACGTTCTTTTACAACGGCGGTCCGGGCTATTCGACCGCGTGGCTGCACATGCTCGCCTGGGGGCCGAAGCTTGCCGTGGTGGGCAACGGCACACTCACGCCGCCGCCGCCCTACCAGCTCGAGAACAACGGCGACAGCCTGCTGGATGCCACCGACGAGGTGTTCATCGACATGCCCGGCACGGGCTTCGGGCGCGTGCTCGGCAAGGACAAGGGCGGCGTTGGCACACCCGCCGAGGTCTTCGGCGTGGACCAGGACGCGCTGACTTTCACGCGCTTTATTACCCAGTATCTGACTGAACACAGCCGCTGGAACTCACCGCATTTCCTTTACGGCGAGAGCTACGGCACCACGCGCGACGCGGTGCTGAGCTACGATCTCGAGCAAGCCGATGTCGGCCTGAACGGCGTGGTGTTTCAATCCTCGATCCTGAATTTCAACATTAGCGCCGACGGACCGCAAAGCGATCCCGGTATCAATATCCCCTACGCGCTCTCGCTGCCGACCTATGCGGCGACTGCCTGGTATCACCACAAGCTCGCGAACGCGCCGGCCGAGTTGCAGCCGTTCCTGAAGCAGGTCGAGGCCTTCGCCATGGGACCGTATCTCGCGGCACTCAACGAAGGCAGCGAGCTTTCGTCGTCCGACGAAGCACAAATCGCCGAGCAGGTACATAACTACACCGGGCTGCCCGTGGATTACATTGTGCGCGCGGACTTGCGCATTTCCGGCCCGGAGTTCACGCACGAACTGCTGAGCAGCGCGGGCGATGTGACCGGCCGCTACGATACGCGTTTCACCGGCCCGGCCATGAACCCCATGGGTCAGGGCACGCAATACGACCCAACCGATGCCTCGGTCGACACGCCTCTCATATCACTCCTGAACAACTACCTGCGCGACACCCTGCACTTTGGCGCCAACCTGACCTACCGGCCGACGCTGTACGCGTATTACCCGGATTTCCACTGGGACATGAAACACCGGCAGCCCGGGTCGCGTGGCGGCTTTGAACAATCCGGTACCCTCAACGTCATGCCGGACATCGCGGCGGCGATGAAGCGTGATCCGGACCTGAAGGTGTTGCTGCTCAACGGCTACATGGATCTGGCAACGCCGTTCTACGGTGCGCTCTATGAAATGCGCCAACTGCCGATTCCACAGAAGCTCGACGGTAATATCAGCTACGACTTCTATCCGTCCGGGCACATGATTTACGTGAACCCCAAGGTGCATCAAGAGATGCACGCGACGGTCGCGAAATTCATCACGGACAATTCCCAGGGCGGCTGACGCCGGGAAAAGAGGTCAGTACCGCGTTCCTCTGCGCATACGGGGACCAGCGGGAAGCACGGGTGCTGGCCGCTTTTTCAGTCAGTCGAAGAGGCCGCGCTCACCGCGCTCATGGCCGAGCAGCCACTGTTTGCGCGCGAGGCCGCCGGCGTACCCGGTGAGCGAGCCGTCGCTGCCCAAGGCGCGGTGGCAAGGAATGATGACTGAAATGGGATTGCGCGCGACCGCCGCGCCAACGGGGTGGAAGGCGCCGGGTTTGCCGAGTGCGTGTGCGAGCTCCGCATAGGTCGTGGTCTCGCCGCAGGGCACGGCGCGCAACGCCGTCCACACCTGCTGCTGAAAAGCGGTGCCTTCCGGCGCGAGCGGCAAGTCAAAAACTGTGAGTGCGCCGCGGAAATAATCCTGCAGTTGCTGTTCGGCGTCGCGGAGCAGCGGCGTGCGGGCGGCACGCCAGCCGTGTTGCGCGCTGATTTCCGGGAAGTACTTCTGCCCCTCGAACCAGCCGCCTTTGAGTGCACCGTTGCGCGCTGCTACGACGAACGCACCTAGTGGTGTCTCAACACCGAGGTAATCAACGTCAGTCAAGGGATTGCTTGCTCCTGCGATGCAATTGTAGCCGATAGCGCGAATGGCCCGGTGCATGGAACCAGCGTGCTGCGCGATGTGGGACTTCAGTCTTGTGCAGGCCTGCGTCGAAGGGAGTATTTTTTTGCAGGCCTGCAATGCAGCGGGGTGCAGTGCCGACAGCGCTGCGGTGCAGGTGACCGAGACGAGCGGCGGGCGCCACCCGTGCCCGAGCTGCCAGCCCCAAGTGATCAAGGCACCGCCCGCGGTTACACGGGCGCAGCCGCCCGCGGGGAGTTCGGGGTTGGCGGTGGCGCCGCCCGTGACGAGCATAGGCCCGAGCGATCCTGGTGCGGCGAGTGCGCAGGTTCAGATAGATGGATACCTTGGAACGCCAGCAGCCCCGACTGGGAGCGCGATGCTCGCGGGCGCGATGGCAAACGGTGTGGCTACGCGGCTCGCCGGTGAACCGCCGGCAGGCACGGCCCAAGTCCTTCTGGAGCCAAGTGAAGCCGCGATGCAGGCCGAGGCCAATGCGCGTGAGCGGGCCAAGTGGCCTGCGCTCCTGCCATCGGCTCCCGAGGCGGATGTGGCGGCCTGGAATCGGTGGAACACCCAGTGGAAAGCAGCCCATCCCGGGGCCCCGGACTTTGCGCCGCCCGAGTACATTGCCTACGCCAATGCGAAGCTAGAACCGGCCGCGAGCTCGCCTTACCGCTTCGAGGTGCAATACAACTACGATGCGGCGAGCGGCGCGCTTGCCTCGGTCGAGAACGCCCAAACCGGCTTTGTGTACTGGCAGGCGGAGGCGGGGAGCAGCGCGGTCGATGCCTTCGGCCAGCTCCTCGGCTGGGCGGATGGCAACGGCGTAAGCACGACCACCACCTACGATGCCGCAACCAGCGTGCCACTCGGGATCGAGACCGGCACCAGCGCCTCGGCGACGGCAATCCAGCAGTTGGCCTACACCTGGGACGGGTACGGGAACCTGACCGAGCGGCAGGACAT
>JBOIBB010000062.1:0-9448 GCA_050739335.1 Gammaproteobacteria bacterium
CCATGAACTCGACGGTGCGTTTCGAGGACGAATCCGCGGGCACTGCACACCAGCTCACGCTCGTTTATCCGAAGGACGCCGACGGCTCGGGCAGCAAGGTTTCAATTACTGCACCGGTTGGCAGCGCCCTGATCGGCCTCTCGGTGGGACAATCCATCGAATGGCAGGTGCCGGGCGGGCGGAAAATCCGCCTAAAAGTACTGCAAGTGGTACATCAGCCGGAGTCGGCGGCTAAATAGTCTCGACGCCGCCTATATAGGGCCGCAGCACGTCAGGGATACGGATGCGGCCGTCCCGATCCTGATAGTTTTCCATCACCGCGATCAGCGCGCGCCCCACGGCCACACCGGATCCGTTGAGCGTGTGCAGCAACTCGGGTTTGTTGGTCTCGGGATTGCGCCAGCGTGTCTGCATGCGCCGCGCCTGGAAGTCGGTGCAGTTGCTGCAGGAAGAAATTTCCCGGTAGCGGTTCTGGCTCGGCAGCCAGACTTCGAGATCGTAAGTCTTGGCCGCCGAGAATCCGATGTCGCCACCGCAGAGCGCCATGACCCGATACGGCAGGCCCAACTTCTGCAATACCTGCTCTGCGTGGCCCGTCAACTCCTCGAGCGCCTGGTAGGAATCCTGCGGCTTGACCAGTTGCACAAGCTCGACTTTCTCGAACTGGTGCTGGCGGATCATGCCGCGCGTGTCTTTGCCCGCGGCGCCCGCTTCGGCGCGGAAACAGGGGGTGTGTGCCACCATGCGCCTCGGCAGAGTGGCAGCATCCAGAATCTCCGCACGCGCGAGATTCGTCACCGGCACCTCGGCGGTCGGGATTAGGAAAAACCGCTGTTCACCTTGTAGCGCGAACAAATCCTCGGCGAATTTCGGTAACTGGCCCGTACCGGTGAGCGTTGCGGCGCTGACGAGATAAGGCACGTAGGTTTCTTCGTAACCGTGCTCGCGAGTATGCAGATCCAGCATGAACTGGATGAGTGCGCGGTGCAGCCTCGCCAATTGGCCGCGCAGCACCACGAAACGTGCACCGGAGATTTTCGCAGCGCTCTCGAAATCCATGCGCCCTCCGGCCGCGCCCAGGTCCACATGATCTCTGGGCTTGAAAGCGAATTGGCGTGACTCGCCCCAGCGGTGCACCTCAATGTTCCCGGTTTCGTCCGGTCCGTCCGGTACGCTTTCGTGCAGAAGGTTCGGCAGCTCCAACTGGAATTTTGTCAGCTCTTCCTCAAGCGCCGTGAACTCCTGCTCGGCCTTCTTGAGTTTGTCACCCAGATCCGCAACCTTCGCGAGCAGCGGTGTGGTGTCTCCGCCCTGGCTTTTGGCCTTACCGATTTCCTTGGAACGCGTATTGCGCTCGTTGCGGAGTTGCTCCATGCGGAGCTGCAGTTCCTTGCGGCGTGTCTCCAGCCTTTCGTAAGCCGCAGTATCCAGTACAAAGCCGCGGCGCTTGAGATTGAGCGCCACGGCAGCGGAGTCGGTTCTCAGGAGTTTCGGATCGAGCATGACGATTACTTCGATGAGGTAGTGTTCTTGTTGGCGGCGGCGTCACGTGTGCGCAATTCCGCCAGCTTCTCGGCAATCCTGATCTCGAGCCCGCGCGGCACGGGATGATAATAGGTTCTGGCCGGCATTTCTTCCGGAAAATATTTTTCGCCCGCCGCATAGGCCTCCGGCTCGTCGTGGGCGTAGCGGTAACCACGCCCGTAGCCCACGTCTTTCATCAAGCGCGTGGGTGCGTTGCGCAGCGGCAGGGGCACATCGAGCGTGCCGTAGTCGCGCGCGTCCTGCTGCGCCGCGCCAAAAGCCGTATACACAGCGTTGCTCTTGGGCGCGCAGGCCATGTAGACCACGGCCTGGGCGAGCGCCAGCTCACCTTCGGGTGAACCCAGGCGCTCCTGCACATCCCAGGCATCAAGCGCCAGGGCAAGCGCGCGCGGGTCAGCGTTGCCGATGTCTTCGGAAGCCATGCGTACGACGCGCCGCGCTATATATAAAGGGTCGCAACCGCCGTCCAGCATGCGTGCGAACCAGTAGAGCGCGCCATCGGGTGAGGAGCCACGCACCGACTTGTGCAGCGCGGAGATCTGGTCGTAAAAGAGCTCGCCGTGTTTGTCGAAACGCCGCACACCGCCCGAAACCACTTCGTGCACCGCCTGCGCACCGATCGTCTCGCGGCCGTCCACGGGTTCGGCGAGGTCGGCCGCCAACTCGAGAAAGTTGAGCGCACGCCGTGCATCGCCGTCGGCGGCAGCCGCGAGTTCGTCGCGCAAGGGCTCCGCAAGCTCGAGCGAGCGGGCGCCCAGACCGCGCTCCCGGTCGCAGAGTGCGTGGTCAATGATCTGGCGAATCTCGCTGGCGGCGAGCGGCTTCACGATGTAGACCCGCGCCCGGGACAAGAGCGCGTTGTTGAGTTCGAACGAAGGATTCTCGGTGGTAGCGCCAATGAAAGTCAGCGTGCCGTCCTCCACGAACGGCAGAAAGGCATCCTGCTGGTTTTTGTTGAAGCGATGCACTTCGTCGAGAAAAAGCACAGTTGCGACACCCACCTCGCGGCGGCGCGCCTGAGCGCGCTCTACGGCGGCGCGTACGTCCTTGACGCCAGCCATGACCGCCGAAAGTGCGATGAAATCCGCGTGGCTGGTTTGCGCCAGCATGCGCGCAAGCGTGGTCTTGCCGGTGCCGGGCGGTCCCCAGAAAATCATCGAGTGCAGATGGCCGCCCTCGAGTGCACGCGTGAGTGGCTTGCCGGGGCCAAGGAGATGCGCCTGACCGACAAACTCCGCCGCGGTGCGCGGCCGCATGCGATCAGCCAGCGGCTGACTTGCTGGCGAGTCGCTGCTCATGTGCCTTGAGCCATGCATAGATCTGCGTGAGCCAGATACGTGGCAGCCCCGCTCCGAGGAGCGCGCCACCGCTGTCAATCAACCAATCAAACCAGCTCGGGTCGCGGCCGGTGAAGCCCTGCAGGATTTCCAGAACGCCTCCCATGATGATGAACGTGACGGTGAGCGCGGTCAGCCACTTGCGCCCCGGGAGCGCGGCGGTAAACCACGCGGTCAAAGCAACGTACGCGAGAAAGTGACCGGTCTTGTCCAGATGCGGGATGGTTTGCAGCTCAGATGGCGGGCTGGGCGTGAGTGTGATCCAAATGACAAACGCCACCAACAACCAGCCTACGGCCAGCCAGAAGCGGTGTGTCAGCGTCTTCTGCATGCCGCCGGGCTATTTAGCCGCCGGACTTGCCGACATCGCCGATGACGTCCGCGCCCTTGGGCGGCGTGAACTTGAACAGATTGTCCGCGAGCGCTGGATTGACCTGCACGTGCGTGAAGCTGATGCGCGTGAGATTGCCGAGCGCATCTTTCAATTCCATGACCGCGATCATGTTGCCGCGGAACCCGAGCCGCACGCTGTCGAAATCGGTGTCCTTGATCTTGGGAGTCACGCCTACCCAATCCAGTCCGTTTTCCGACCCGAGGTCGGTCACCGTGAAATTCTTCTGCACGTCGTTTGAACCCGCGAGCAGCACCGCCGGGCTCGCGGCAAGCGTGCCGGTGAGCGGCTTGACCGTGACTTGCTGCAGCTCGACGTCGTACATCCACACGCGTGTGCCGTCGGCATCGATGATCTCGGGATTGGGCGCGGCATAGTCCCAGCGAAAGCGGTCGGGGCGCTTGATGGCAAGCGTGCCGGACGATTGTTTGATCTGCTTCAGGTTGGCGTCGAGCACCACCTGGGTGAAATCCGCCTTGAGGCTGTGTACTTGACTCAGGAAATTCTGCATGCGCGCGACGGCGCCGGTCGGCGGCGCGGCTATACAGGGCGTCGCCAACAATGCGAATAGAACCATGCCCGACAAGGGCCTCCAGCATTTGGAAACTTGCATGCAATTCTCCATTCTGTTCACGGCACCGAGTACCGCGCATTAGCCGCCGGATAAACACCGGGATGTCCCTCATCACTCTGGGAGCAGCTCCAGGTCATTCTTCAGTTTCCACGCCGGGAGGTGCGGCGGCCAGCACCTCGCGCATGCCGTTCGACTGCAACGGCCCGACAATGCCCGCGGCTTCCATCTGCTCAATCATGCGCGCGGCGCGGTTGTAGCCGATGCGCAGCCGGCGCTGTACCCCCGAAATCGAAGCGCGCCGCGTCTCGGTAACGATGCGCACCGCCTGGTCGTAGAGCTCGTCGGACTCGGCGTCGCCGCCCTCCCCGCCGTCGACCAGTCCGGGAATCCCTGCTTGACCCTCGGCGGGGGACTGCAGAATCTCCTCCATGTACGCCGGCGGATGGCCGTTCAGGCCCTTGCGCAGATGCTCGACCACGCGGTGCACTTCCTGGTCGCTCACAAACGCTCCGTGGACGCGCGCCGGCACTGGCGTGCCGGGTGGAAGAAACAGCATATCGCCATGCCCGAGCAGCGACTCGGCGCCCATCTGGTCGAGGATGGTGCGTGAATCCACGCGCGCCGATACCTGAAAGGCGATACGCGCGGGAATGTTGGCTTTGATCAGGCCGGTGATCACGTCCACCGAGGGGCGCTGGGTGGCGAGTACCAGATGGATGCCGGAAGCACGCGCCTTTTGTGCAAGCCGTGTGATCAGCTCCTCCACCTTCTTGCCAACCACGATCATAAGGTCGGCAAGCTCATCGACGATCACCACGATGCTCGGCAAGGGCTCGAGATGTGGGATCTCGGAGTCGCTGAGCGCATCCACTTGCTCGGGCTTCGCGAGCGGATCGGGAATCGGCTTGCCGGCGTCGAGCGCCTCCTTCACCTTGCGGTTGTAGCCCGCGAGGTTGCGCACTGCGACCGCCGCCATCAGGTGATAACGCCGTTCCATCTCGGCTACGCACCAGCGCAGTGCATTCGCGGCTTCCTTCATGTCGGTGACTACGGGCGCGAGAAGCTGAGGAATGCCTTGGTACATCGACAGCTCGAGCATTTTCGGATCCACCATGATGAGGCGGGTTTCCTGGCTCGTAGCCTTGTACAACAGGCTCAGAATCATGGCGTTGAGGGCCACGGACTTGCCCGAGCCCGTGGTTCCGGCAATCAGCAGATGCGGCATGCGCTCGAGGTCGGCCACGACCGGATTGCCGCCGATGTCCTTGCCGAGCGCCAGCGTGAGCGCTGAGCGCGAGGCGTCGTACTCCCGCGAGCGCAGGATTTCGCCAAGCGTCACCAGTTCGCGCGTTTCATTCGGGATCTCGAGACCCACCACCGTTTTGCCGGGGATGACCTCGACCACGCGCACGCTGATCGCCGACAGGCCGCGTGCCAGGTCCTTGGAAAGATTGCTGATCTGGCTGACCTTGACCCCCGGCGCCGGCTGCAGCTCGAAGCGCGTGACCACCGGGCCGGGATGCACGGCGACCACTTGCACGTCCACGCCGAAATCCTTGAGTTTCACTTCGACGGTGCGCGACATGGCTTCGAGCGCCGCCGCCGAATAGCCATCGACGCGCGCCGGCGGGTCGTCGAGCAGTGCCAGCGGCGGCAGCTCGTCGCGCGAAGATGCCGCGAACAGCGGCACCTGGCGCTCGCGTTCAACGCGTGGACTTGGCTCCACCGCCTTCACTACCGGTTCGATGCGCGGCTTGGGCCGTTGTTCGACTTCAGCACGCTGGATGCGCACGATCTCGATCTGCTGCTCGCGCGTCTTGCGTGCACGGATGGCTTCCTGGAGCCAGCCCCAACGATTGCGTCCGCGTTCCACGGCGAGCAGCGACACGCGTCCAATGCGATCCATGAGCGCGATCCACGACAGACCGCTGAACACCGTGACGCCGCCGAGAAACAGAGCGAGCAGCAAGAGCGTCGCACCGAGATCGCGCAGGCCGGCGGCCAGGCCCTTGCCGACGGCATCGCCGAGCACGCCGCCCGCATCCGCCGGCAGGCTGCCGGGCCGGATGTGCCAGTTGAGCGAGGCGAGTCCTGCGGCGGTGAGGAGCGCAATCACGAGCCCCGCGATGCGCAGCCCAAGCTGCAACCTGTTGACGGGCCGCGGGGACTTGCGCGCACGGAACACCAGCCAGCCCGCCCAGACAAGCAGCAACGGCAGAAGGTACACGGGATAGCCGAGCAGGAAATACGCGAGCGCGGAAATCCAGGCGCCCACGGGGCCCACGGCATTGTGGATGCGTCCGATCTCAGCGCTGACGAACGGGCTCGGATCGTTTGGGCTGAAGGTAACCAAGCAGATGAAGAGCAGGATCGCGACCGCAAGCAGAATCCACAGGGCCCCCTCCTTGAGGCCCTGGGCCAGATGGATAGCGAGAGGCGAACGAGTTACTGCCTTGCGGGTCGCCTGCGCCATGTGTTCCTTGCGTCGATGAGGTATGGCACCTCATCGTTAATGCATTTCTTCTATTTTAGCAAAGCAGGAAGCACGACCTTGCCACCCTCGACGTTGATGCCCTTGCGCAACGGCTCGTCGTCGCGCCAGTGCCCGCCCGCAAGCTTGAGCGCATAAGGCGTGATGGCCGCCGACAGCGCCTGCGAGGAGGTGCGCGGCACCGCACCCGGCATGTTGGTGACGGTGAAATGCGTGACCCCTTCCCACACATAGGTCGGGTTGGTCCAGAGCGTCGGCTTGGTGGTTTCCACGCAGCCGCCCTGATCGACGGAGATGTCCACCACCACGCTGCCGGGCTGCATGGATTTCACCATGTCGGCCGAGACCACGTGCGGCGCCTTGGCGCCGGTCACCAGCACCGCGCCCACCACGATGTCGGCGTTCTTCACGGCTTCGGCAATGTCCGCCTTGTGCGCGTACAGCCCGGTCACGTTCGGCCCGAGCGAACGCGCAAACTCCATGCGCTCGCGGGCGATATCGAACACCGTCACCTCGGCACCCACGCCGGCCGCGGCCGTAGCCGCCGCCGAACCCGCCACACCGGCGCCCACGACCACTACATGGCCGCGCTTCGCCGCCGGCACGCCGCCGAGCAGGATGCCCTTGCCGCCATTCGGCTGATGCAGCAGCGTGGTGCCGATCTGCACCGCGAGACGTCCGGCGATGTCGCTCATCGGCGCCAGGCAAGGCGTGTGATGGTTGACCTCGATGGTCTCGAACGCCACCGCGGTCAGGCCGATTTTCTTCAGCGCTTCGGTAAGTTTCGGGCCGGCGGCGAGGTGCAGATAGCAGAACAGCAGGTGATCCTTGCGCAGCAGTTTGAGATCGGGCTCGATCGGTTCCTTGACCTTGACGATCATCTCCGCCTTGCCGTAAAGCTCGGCGGCCGATGGCAGGATCTTGACACCCACCGCGCGGTACTGCTCGTCGCTGTAACCGCTCTTGAGGCCGGCATCTTTTTCGATGAACACCTCATGATCGTGCCGCACCAGCTCCGCCGCGGCCGCCGGGATCAATCCGACGCGGCCCTCGAGCGGTTTCACCTCGCGAGGAACACCGATACGCATAACGTCTCCTTCAGCCTGAGGCCAAATTTGTTAACATGAATCCACAAACCGACCGGGGAATCGCCAAGCAAGTAGCCGCAGCGCGCGCCGGCTTGGATGCCCCGCAGCCGGTTGCAGACGCGAAACCGGGCGCAAAGTGCGCCCGTTTGTTGCGTGTGGTCCAGCTTGGGGGAAAGCCACCCGGGGCTTGAATAAGGCTGCCGCGGCCACCAATTGACCGGTCCGGAGGCTTAATTATACATGACAACGCCCCAGCATCGCCGCCTGATCATCCTTGGTTCCGGTCCGGCCGGCTACACCGCCGCCGTCTACGCCGCGCGCGGCAACCTCGCGCCCATGCTCATCACCGGCGTCGAACAGGGTGGCCAGCTCATGACCACCATCGAGGTCGACAATTGGCCGGGCGATATCGAGGGGCTCCTCGGACCGGCGCTGATGGAGCGCATGCTCAAGCACGCCGAACGCTTTCACACCGAAATCGTGGCGGACCAGATCAACCAGGCAGACTTGAGCGTGCGGCCCTTTCGCCTCGGCGGCGACCGCGGCACCTACACCTGCGATGCGCTCATCATCGCAACCGGCGCCACCGCCAAATACCTCGGTCTGCCGTCGGAAGAAGCCTACAAGGGCCGCGGCGTGTCGGCCTGCGCCACCTGCGACGGCTTTTTCTACAAGGGCGAGGACGTAGCCGTAGTCGGCGGCGGCAACACCGCGGTTGAAGAAGCGCTGTATCTGGCCAACATTGTCAAAAAAGTTACGGTGATCCATCGCCGCGACCAGTTCCGCGCTGAGAAAATCCTCGCGAACGAGCTCATCGGTAAAACCCGGAGCGGTAACGTGGACATCCTGTGGGATCACACCCTCGACGAAGTGCTGGGTGACGATTCGGGCGTCACCGGCATCCGCGTGCGCAGCACCAAGAACGGCCAGCAGGCGCGCGAGCTTGAACTCAAGGGGCTGTTCATTGCCATCGGCCACTCGCCGAACACGCAGCTCTTCACCGGCCAGCTCGACATGCGGACCGGCTATATAAAGGTAAAGAGCGGCATCGAAGGCAACGCAACATCTACCAGCGTGCCCGGCGTGTTCGCGGCCGGCGACGTCATGGACCAGGTGTATCGTCAGGCGGTCACCTCGGCCGGCACCGGCTGCATGGCGGCGCTCGACGCCGAAAAATATCTCGACGCGCTGGCACGCAAATAATCACGGCGCGCTGCGCTTGTCCGATCGCGATTTCCAGAGATCGTAACCCAGAGTGTCACGCCTACAATGGATGCGTGCGCGGCGCTAAGCTGGCCGCGTGTTGATCGCAATCCACGCATCCATCGATGAAATCCCCGCCGTCGGCTGGAACCGGCTGGCCGGCACTCAACCATTCCTGCAGCACGAATTCCTTGCCGCACTCGAACACGCGGGCTGCGTGGGCGGCAGCACCGGCTGGCAGCCGCAACATCTCACCTGTACCGACGACCGTGGCAAGCTCGTCGGTGCTCTGCCTCTTTACCTCAAGAACCACTCCTGGGGTGAGTTCGTGTTCGACTGGGCCTGGGCCGAGGCCTGGCAGCGCGCCGGCAGAAATTATTACCCCAAGCTCGTAGCCGCGGTGCCGTTCACGCCGGTCACGGGATCCCGGCTGCTGGTCGCGCCCGGCGCGGAACGGTCTCAGATCCGCGCGGCACTCATCAACCAGGCGATTGCGCTCGCGGCCGAGCGCCAATGCTCGTCGATTCACTGCCTGTTTCCGGAAGACGCCGAAATCTCCGACTGGTCAGGCCAGGGATTTCTGACGCGCGAAGACTGCCAGTTCCACTGGCACAATCGCGACTATCAGAGCTTCAACGATTACCTCGGCACACTCACCGCGCAGAAACGCAAAAAACTCAAGCGCGAGCGGCGCCGGGTACGCGAAGCCGGCATTGGATTTCGCACGCGCTACGGCGGCGAGCTCACGAGTAGCGAGCTCGACGCGCTGTATACCTTGTACGCCGCGACTTATCTCAAGCGCGGCCACCAGCCCTATCT
>JBOIBB010000063.1:0-2750 GCA_050739335.1 Gammaproteobacteria bacterium
GGCGCGAAACAAGGCGTGATAATCCGCAATCATGATTCTCAACATTCTGGTATTTCGTCCCGACCCTTGTTGGGTTCTCCTGTGCACATTTACACCCGGACTCGGCTCACGCCGCACCCGGAGAGAGGGCTCGCAGGACCAGCGCACCGGCCGGCAATCCCGGTTCAGTGCATGACGCGTCGTGCGGGCGAATTACACAACATGATAACAAAGCCAGCCGGGCTTCAGGTTCCGCCTGTCAGGCCAAAGCTACCATCCGGCAGGCTTGGCCTCGGCGCTTCGCCCGGGGCTAATCCGACCCGGCAGCGTAGGCGATCCCGTGTGCCTGCAACGAAAACTCGAGAGCCGCAGAAGTGTGCGTACTCAAAAATTTACCGTCACGGTAATCGTATCGCTGTAACTGCCGGCCGCGACGTTCTGCATGCCGGGGAGGTTGCCGTACAGCGTATCGTTTTGCGAACCGCTGCAAGTGATACCGATGCCAAAGAACTGATATTGACAGGTGCCGTTTATTTGGTCGGATACCGTTTGTGTGCCGCCGGTGCCATCACCCCAGACGCTGGTGTACGAAACGCTGGTGTACAGGTTGTACTGCAGTTTATTGGTTCCCGATGACATGGTGCGCGGGGTGAAAATGCCGCTGCTACCGGTGTTGAGCGCGATGCTGTAATTGACTATGACCGGAAGATTGGAGAACGGACAAGTTGCGGATACCGTGACGCTGCCGGTGCCGGGGGTGGCCACGGCGTTCATCACATCGTAACTGCCAAACGAAACGCCGGTGGCGCTGACCGTGACCGTGGGATTGCCGAAACAGGAAGATGAGGCCAAGGCGGTTTTGGGAATGAATGCCAGCGCGCCGAGCAGCAACAAATTCAAGGTCAGCGGTACGCCGCGGTTTGAGGCCAAACGATAATTTGACCAGGAGGTTGTCATGGCTTGATTCCTTGGCATACAAACGTGCCCAGGTCCGGCAACGGATCATTGGTTTTGGGCAGGTTCACCTTAATCTCGCAACTTTCACCGTTCCAGCTCGCGCGCAGAGTATTGTGCGCTGCGAGGCCGGTAACGTATGCCTCGCCGCCCAGCCCCACGGGGAATATCTGGGTCTGTCCGACAATTTGCACCGTGGCGCCGGCTGGCAACGGTTTGCCGTCGACGAGTTTGATGGTGAGGGTCGCGCCGCGCGTCGAGGTCACGGGGAACTTCACAAGCACGCCGCTTTCGAAACGCGGTACCGCGTTCAGTTGCAGGGTGTTGACCTGCGCGCTCAGTGGAATGCTCTGTGCACCGAGACTTACCGGGTTGTTTTGGTAAGGACGCATATTGGGTATTAATGCGTCGCCGTTTTTGTCGGTCGTGCCGACGGGCTGGTTGTCAGCGTACACGGTGACATCGGGAATGCCGGGTACTTCCACCAGGCCAAAGGAGCTGTTGATTTGGCGGGTGGGGAATACGCCGCCGCCGATGAACGCCAGGCCGCCGCTGGCCTCGCCTTGGTAACCGGTTTGGCCGCCGCCCGTGAGCGCGCCCACGCGGTAAGTACCGACATTGTTCTGGTAATCGTATTCCGCCTGGTTGAGGGCAGCCGGCCCGAGCTGGGTGCTCACCCGATAGCCGCTGCCGGTACCCGCTGGCAGGCTCTCTTGCACCTGCGAGAACCCCTGGTCCGCGTTGTTCTGGCGCTGCATGCCGAAGCTCACGTTGCTGCGCTGACCGAAGGGCAGCGTGAGCATCAGCATCACGCCGTTGCCGGTGCTGGTAAGTGTGTGATAGGCACTGGCGCTGAAGAAACCGGCGTGACCTAGGGTGGCACTGTAGCTGGCCGTCAACATGCGCGTGTGACCAAACAGCGGCGAGCTTTGGTCCAGATACGCGAGCGCGACCGAGCCGCCGCGGCCCAGGAACGCGCTGGCGCTCGCGGTAATCTGTTCGTGCGGCGCCGGCAGGCCGTTGTAGCCCAGTTCGGTGAACTTGGGACTCGCCAGTTGCGCACTTAGGCCGGTACTGAAGGCCCTGCCCTGCCACTGATAACCGAACAAGCCGAGCGCACCCTGGCCGAGCGCGCTGTGGCTCGCGGCCAAGGCCGCGTTGAACGCGCCGGTCGTGGCCGCCGCCCAGGTGGCACCGGCACTTGCGTCCTGCAAATCGGTGGAACTCTCGGCGCGCAGCTCGCCGGTAAAGTTGTCGCTGAAACCATGGCGGAACAGTCCGGTCGCAGCGAACGGACCGTAATCGTTGCTATCGAGTCCATAGTTGTCGCGCAGCTCGCCGGCGGCGAAGGCGTAATCATTGAGCCCGGTTTTCAGCAAATTCGAGCTCGCGTAGAACGATGAAGTAATCACCTGTTCCACGCCCAGCAGGTTGCGTACCACCAGTGTGGTGGTGCCCGCGCCGGTCACCGCCGGCACCGCCGGCACTGAGAACGGACCGGGGGCGACCTGCTGGGATTCCTTGAGCACACCGTTGACGTACAACTGCACCGTGGAGGGCAGCGCCGCCTGCCCGCTGATCGTGGGCAGCGGAAAAGTGATGAAGTAGGGCCGCGTGGCGAAGTTGGTGCCGTACTGGAGGCCACCCAGGCGCACGTCGAGGCCGGTCATGCCGCCGTTGGTGATGCTGTCGCCGATTTGCAAGGCCGTCATGTTGTCGGGATTGTCGTGCGTCCAGGTGGTGTCGAGCCGCGTCCATTTGCTGTGCGTGTGATTGATGTTCTGGCCAATGAAGCTCGAGGTGCCCACGCCCCAGTC
>JBOIBB010000064.1:0-3415 GCA_050739335.1 Gammaproteobacteria bacterium
GCGGTAAGACCTGCAAGACCCACGGGCGCGAGTGCGAGCGGCAGGGCACAGGCTTGCCCGGCGAGCGTGGTCGCGGTGTCAATGTGATCGGAACCCGCGAGCACGCGCTGGCGCAAATGCAGTGCGGCGAACTCAGCGACGTTGGCGGTGAGCGTGCGCTCGTCGCCCGCGCCGCCATCCACATAGTCGAACAGGAATCGCGGCAGGCGTCGTGCTGCCAGAGCACGGTAGTCTTCGGGCGACACGGGGTTGGCCGCGCGTGTGCTCATGGCGCTCCCGACCCTGCGCCTGCGAGCGAGCGCGCCGCCGCCCGCGCCGTGAGGATGCAGCCCGGCAGGAAAGTGCCTTCGAGAGAACGCTTGCCGTTGGCACCGCCGCCGCCGAAACCCGCAGCTTCACCGACGCAGTACAGCCCGTCGATCGGCCGGTCGGCCGAATCGAGCACGCGGCTTTGCAGATCGGTGCGCACACCGCCCAGGCTCTTGCGGGTAATCAACTGCAGGTGGATGGCAATGAACGGTCCGGTTCCGGGCTTTTGCAACGGTGCCGGTTTGCAGGTGCGCAAGCGGTCGGCCCGCCACTCGCGCGCGTGCCGGATGCGGCGGATCTGGTCGTCGTTTGCGAGGTGCAGGCCGTTGCGGAAATTGGCGTCGAAAGCGCCGGCAGTCGCCCGCAGTACCGCAGGGTCGATATCTTCGCTGCCGGTGAGCGTGTTCATCCGGCGGGCGAGCCCAGTGAGAGTTCCGTCGACGAGGAACTGCGGACTCTCACGTTGCATCCGGCGGAGCAGTGCGTGTTGGCCAAACAATATTTCCTTCAGAAAGGCAAACCGCTTCCGGTCACGAATACTCGGGTTGTGCTCCGCGCCGGAGATCGCAAATTCTTTGAGCGCGATGCGCCGGTTGAGCAGGTGCCAGGTCCAGGGCCGCTCCTGTTCGGCCACGCGCCGGCAGAGCCAGTGGGTATCGAAGCCGGTGACGAGTGGCTCGGCTCCGATGCGCTCGCCGCGGTGGTTGAGCCAGAGCGCCGACTTGCAGGGAATCAGCGAGAGTCCGTGGCCTTCGAAGCGCGGCTGTGGATGCGGGATGCCCGCGGCGTAGTTCCACATTGCGCCCGCGTGCGTGAGCTGCGCGTCGAGGTGTGTCGCGGCCCAATGATGCAGGCGGCCGTCCGAGATCGGATTCGCACCGTTCAGCATTTTTTCGGGGCAGGGCCAATCCCTGGGCCAATGCGCGCGGGTTTCCGCGTGGCTGCCATTGATGCCGCCCATGGCGAGCACCACGGCCGCAGCATCGAGGCGCAGCTCGGCGCCGGTTTCTTCGTCGACCGCGAGCGCACCCGAGACTCGGCCGGCGCTCTGCTCGAGTGCCGTGACGCGATGGCGGTGCAGCAGCGTGAGACGTCCGCCGGCGCCGGCCGTGTCCAAGGCGGCAATCATGCGCAGCGCGAGTTCACGCGCCGTGCCCCAGATAATGTGGTAACGCGGCAGGCTATTGCCTTCGCCGAAGCGGCCGCGCTCCACCCAACTGACCGCGGGCAGGAACTTGAGGCCCGCCTGCGTGAGCCAATCGTAGACTTCGGTGCGCACATGCTCGACGTAGTAGCGCGCCCATTCACAAGGCCAGCGGTCGGCGGCGTCGAGCTCGCCGAAACGCAGCCAGGCGCGCAAGGCGATTTCCGGCGTGTCCGGGATCTTGCGTGCGGCCTGGAGCGGCGTGCCGACGAGCGTCATGCCGCCGAAGGCCGAGAGCGCAAGACCGCCGAAGCGCTCCGGGCTGTCGCGGTCGACGAGCATCACGCGCTTGCCTTGGCGCAGGAGCTCAAGCGCCGTGACGATGCCGGCGAGGCCACCACCTGCCACCAGTACATCCGAGGCCAGTATCTTCGCCATCGCGCATAACCTCCGCGCGCGGACCTGCGGGGCAGTGTGGCGCGGTCAGGAGCCGGTTGGCAAGCGCGTTGCACAGGCTACCCCGGCGATGGCTAGCGTGATGGCCGAGGCTCTGCCGGCGCGGCTTTGGATACCGCGTGACATACGCGGCCTTTGTAACGCGGTATCCGGAATTTAGTGTTGGAATCTATCCGTCGGTCTGAATCGTTTAACCGTAGTTGAGGCGTTGGAATTACGATTTTCTCCGATTCCGGTGAGAGGTTCTTACCATTCACGGACCAGTGCGGATGTTCGGGATTGTGGGGCATCTTGATCGGTAGCGCGATTTATTTGGTCTGATTCGGGATCGTGCCGATGGTGGACACCACATCATCAGGCGCGGCCGCGGCCGTGGCACGGGTCTACAGAGCACCACCTTTACATGGGAGCTAGGCCAGGATTTGACGAGAAATAATACGCTGGAACAATGGATTGCGAGCGAGTGGAAATTTCACAAAGTGCGTCTATACTTCAATTGAGTTTGATTGCGATCGTCTGTGCCTTCTCACCTTCCCTGATGTACTAGAGAAAGCGAGTGACACTGGGTACATGAAAGCCAGGAGGGTATCTCTATGCGAAAGAATCTGTCAGGTTTTCTCGCTTCTCGCTTCTCGCTGTAATTATGGCCGTTTTCTGCGTGACCAATGCTTGGGCGCAATCTGGCCCGAGCATGGCAGCGCTGTCGGGCAATGTGCCGCCAGTGCTACAGCGTGCAGTGTTGGTGAACGTGCGCGTACAAGCAACCAACGCGAGTGTGTCGAGCCAGTACGCTACTACCTGGTTCATGAGCCAGCCCTGTATTGCGCCCGAGGTCACCGGAACGGGCGCATGAGGAACGCGATTAGATTAGCGACGATCGTATTCGCCGCGGTAGTGTTTATTGCCGGCGGCGGGTTAGCTTTGGCCGCTGGCGACTCGTCGCCTGTTACGCCGACGGCGGTGTTCCACGACCCGGACGGTACACTCGGTGACGCTTTCGGCGTAACTGTCGCCCTCTCTGCTGACGGGACCGAAGCGTGGATAAGCGCTCCTGGCGTAACCGCGGATGGCATTGCAGACCTTGGTGAGGTCTATCTCTACACAGCACAAAACGGAGTTTGGGCTCAGCAGCCCACATTGACGCTTGTCAGCCCTGACTTGCAATCGTTAACCGACTTTGGGGGTGCGTTGGCGCTCTCTGCGGATGACTCCACCTTGGCGGTGGCAGCACCGTTGGCGATGAAAGTTTATGTCTATAACAAAGTAAACGGTGTATGGTCGACTACGCCGAGCGCAGTCATAAATGATCCGGATACGTCAGTCGGCGGCACGTACGGAGACGGCTTTGGACAGGCTCTGGCCATCTCCGGAAATGGCAACATCCGATGAGCCATGGAAGCGCGAAGCGCGAGGCGAAGAGCCTGCGGTAGCCCCAGCGAATGTAGCAGGCCGGAGTCTTCGCAGGCATGCGAAGTTCGCGCCGGGGCGTAAAGCCATTGTGGAGCA
>JBOIBB010000065.1:0-2624 GCA_050739335.1 Gammaproteobacteria bacterium
GTCGTACAGATCGCGCTCGGCGTCGCGCTCATGATCAACGCCGCGCTGCTGGGCATGGCGTTCCGCAATGCCTCGTCGCACCCGATCGGCGTCAACACGCAGCACCTCGTGATTGCAGACATGGGCCTGCACGGCCCGCGCTTCCAGGGTCAGAAATCACAGCTCGAGTTCTATCGCGAATTTGGCGATGCCATACGCACGCTGCCCGGCGTCGCGAGCGCCGGAGTCGCAAGTGAACTGCCCTTTGCCGGGGGGCTGGACAGCTACGGCGGCGTTGAAGGGGTCGGCGTGACAACCCACAACGCGGACTCCGTCATCGAATTCGTGGATGGTCATGCGCTGCGTGTCTTGGGCGTGGAACTCCTGCAAGGGCGTTTGATTGATCCGGCAGACGTGCAGGCAAAAACACCGGTGGCCGTCATAGATGCCAAGCTCGCGCGCTACCTTTTCGGCAGCGCCGATGCAATCGGCCGCGAAATCAAGATGAACCAGACTTATCGCGTGATCGGCGTGATCAGCCCGCTGCAATGGCGCGCACATGAGAGCGGCAAAACCTCGGGCACCCTATGGCTGCCTTACACCGTGGCGCCCATGGATCCCACTCTCTACGCCGGGCCGACGCTCGATGTTGCGGTGCGCAGTGATCTGCCCCCGGCGGTCGTCAAACGTGAACTGGAGACACAGTTGTACAAACTCGCGCCACAGCAGGCCTTCAGTTTTGTGGAGTCCATGGCCGAGCTGAAACAGGATGCGTATCACGACGATCAGGCGCTGCCCGTGCTCTTTGGTGTCTTCAGCCTGCTGGCGCTGGTGCTGGCCGCTACCGGCACCTACGGCACCGTGGCCTATCTCTTGCGCCTGCGCTTGCGCGAATTCGCCGTCCGCCAGGCGCTCGGCGCTACGCCCGATCGCATTGGCATGCTCGCCCTGATGCAGGGCGTCATGCTCGCCGTTCTGGGCGTGGCGCTCGGCATCGTCGCCGGATTTCTTCTCGCCCGTGCACTCGCAGGAATAATCAGCGACATCGGGAGCGCCACGGCGTTCGCCTACGTTGTCGCCGCCATCGCGATGACGCTCGCCATTCTCGGCGCTACCGCCGCACCGGCGCTGCGTGCCCGACGCGCCGACCTCACCTCGCTGCTGCGGGAATGAGAACCGGGGCAAATGAAACTCTTGATGCAGGTCCGCATAAAGCGCGCAGCACCGTTGCGGACGAGAGGATGCCCGCAACGCTGCTTTGCAGCTTATGCGGGCCTACTCGAATCGTTGTTATTCCGGCGAAAGCGGGAACCCGGAACTATGCGAACGCAGGTCGGGATAAGCGCGCATTGCATGCGCGCGTTCCCGGCAATCAGGCGACCGAAACTCTAGATGTAGGTCCGCATAAGGCGCGCCGCGCCGTTGCGGACAAGAGAATGCCCGCAACGCTGCTTTGCAGCTTATGCGTGCCTACTCGAATCGCTGTCGTTCCGACGAAAGCGGGAATCCATAACTCTCCAGATGGTGGTCGGGATAAGCGCGCAGTGCATGCGCGCGTTCCCGGTAATCAGAATTGCCGGAAACGCCCGAAGCGTTCTCATCCCGACCTACATCAGCTCTGTTTAAAAATCCAACTGCTCCGGAAGAATGTCGAACGCAGCCGCGATGCGTTCGCGGGTCGCCTTGCGGAGCTTGGCATCGGATGCTTCCATTTGCGCGTAGGCAGGCTGGGTAATGCCCATGCGCTCGGCAACCGTGCGTTGCGACAACCCCAGATGTTCACGCCAGGCACGTGCGGGCGTTGCGCCTTCGACGACGGCCGATACAACCACGTGCGGCACCGTCGCTTCGGCTTGACCGCTCTGTTTCAGAAGGCGGCGAAACTCCTTGATCGGCACGACCGCGAACCGCGGGCGGCCGTTTTCGAGGATGGTCTGGTACTCAATACGTGCGCTCATCGCGTTTCCTCACTTCCTCGATGGTGATGACATGAATCACGCCATCGAAATCCAAAAAAACCCGGTAGCGACCAACCCGCAACCGGTATCCATACTTGTGGCTGCTCAGCGCTTTCACGTTCCGGCAATCCGGAAATTGATGCAGCGTCTTGACCGCGTCCCGGACTTGAACTTGGGCCGGTTTCTCCAAGCGGCGCAATTGCTTGGCCGCCTTGAGCCGTCAGTCAATCTGGTTCATAAGAATAATTATAAGTTGGTTATAAGTTTATGAACAAGCGCCTTCCAAAACAGTGCACGGGATCAGGCGCGCAATCGCCGCTTTGGAATCGCCTGGAATGCAGACTTATCCCGGTCTACCAGCCCATCTGAAAACAGGACAGCCATCATGAAATCGCCCTTTGCATTCGACGCAATCAAAACCGATTGGCGCAGCGTGCTGCGCGGCCGACGCGTGGCTTTCAAGCTCGGAGTGATCGCCACGCTTGCCATCGCGAGTGGCGCCAACATCGCGGTGCTCGGAAATCTCGGTGTGTTCTTTGGGCCGGTGGTACCTGGCGCGGCGCGCCGACACTTTCTCGAGCCCTGGATGGAGCTTACCGCCTACAAGGCTCTGCCGCCCGACGACATCGGGATTTTTCGTCCGATATATGACAAGCTCGAAAAATCACTTCACGGCCGCGCACAGAC
>JBOIBB010000066.1:0-11890 GCA_050739335.1 Gammaproteobacteria bacterium
GTGCGTGAAATCAACGCCTGATTCGCAATTCCCACTCGGGGGATGGAGGAATTTGGGCAAGGCAGCGGGATACCTAAAGTGCGGTGCTGTTCCTATCCGCCACGCCCTGCAGACAGCCTGCCCCCCAATCAGCTCAGAAATACAGCTCAGCGTATCTATCTGCGCAAGGATGCCGTCAAGTTCATCCAGGCTTGAATAATGGATCACCAGCCGGCCCTTGCCGGGCACGCCGGAAGAGGCCTTGCGCGCCACCACCCAGAACGAGAAGAAAAACAGCAACCCCAAGGCTACCGACACCAGCAGGGTATCCACGTGCAACGTCCAAAACCCGCCGTTGCCCACCGTCCAATAGGTGAGGTGGTGGTGGATGTACTCGTCCGAGGTGATACCCGCCGCCTGACTCATGCCATTTGCCCGAACCGGATCCTTGCCAAGCCAAACCAAAATGCCAGATAGGTGGCGACATACGCAATGATGAGCGGCAAGAACGCCGCCTTCAGCAGCGCGATGGCCACAACGAACAACAACACCGTCAGGCCGAATTTCAGCGCCTCACCCACCATGACGCGCCGCAGCCACCCCATGGGCGTCGTCAAGCCCCCGGCAAACAGCCTCACTACCAGATACAGGCTCGCGAACACGTTAATCAGACCACCCATCAGCGCCGACCAAGCCGCGTGCTGGCCGCCGCCGAGCCCGGCCGCGAGCGCGGACAATATCGTCACGCCCAATTGCACTCCGACAACCAGGAACGCCGCGCGTCGCCCTTGCGCATATGTGCCGGCCATAAGCAGCACTTCCCGAACAACAAAAAAGCCACGGCGTTACCGGGTTTGGCAGTGAGTGGCCACTCCGGACGTCCAGGCCAACGGAGAGTTGCGTATTTTAGCGGTTAACGGCTGGATTCTTCAACGGAATCAGCAGCAAACGTCCTTAATGAATGCGGCCGAGAATGCCGTCGAGTTCATCGAGACTGGTGAACTGGATAACCAGCTTGCCCTTGCCCCCACTCCCCGATTCGATGCTCACCTTGGCGCCGAGTTTTTCCGTGAGTTCAGTCTCCAGACGGCGCACATTGGGATCCGGCGGCCGCGGGACGCGGCCCGGGCTGCCGCCATTTTCCTTGAGCAGGCGGCGCACCAGATTTTCCGTGTCGCGCACCGAGAGGTGACGCTCCACCACCCGCTGGCCCGCCTCGGTCTGGGCCACACCTTTCAGCGCAAGTAACGCCCGTGCATGGCCCATCTCGAGGTCGCCCTGCTCGACGAGCTGCTTCACCGCGTCGGTGAGGTCGAGAAGCCGCAACAGGTTGGTCACTGCGGCGCGCGAGCGGCCCACGGCTTCCGATGCCTGCTGGTGGGTCATGCCAAACTCGCTCACCAGCCGCTCGAGCGCTTGCGCTTCTTCGAGCGGATTCAGGTTCTCGCGCTGGATATTTTCAATGAGCGCGATCGCCACGGCCGCGCGGTCCGGCACGTCGCGGATCACCGCGGGGATCTGATGCAGGCCGGCCATCTGCGCGGCGCGCCAGCGGCGCTCGCCGGCAATGATTTCGTAACGGCGCGCACCCGCAGGCTGCTGGGGGTCTACGCCATCGGCGGCGAGCACGCGCACCACAATCGGCTGTACCAGCCCCTGCGCCTTGATGGAATCTGCGAGGTCCTGCAGGCTCTCGGGATGCATGTGGGTGCGCGGCTGGTATTTCCCGGGCTGGATCAGGTCCACGGGTATTTGGCGCAACTCTTCCACGGTGTCTTCGCCCGCCGGCGGCAGTGCGCTCCCGAGCAGCGCGTCCAGCCCGCGCCCCAAACCCTTGCGTCTCACCACCACCTTATTATTCCTCCCGCGCAGTGCCGGAGATTGTAGCAGCAACTCCGGAACCGGCGTGACGCTGCTCCTCGCGCCGCAGGATTTCACCGGCGAGCGCCAGATAGGCGAGCGCACCGCGCGAGCTGGCGTCATGCTTCAACGCGGGCAAGCCGAAACTCGGTGCCTCCGCGAGACGCACGTTGCGCGGGATGCAGGTGTTGTAGACCTTGTTGCCGAAATGCAGCAGCAACTGCGCGGACACATCGTTCGCCAGATTATTGCGCGGGTCGAACATGGTGCGCAGCAAGCCCTCGATTTGCAGTTGCGGATTGACGCTGCGCAGCCGCTCGATCGTGGACACGAGCGCGGACAGGCCCTCGAGCGCGTAGTACTCGCACTGCATGGGGATCAGCACGCCGTCGGCCGCCACCAGTGCGTTCACCGTGAGCATGTTGAGCGCGGGCGGGCAGTCGATAAAGATGTAATCGTAGTCGTCGCGGACTTTGGCAAGCGCATCACGCAGGCGGCTTTCACGGTGCGGCACGGCCATCAATGTCACCTCAGCCGCGGTGAGATCGCTGTTCGCCGGTAGCAGGCTGAAGCCGCAGGCCTCGAGTCGCAGCAGAGCCTCGCGCAGCGGGGTTTCCCCAACCAGAACCTCGTAGGCGCCGCGCCGGATCCGGCGCTTGTCCACACCGCAACCCATGGTGGCATTGCCCTGCGGGTCCACGTCTACGAGCAGCACCCGCCGTTTGGTGGCCGCGAGCGACGCCGCCAGATTGACAGCCGTCGTGGTTTTCCCCACGCCGCCTTTCTGATTGGTGATGGCGATGATGCGACCCATATATAGTTCCGACGCGCGGCACACACAACACATTCACGTAGGTTGAGGTGAGCAGAGCGAACCTCAACAATCCACAAGCATTCAACCGTTGGGGTTCGGAAGCCTCACCCCAACCTACGCCTTTACTACCTCCACCACGCAGCGCTTCGCGTCGAGTTCCGGCACCCTCAGCGGATGCACCGCCACCAGCCTGAATCCCGCCGGCAGATCCTGCAACTCCTGCGTGGACGGTGCGCCTTTCATGGCGAGCCAGCGGCCGCCCGGCGCGCCCAAGTGCCGCGTGCGCGCGAGGAAATCCGCCAAGTGCGCGAACGCACGGCTGAGCACGGTAGCAAAGCTCTCCGTGGGGCGGTAGTCCTCGGTGCGGGCCTGCACCACTTCGACATTCCCAAGCCCCAAACTGAGTGCCGCGTGCATGACGAATCGTGTTTTTTTGCCCGCGCTGTCGAGCAGCGTGAAGTGTTTATCCGGGAATGCCACGGCCAGCGGTATGCCCGGCAAACCCGCGCCGGTTCCGGCATCGAGCACGCGCGTACCTTGCACATACGGCGCAACCGCAAGGCTGTCGAGCAGATGCCGCGTCACCATCTCTCCCGGGTCGCGCACGGCCGTCAAATTGTAGCGGCGGTTCCACTGCGCCAGCAGATCGATGTAGTCGCAAAGGGCGGTCACACCGCTCGCGGGCAGAGTGAGCCCAAGCGCGACGCTGCCTGCAATCAGCCGCTGCGCACAATCCGCGGCGGTCACCTGCCCCGCACCTGCCGGAAATTCATCACGCTTCCTGACACACGCGCGGCCTGCATTCAGTGAAAAAACAACAGCAGCGCATTGTAGCCACAGTGCATCACGATGCCAGGCCACAGCGATTTGAAGCGCAGGCGCAAGCCGGCGGCGGCGAGCCCGAGGGCACCGACCAGGAGAAATCCCGGCCAATAATGCACATTGTCCGCGTAATGCAGCAGCATGAAAGCGAGGGTGGTCAGCACCACGGCGGCGAGCATTCCGAAGCTGCGCGCCACCGCGGCAAACGCCACGCCCCGGAACACGAATTCCTCGAGCGGAGGTGCAATGAACACTACGCAAATGACAAACAAGACATACGGCAGACCGTGGGCACGCGCGAGTTGTTCGGCCGGCCCGGTGAGACGCGACAACTCGGGCGGGTCCAGTCGCTCCACTAGGATCGCGAGCAGCAATAGCAGTATCGCAAGCAACACAGCTACACCGTAAGCACGCCACACCGCGGGCCGCCAGGCCACGCCGCCCGGGCCTGGATCGCGCAGCAGCGTATGCGCATAATGGCGACCGAAATACACCGCCCAGATACCCGCGACCACAAGACCTGCAAGTACCGACCAGGCGAGTACGTCGATTCCGGGTTTGACGCCCACGGCCGCCTTGCCGCCGTGCAACGCCGCCTCGAAGCCCTGGCGAAAACCCCAGCCCATCCCGACGAGAATGCCCCCCAGGATCTGGGCGATCACGTAGCCTGCGACGAGCGCGAGCGCGTGCCGGCCATTCAGCAGTCGCAGCGCCGGTGCCGCGGCCGAATCAGCCGGCGGCATTAGCCGCCGCGGGTGGGCGCTTCTTGCGGGTACCGGGCAACACGCACGCGAGCGTGCCGGCTACGGCAAGCACGATGGAAACAATCAGGATCACCAAGCGCCAGAGCGCCAACGCGTGCGCATGCGTCTGCGCGAACGCTTTACCTGCTTCGATTCCCTGCTGCAGGTTCGTCGGCGCCGCGCCGCCCATGCTGTGCGAAACCTCGAGCCCCACCACGATGGAGTAAATGATGTACAACAGGATAAAAAATATGATGAACCACATAACCCCGAACAATACACGCTTCATTTGATTCCCCTCACTTTGGTTGACGCATGGCCGAGCAGCTTCCCTGAAACACCTGAGTGCATTCCCTGCCAAGAAAAGTCACGTCACATCAATAATTTCCCAGCGGGGCCGGCACCACGCGCAGCACTTCTTCTACCGTAGTTACGCCTTCCGCTACTTTCTGTGCGCCGCGCAGCCGCAAGGGCTTCATGCCGCTGCGCATCGCTTCCTTGCGCAGCGCATCGATGTCGAAATCACGCGTGATCAATTTCTTGATGCCGGATGAAAATCCCAGCATCTCGTAAAGCCCGATGCGCCCGCGGTAACCGGTATTGCGGCATTCGAGGCAACCCGCCGCCTTGAATACATGCTTCGGATTGGGCGCCGTCCAGGGAGACACCAGGCTGTTCCACTCCTCATCGCTCAGTTCGGCCTCCTGCTTGCAACTCGGGCAGAGCGTGCGCACCAGGCGCTGCGCGATCACCGCGAGCAGCGTGGATTGCAGGAGGTAGGGCGGCACGCCGAGATCCAGCAGGCGGCTGACGGAAGATGGCGCGTCGTTGGTGTGCAGCGTGGAAAGCACCAGATGACCGGTGAGCGACGCCTGCACCGCCATCTCCGCGGTCTCGGCGTCCCGGATTTCGCCGATCATGATGATATCCGGGTCCTGGCGCAGCAGCGTGCGTACGCCGCTTGCAAAGGTCAGGTCGATGTTGGGCTGCACCTGCATCTGGTTCAGCGCCGGGTCCACCATTTCGATCGGGTCTTCGATCGTGCATACGTTGAGTTCCGGCTGCGCGAGCTGCCGGAGTGTGGTGTAAAGCGTGGTGGTCTTGCCGGAACCCGTGGGTCCGGTTACCAGAATAATGCCGTGCGGGTTCGCGATCATCGACAGCCAGAACTTTTCGTCGGGTTCGGAAATGCCCAGCTCGCGGTAGCTGCGCAGCAGCACCGTGGGATCGAAAATGCGCAGCACGATCTTCTCGCCGAACGCGGTCGGCATGCTGGAGATGCGCAGCTCCACTTCCTGGCCGTCGGGATTGCGGGTTTTGATGCGGCCGTCCTGCGGGCGGCGCCTCTCGGAGATATCCATGCGCGCCAGGATCTTGATGCGGCTGGTAATGGGCGCGAGCACCGCGGCCGGCAACTGGTAAACCTGATGCAGCACGCCGTCGATGCGAAAGCGCACCAGACCGGCTTCGCGGCGCGGCTCGATGTGGATATCGCTCGCGCGTTGATCAAAGCCGTACTGCAGCAGCCAATCGACGATACTCACCACATGCTGGTCATTGGCATCGAGCCGCCCGGCGCGGCTCAACTCGATCAACTGCTCAAAATTCTGTACGCCGGCCGGGCCGCTGCCCGCCGACTGGATTTCCGCGCCCAGGATCGAGCGCGAGATCGAATAAAACTCTACGAGATAACGGCTAATGTCCTCGGGATTCGCCAGCACCCGACGGATACTCTTGCGCTCGATCTGGCTGAGCTCGCGCTCCCACTCGCGGTCGTAGGGCTCGGCGGTAGCCACCACGATTTCGCGCTCAGTGACTTCGACCGGCAGCACCTTGAAGCGCGAGGCATAGCCCTGCGAGATCACGCCGGTCACGCGGCGCACGTCGAGCTTGAGAGGATCAATGTGCAAGTAGGGCAGCTTGACCTTGGCGGCCAACCATTCGGTAAGGTATTCGACCGTGAGGAGCTGGTTCGGGTCGCGGGCATCCGGCCAGGAGCGCTTGCCGATCACCGCGAGCGGATGTTGGCCGTCGTAGACCCCGCGCGCCGCAAGACCACGCAGCAACTCCACCCGATCTTTGGCCAGCAGGCCGTCGGCCTCGACCCAGTTGAGCACTTCGAGGAGCGAGAGCTTGCGGTCGCCTTTCTGGAACAGTGGACGCGCGGTGACCATGACGCAGTGTAGTCAAATGCCCCCGTGCCTGCACGGAACCGGGGCGCGCTAACGGCTCGCGAGCAAATGCTCCGGATCACTGAGTTTGAGAGTGCTGACCGCACGAGTCTTGAGGTTAACCAGGGCGATACGGTTGTGGTCGGTATCCGCGACGTACAGGGTATCGCCGTCTGCACTCAGTCCGCCCGGCTCTTCAAATTGACCGTCGCCACTCAAAAGCGTGGTCACCCGGCGGGTTACCGGATCCAGAACCTTTATCTTGCTGTTGTAGGTGTCTGCTATATATATGAGGCCATCGTCCCAGGCGACGCCCAGATCATGCTGCAGGAGCACTTGGTTGCCGACGCCATCACGATCGCCAAAATTGAACAGCCCGGTGCCGACCAGCGTGCGCACCTCCGCGCCCTTGCCAAACCCAACCTCCCGCACCGCACTCGCTTCCGGATCGGCGACGAACAGGACTTTGCCGTTCGTGGTAAGACCACTCGACTGTGCGAAGCTGGCCTGCAGGAGCGGACCATTGCCAATGCCTTCATCGCCGCTGCCCGCGTACAGGCTGATCCGCTGGGTGAGCGGGTCGTAGACCCAGAGCTGGTGCTGTCCGGCCATGGCTATATATAGAAGCCCATCGTGCCACAGCACTGCCCACGGCGTGTTCAATTCCGAGCCCTTGGCGGGCATGGAAGTCCGGGTGAGGTAAGCCTGCTGGCCGTCGCCGGCGACGGTCGTTACCGTGCGGTCCTTCAGGTTCACCTCGCGAATCGCACTGTTGTCGGTATCGGCGACGTACAGCGTATCCGCATGCGCGAGCGTCATGCCTTGCGGATAAGCGAACTCTGCATTGGCATAACTACCGTCACGCAAGCCTTTCTTGCCGTTGCCGATCACCGTCAGCACTTTGCCACGGAGCGTCGTCACCACGATTCGGTTATGGTTGGAGTCCGCAATAAACAGGCGATCGTGTGCCGCATCCGCAAGCACCTTGCCGGGATACAGCAGTGTGGTGTCCGGCATCGTCAACTTGACATCGTTGAACCACAGCGGCTGGTCGTTGATCTGGTGCTTCGCGCCGAATCCCTTGACCAGGAGGCCGATCGCCTGATTCAACAAGGCGTAGTGACCTTCGCCCGCAACCTGCCCCACGATATTGCCCGCGGGGTCAATCAAGGTCAGAGTCGGCCAGCCCTCGGCGCCGTACTCATTCCAGATCTGCATGTTTTTGTCGTTGACCACCGGATGATCGATGCCGTAGCGCTGCACGATCATGGCGATGTGTGCGGTCTTGCGTTCGGTCGCGAACTTGGCGGAATGCACGCCGATGATCACCAGCTCGTTGCCATAGGTATGGTGCAGCTTGTCGAGACCGGGAATGATGTGCATGCAGTTGATGCAGCCGTAAGTCCAGAAATCCAGCAGCACCACCTTGCCGCGCAGTTCCTTGAGCGTCACCGGCTTGCCCCCGGTGTTGATCCAGGCGAGTCCGGGGGGAAACGCCGGCGCCGGCTGCTGGCCGGCAAGCGTAGGAACATCCGCGGCCAGCGCGAGCGGCACGGGTCGGAGACCCGCAACCCCGTGCAAGGCGGCAAACAGCGCACCCGCGACAATCGCTAGCACCAGCAACAGGGAAAGTCTCTTGGTCACACTCATATTTTTTGACGCTCTCGGAGCCGAAGTTGGGCTGACACCTGGCATTATTCCACGAGTATTGGTCCGCTACCGGCCCGCAAGGTCCCGGGCACCGATAAAAACACCAAGCGCCGCGCAGCGGATGTCACGACCCGGGAACCAACACCGCCGCGCCCTCGAGACGGCCGTGGCGCAGCGCCGCCAAGGCTGCATTGGCCTCAGCGAGCGGGAACTGGGTGACCGATGTGCGCAGCGGTGAGCGCGCCAGCACCCGCATGAATTCCTCCCCGTCCGCGCGTGTGAGGTTTGCGACCGAGCGCAGCACGCGTTCGCCCCAGAGGAGGGCGTAAGGAAACGCGGGGATCTCGCTCATGTGGATACCGGCGCACACAACCGTTCCGCCTTTGGCGGTGGCCGCGAGCGCCGCCGGCGCCAGGGCGCCCACCGGGGCAAAAATCAACGCGGCGTCCAGCAGTTCGGGTGGCTGCTCGTCCGAGCCACCCGCCCAATGCACGCCGAGTTCGCTCGCGAATTTTTGCGCCGCCTTGTCGCCCGGGCGAGTAAAGACGTACACCTGCCGGCGCTGCGCTACGGCAAGTTGCGCGAGGATGTGTGCGGCGGCGCCGAAACCGTACAAGCCGAGCCGCGGCGCGTTCCCCGCCATGCGCAGCGCGCGGTAACCGATCAGGCCGGCACACAACAACGGCGCCGAATGGGCGTCGTCGTAGCTTACCGGCAGGCGCAGACAAAAACGTGTATCGGCCGTGACGTATTCGGCGTAACCACCGTCACGGTCATAGCCGGTAAACTCTGCGCGCTCGCAGAGATTCTCGCGCCCGTTGCGGCAGTATTCACAGGTGCCGCAGGTCCAGCCGAGCCACGGCACGCCGAGGCGCTCTCCACTCTTGAATCCGGTTACTCCATCGCCGACTGCGGCGACGCGACCAACGATCTCGTGGCCCAGGAGCACCGGGAGTTTGCCGCGGTCGAGTTCCCCGTCGTGGATGTGCAGATCGGTGCGGCACACGCCGCAGGCCAGCACTTTGAGCAGCACCTCGCCCGGACCCGGCTTCGGGACGGGAAGCCTGTGCGCGGCGAGCGGACCGCCGCGCTGGGTGAGAACCATCGCGGTCATTTCTTCCGGAATTTGCATGCCACTCTCCCGGCGCAGGATTCTACGCTCGCACGAACGCCGGCAACGACGCGCGGTGCTAGCATGGCACGGACACTCGTAAGGAAAGGAAATCGCAACATGTCACAACCCGTTTGCGCCGTCATCGGCATCGGCCCCGGCAATGGCGCGGCGCTCGCGCGACGCTTCGCGCGCGAGCATTACCGTCTCGCGCTCCTCTCGCGCAGCACCACGCTCTCCGGACCGCTCGCGAGCGAACTCGGCAACGCGCGCGCGTATGCCTGCGATGCAGCCGACCCCGTGGCGATCAAGCGCAGCTTCGACCGGATACGCAAGGATCTGGGCGAAGTGGACCTGCTGGTGTACAACGCCGGCTCCGGCACCTGGGGCAACGTGGAAGACGTGAGCGCGGCGGATCTCGAAAGCGCCTGGCGCATCAACGTGCTGGGCGCGTTTGCCGCCGTGCGTGAAGTGATTCCCGCCATGAAGCAGCGCAAGGCTGGCAGCATCGTGTTCATCGGCGCCACCGCCTCACGGCGCGGTTCCGCGCGCGCCGCCGCCTTTGCCCAGGCCAAGGCCGCGCAGCGCACGCTCGCCGAATCCATGGCGCGCCACCTCTGGCCGGCGGGCATTCACGTGTCGCTGATCATTATCGACGGCATCGTTGATTTGCCGCGCAGCCGCGAGCGCCTGCCGGACAAGCCCGACAGTTTCTTTGTCAAACCCGACGACGTCGCGGCGACGGCTTGGTGGCTGACGCAGCAGCCGCGTTCCGCGTGGTCCTTTGAAGTCGAAGCACGGCCGTTTGGCGAAACCTGGTAACAGCCGGGAAAGGCAAACCACGGGTTCCGCGGACTGGCGAGCCGCCTGGAGTAATGGAGCAAAGCTATGGACATGCACGCAGTACAAGTTCGCGCCGTCGCCAATGCAGCGATCGCTCGAGAGGCAAACCTTTTACAGGCTAAAGATCGATGGCCAGAGGCGGCTCGTCCAGGAGCGGCACTTGCTCGCGCAGGCTCTGGATGTGTTCCTCCCAGTAGCGCGGCGCGTCGAACCACGGAAACGCGCGCGGGAAGGCCGGGTCGCTCCAGCGGCGCGCAATCCAGGCGGCGTAATGCAGCATGCGCAGGCTCCTCAGCGCTTCGACGAGATTGAGTTCGCGTGCATCGAAGTCGGCGAATTGCCGGTAACCTTGCAGGACGTGTCCCAACTGCTCTTGCACGGCGGCGCGCTCGCCCGAGAGCAACATCCACAAGTCTTGCACGGCCGGGCCGCTGAGGCAGTCGTCGAAGTCCACAAAATGCGGACCCCCGTCCGTCCAGAGTAGATTCCCGGGATGGCAGTCGCCGTGCAGGCGGATTGATCCGAAGTTTCCGACGCGCGCGAAACAGCGCGTCACACCCGCGAGCAGCAACTCGGTCACTTCCCGGTAGCGCGGTGCGAGCTCAAGCGGCAGGAAGGTGCCTTGCAGCAGGAATTCCCGGGGTTGCAAGCCGAAAGTCTCGACGTCGAGAGTCAGGCGGTGCTGAAACCTGCGTGCCGCACCGACGGCATGCATGCGGCCAATGAAACGCCCTAACCATTCCAACTCTTCGGGTCGCTCCAGATCCGGAGTGCGTCCGCCTTGGCGCGGAAAGAGTGCAAAGCGATAACCGGCGTAACGATACAAGCTCGTGCCATCCGTGGCGCGGAGTGGTGCCACCACCGGCACCTCCGCGACGGCCAGTTCCTCAAGAAAACCATGTTCTTCCAGAATCGCCGCATCCGACCAGCGGCCGGGGCGATAAAACTTGACGATGACCGGCGCCGCGTCCTCGATGCCGACCTGATACACGCGGTTCTCATAACTGTTGAGTGCCAGCAGCGTGCCGTCGGCCAAACGACCGGTGGATTCGACCGCGGCCAGGATGGTGTCGGGTACCAGATCCTGGTAGGGCGTGGCGCTGGCGGTTTCCTGCATGCGCCCAGTGTATCGGAACCGATGTGGCCCAACGGCATCCACGTAGCGCTGATCATCATTGGTGGCATCGCCGATCCGCCGCGCAGCCGCGAGCGCCTGCCGGACAATCCCGACAGTTTCTTTGTCAAACCCGATGACGTGGCAGCAGCCGTTTACTGGCTCACGCAGCAACCGCGTTCAGCGTGAAGCCTTGAAGCCAAAGTCAGATCTTTCAGCGAGATTTGGTAATTATCTCTTTTTAGGAGTGTGTGCACCCTTGGGACTTTCTTCTTTTTCTTTTTCAGCTTCAATTAGCCCTTTGCTTTTCAATATTTCCACATAACCTTCCAATTGTAATGGACAACTAATTAGGTCCCTGAACTGATCTTCATTGAGTTTCATCTGCTGACGGATAAAATCAGGGACGTGTCCATCCAGTTTTCCAGACCCCCATGATCTTCGGGTGCTTAGTATCCACTTACCTTCGTAATAAAAGCGAGCCCATCGATCTCGCCCTGGTTTAATTACCATTCCTAGCTTATTCCAAGCACGATCGACTTCATCAGAATGTAGCGACAATGCTCAAGCCTCGCAGATCAGTTGACGTAGAGTGGCCAATTGCTTCTTAGGAATAGGACCGAGATGATCCATTTCTGAATGCAGATCGTGCCACAATTCAACAACCATTGATTTAATATCATCGATTGAACCTTCCATGTCATCGCTCATACCATAAAGATCAATATCCTGAGAGTCGGCAAAATAATTCATACCTGCCTTATACATGACCACAGGTAAGGG
>JBOIBB010000067.1:0-8951 GCA_050739335.1 Gammaproteobacteria bacterium
GGGAGACAACATCAAGATGACGATTTCGCTGATTGCGCCGATCGCGATGGAGGGCGGGTTGCGCTTCGCCATCCGCGAGGGCGGCCGCACCGTCGGTGCCGGCGTCGTCGCCAAGGTCATCGAGTAAGCGATTTTTACAGGCCAGTAGCTCAATTGGCAGAGCGGCGGTCTCCAAAACCGCAGGTTGGGGGTTCGATTCCCTCCTGGCCTGCCAGTTTCAGCCGGACGAGTAACGAGTGGCAATGGCGGAAGTACTAGAACAAAAAACCAGCAGCCTGGATACGCTCAAGCTAATCGGCGCAGTCGTGCTGATTCTTGCGGGTGTCGTGGCCTATTACTGGTTCAAGCACGAGAACCAGTTGCTGCGTGCCGCCTATGTGGTAATTGGCCTGGTGCTGGCGCTGCTGCTCGCGTGGCAGACGCGGCTCGGGCACGGGACCTGGGCTTTTATCACCACCTCGCGCATCGAAGTTCGCAAGATGGTGTGGCCCACGCGCGAGGAGACTGTGCAGACCACTGTGGCAGTGATCGTCGTAGTGTTGATCACCGCGGTGTTGATGTGGCTGCTGGATATATTCCTGTTCTGGGCGCTGCATGGCGTCACCGGGCAGGGGAGCTGAGAGATGGCGCTTCGCTGGTATGTGGTGCACGCGTATTCCGGTTTCGAGGGCACGGTCAAGCGCTCGCTGACCGAGCGCGTCAAACGCAGCGATTTGGCCGACAAGTTCGGCGAGATCCTGGTGCCCACCGAAGAGGTCGTGGAAATGCGCGAGGGACAGAAGCGGCGCAGCGAGCGCAAGTTCTTCCCGGGTTATGTGCTGGTGCAAATGGACCTCAATGACGAAACTTGGCACCTGGTGAAGAGCGTGCCCAAGGTGCTCGGCTTCATCGGTGGTACACCCGACAAGCCTGCGCCGATCACCGACAAGGAAGCTGAGGCCATCCTGCACCGAGTGCAGGAAGGCACTGAGAAGCCCCGTCCCAAGGTGTTGTTCGAGCCGGGTGAGGTGGTGCGCGTAATCCATGGGCCGTTCAATGATTTCAACGGCGTGGTGGAAGAAGTGAATTACGACAAGAGCCGCCTGCGTGTGGCGGTGCTGATTTTCGGCCGTTCCACGCCGGTGGAGCTGGAGTTCAGTCAAGTTGAGAAATCGTGACGGACCGGCACCGATGGCGCCAGCGTACTGCGTGTTTGGTGCTACGTGCTGCGTAGAGACTTTGGCTTGCTGCGCGCAGCACGCAAAACGCAGAACTGTTTTTACACACGGGGAGCCTGCAATAAACAGGCGCTAATACCCGCAAGGAGTTATACATGGCAAAGAAAATCCAGGCATTCGTGAAATTGCAGATTCCGGCCGGCCAGGCCAATCCGGCGCCGCCCGTAGGCCCGGCGCTGGGTCAACAGGGCGTGAATATCATGGAGTTCTGCAAGGCGTTCAACGCCCAAACGCAGAAGCTCGAACAGGGGCTGCCGATCCCGGTGGTGATCACGGTCTACAGCGACCGCAGCTTCACCTTCATTACCAAGACCCCGCCGGCTTCGGTGTTGATCCGCAAAGCGCTCGGCCTCGAGAAGGGCAGCGCGGCACCCAACACGGCCAAGGTAGGTAAGATCACGCGCAAGCAGCTTGAGGAGATTGCGAAGATCAAGATGCCGGACATTACCGCCGCCGATCTCGAAGCCGCGGTACGCACCATCGCGGGAAGCGCTCGTAGCATGGGCGTCGATGTGGAGGGCCTGTGACATGAGCGCCAAACTAAGCAAGCGCATGCGGGCGATTCGCGAGAAGCTCACGCCCGGCAAGCAATATGCAGTGGACGAAGCATTCGTGCTTATCAAGGAATTCTCCAAGGTCAAGTTCCGCGAGTCGGTGGATGTGGCGGTCAACCTTGGCATCGATGGCAAGAAGTCCGACCAGGTAGTGCGCGGCTCGACCGTGTTGCCGAACGGTACCGGTCAGAGCGTCCGCGTGGCGGTATTCGCGCAAGGAGCCAATGCCGAGTCAGCCAAGCAGGCCGGTGCCGATATCGTCGGTTTCGAGGAATTGGCCGCCAAGATCAAGGCCGGAGAAATGAATTTCGACGTGGTAATCGCGAGCCCGGATGCGATGCGCGTCGTGGGACAGTTGGGCCAGATCCTCGGGCCGCGCGGGCTGATGCCGAACCCCAAGGTGGGCACGGTCACCCAGGATGTGGCGGGAGCGGTGAAAAACGCCAAGGCCGGGCAGGTACGCTACCGTGCTGACAAGGCCGGCATCGTGCATTGCACCATTGGCAAGGCGGATTTCGAGGTTAACGCGCTCAAGGAAAATCTGCGGGCGTTGCTCACCGACATCAATAAGGTGAAGCCGGTGACTGCCAAGGGCATTTATCTGCAGAAGGTGACGGTGTCTTCGACCATGGGTCCGGGCATCGTGGTGGATCAGGGTTCGCTGGCGCTGTGAGCGTAGCGATTTCGGGATTGTGGGAGCGGTCGTCCCGACCGCGATGATCGCGGCGAGTATCACCGCTCCCACAGTGAAGAGAGTTTTGATGCCGTCAGAGGCTGGCTCTGACACGTCAAAGACCGTGAGCGAAGTCTGCCTGGACAGCGGACAACTTAATGGCGGCAACGCCGGCTCACGCAGACGGTGCATCCCGAATCGGGTTTTCCCTGTTCGGGTGACCGTGAGGCCTGCGTCAGCAGGCACCCAGGCGGGCGGATGATGGAACATCCGCTCCGGACAACGGTACCGATCAGGAGGTGACAACCGTGCCGATGAGATTGGAAGACAAACAGGTTCTTGTCGCTGAAGTGAACGCGGTGGCTACCAAGGCGTACTCCGCCGTGGCGGCCGAATACCGCGGTTTGAGCGTTGAGCAAGTCACGCAATTGCGCGTCCAGGCGCGCAAAGGGGGCGTCTGGCTCAAGGTAGTCAAGAACACTTTGGCGAAACGCGCTGTCGCGGGCACCGAGTTTGAGTGCCTGAATGAGATTTTCAAGGGACCATTGATCCTAGCGTTCTCGTGCGAGGATCCGGGCGCCGCGGCGCGCGTGGCCCGCGACTTTGCCAAAGACCACGAGTTTTTCGTGGTGAAGGCGCTGGCCCTTGGCGGCAAGCTCTTGCCGGTGGCGGATTTGGAACGTCTGGCCAAATTGCCTACCCGTGAGCAGGCATTGGGCATGCTCATGCGCGTTACGCAGGCGCCGGTCACCAAGTTCGTGCGCACCTTGGCCGAGCCGCACGCAAAGCTCGTACGTACCTTGGCGGCCCTGCGCGAGCAGAAGCAAGCCGCTTGATAAACCGATTCGGAAACAAACTTTTCAGGAGTAATCACAATGGCTGTTGCTAAAGAGGAGATTCTGGAAACCATCTCCAAGATGACTGTGATGGAGATCGTGGATCTGATTTCCGCGATGGAAGAGAAATTTCACGTGTCCGCTGCGGCTCCCGTGGCGGTGGTGGCGGCGCCCGGTGCGGGGGCCGCGGCTCCGGCCGAAGAGAAGACCGAGTTCACCGTGGTGCTCAAGGCCGTCGGCGAGAAGAAGATCGAAGTGATCAAGGCAGTACGCACGATTACCGGTCTCGGTTTGAAGGACGCCAAGGATCTCGTGGAAGGTGCGCCGCAGAACGTCAAAGAAGGCGTGTCCAAGGCGGACGCCGAGAAATTCAAGAAGGAGCTGGAAGCGGCCGGTGCGGCTGTCGAGCTCAAGTAAGTGCGGGTCGCACGCGTGCCCGGCGGCACCGGGATGGGCGTGGCACCGGGAGCCGGATATTCGCGATTGAACTCACTCGCTTCCCGCCGCTGCGGGGGTGACAGGGTTATGGCAGGCCGCAGGGCTTGTCGTCGGGAGCGGCTGGCGGCGCGAGCTACCGGCCTTTTCCCGTTGCTAGAGCAGCGCCGGCGGCACGCGAGCAGCGTGCGGGACGGCAACAAGTGTTGATTGCAGCAGCGCGCCGGTGGCGCGCCTCGAGGTACCAAGATGGCGTATTCATTTACTGAAAAGAAGCGTATTCGCAAGGATTTTGGCAAACGCATCAGCGTGCTGCCGGTACCCTACCTGCTTGCGATTCAGGTGGAATCGTATCGCGCTTTTTTGCAGTTGAACAAGACCCCGGGTGAGCGTCTGGGCCACGGTTTGCAAGCCGCATTCAAATCCATCTTTCCGATTTCGAGCTACTCAGGCAATGCCGCGCTCGAGTATGTGCATTACCACCTCGGGGACCCGCCCTTCGACGAGAAGGAATGCATCATGCGTGGGCTCACGTTTTCGGCGCCACTGCGGGTGCTGGTGCGGCTTGCGCTCTATGACAAGGATGTACCGGCCGGCCAGCGCCGGCCCAAGGAAGTGAAGGAACAGGAAGTCTATATGGGCGAGATACCGCTCATGACCGACAACGGTACCTTCATCGTGAACGGCACCGAGCGTGTGATCGTGTCACAGTTGCACCGCTCGCCCGGGGTGTTCTTCGACCACGACAAGGGCAAGACCCACAGCTCCGGGAAGCTCCTGTTTTCCGCGCGCGTGATTCCCTACCGCGGTTCGTGGTTGGATTTCGAGTTCGATCCCAAGGACTGCATCTTTGTACGCATCGACCGGCGTCGCAAGCTGCCGGCTACCATCCTGCTGCGCGCGCTGGGATATAACGACAGTCAGATTCTCGATCTGTTCTTTGAAACCAACACCTTCCACCTGAACAAGGAAGGCATCACGCTCGACCTCGTGCCGGAGCGTCTGCGCGGCGAGACGGCGGCGTTCGACATCAAAGTCAAGAGCAAGGTAGTGGTCGAAGTCGGGCGGCGCGTGACGGCGCGTCACGTGCGCGAGCTCGAGAAAGCCGAGATGAAGACCCTGGTGGTCCCGCCCGAGTACCTGGCCGGCAAGACCGTGGCCCACGATGTGGTGCAGATTCCGACCGGCGAGCTCTTGGCCAAGGCCAACGAGGAACTGAGCACCGCCAAGGTCGAGGAACTTATCAAGCGGGGGGTGAAGGAGATCCGCACGCTCTACACCAACGATCTGGATCGCGGTCCTTACATGTCAAGCACGCTGCGCGTGGATCCGACACGCACCCCGCTTGAGGCCTTGGTCGAGATCTATCGCATGATGCGTCCCGGCGAACCGCCGACCAAGGATGCCGCCGAGCAACTGTTTCACAACATGTTTTTTGCGCCGGAGCGTTACGACCTCTCGAACGTCGGGCGCATGAAGTTCAACCGCCGCGTCGCGCGCGAAGCGTTGACCGGCCCGGGTGTACTCTACGATGGCATGTACTTCGGCCAGCGTCACGACGAGTTCAGCAAGAAACTGCACACTGAACTCGGGACGACCTCCGACATCGTCGAGGTGCTGCGGGTGCTGATCGACATCCGCAATGGCAACGGTACGGTGGATGACATCGATCACCTCGGCAACCGCCGGGTGCGCAGTGTCGGCGAGATGGCGGAAAACGTGTTCCGAATCGGCCTGGTACGCGTCGAGCGTGCGGTGCGTGAGCGCCTGGCGATCGCGGAGTCCGAGGGACTGATGCCGCAGGAGCTTATCAATGCCAAGCCGGTGTCGGCTGCGGTCAAAGAGTTCTTCGGCTCCTCGCAGCTTTCACAGTTCATGGATCAGAACAATCCGCTGTCCGAGGTCACCCACAAACGCCGGGTGTCGGCACTCGGTCCGGGCGGATTGACGCGCGAACGTGCGGGCTTCGAGGTGCGTGACGTTCACCCCACGCATTACGGCCGAGTGTGCCCGATCGAGACTCCCGAAGGTCCGAACATCGGCTTGATCAACTCGCTCGCGGTATTCGCGCGCACCAATGAATACGGTTTCCTCGAGACCCCGTACCGGCGCGTGAAGGACGGCCGCGTGACCGACGAGATCGCGTACCTCTCGGCCATCGAGGAAGGTCAGTACACCATCGCCCAGGCCAACGCACACCTGGATGCCCATGGACGTTTCGTGGACGACTTGGTGTCCTCGCGTTACCAGAACGAGTTCGGTCTGGTCACACCCGACAAGATCAACTTCATCGATGTTTCGCCAATGCAGATCGTGTCGATTGCGGCGGCGCTGATTCCGTTCTTGGAACACGACGACGCCAACCGTGCACTCATGGGCGCGAACATGCAGCGTCAGGCCGTGCCGACCCTACGCACCGAGAAGCCGCTCGTGGGCACCGGGGTCGAGCGCACGGTGGCGGTCGATTCCGGTGTGGTCGTGGTGGCCAAACGTGGCGGTACGGTGGACTCCGTCGACGCCGCCCGCATCGTGGTGCGCGTGAACGATGAGGAAACCCGCGCCGGTGAAGCTGGTGTGGATATCTACAACCTGACTAAATACACGCGCTCCAATCAGAACACCTGTATCAACCAGCGGCCGCTGGTGAAACCGGGTGAAGTCATTGCGCGTGGTGATGCGCTTGCCGATGGTCCGTCGACGGACATGGGCGAACTCGCGCTCGGCCAGAACCTGCTGGTGGCGTTCATGCCGTGGAACGGCTACAACTTCGAGGATTCTATCCTCATTTCGGAGCGCGTCGTCGAAGAAGAGCGCTTCACCACCATTCATATTGAAGAGCTCACTTGCGTGGCGCGCGATACCAAGCTCGGCAGCGAGGAAATCACCGCCGATATCCCCAACGTCGGCGAGGGCGCGCTCGCCAAACTCGATGAGGCCGGTATTGCCTACATCGGCGCGGAAATGAAATCCGGTGACATCCTGGTCGGCAAAGTCACGCCCAAGGGCGAAACTCAGCTGACCCCGGAAGAAAAATTGCTGCGTGCGATTTTCGGCGAGAAGGCCAGTGACGTGAAAGACACATCGCTGCGCGTGCCCCCCGGCATGGACGGCACCGTGATCGACGTGCGGGTGTTCACCCGCGATGGCGTGGAAAAAGACTCGCGTGCACTCAGCATCGAGAAAGCTGAGCTCGAGAAGGTCAGCAAGGATTTGAACGATCAGCGGCGTATCCTCGAAGAGGATATCTTCCAGCGCGTGGAGCGCATGCTGCTTGGCAAACTTGCTGAAGGCGGCCCGGACGGCCTCAAGTCCGGTGCCAAGATCACCAAGAGTTATCTCGATGGCCTGAAGCGCGAACAATGGATCGAGATCCGCCTGCGCAACGACGAGGCCAATGCGCAACTGGAGAAAGTGGCGGCCACGCTCAAGGTCCAACATCAGGAGTTCGAGCGCCGCTTCGAGGAAAAGAAGCGCAAAATCACCGCCGGCGACGATCTCGCCCCGGGTGTCATCAAGATGGTCAAGGTGTTCCTGGCCGTCAAACGTCGCATTCAGCCCGGCGACAAGATGTCCGGCCGCCACGGCAACAAGGGCGTGATCTCGCTTATTGTGCCGGTCGAGGACATGCCTTACATGGCGGACGGCACGCCCATGGACATCGTCTTGAACCCCTTGGGTGTGCCCTCGCGCATGAACATCGGGCAGATCCTCGAGACCCATCTCGGCTGGGCCGCGAAGGGCATCGGCGAGAAGATCGGCAAGATGCTCGACGCGCACGCGAAAAACGAGGAGCTGCGTCAATTCCTTGACCAGGTCTACAACCGCACTGGCGGAAAAAAAGAGGATCTGGCGTCGCTCGACGACACCCAGATTACGACGCTGGCCGGAAATCTGCGTAACGGTCTACCGGTCGCAACGCCGGTATTTGATGGCGCTACCGAGGACGAGATCAAACACTTGCTGCGCATCTGCGGCTTGCCGGAGTCCGGCCAGACCACGCTCTACAACGGCCGTACCGGCGAGGCCTTTGGGCGCCCGGTGACCGTGGGCTATATGTACATCCTGAAGTTGAACCATCTGGTGGACGACAAGATGCACGCACGCTCGACCGGTCCCTATTCGCTGGTCACGCAGCAGCCGCTCGGTGGCAAGGCGCAGTTTGGCGGCCAGCGCTTCGGTGAGATGGAAGTCTGGGCGCTCGAGGCCTACGGCGCGGCCTACACGCTGCAGGAGATGCTCACGGTCAAGTCCGACGACACCGTGGGCCGCACCAAGATGTACAAGAACATCGTCGATGGCGAGCACCGCATGGAAGCCGGGATGCCGGAATCCTTCAACGTACTGGTGAAGGAAATCCGCTCACTGGCCATCAATATTGAGCTGGAAGAGGAGTAAGTACAGACCCGGGTTTTACGAGTGCGAAATGGGCTAACGGAACGGTGAGAGACATATGAGAGATTTGCTGAAATTGTTGAAACAACAGGGTCAGGTGGAAGACTTTGACGCCTTGCGTATTGGTTTGGCGTCGCCCGAGCTGATCCGCTCCTGGTCCTACGGCGAGGTGAAGAAGCCCGAGACCATCAACTACCGCACCTTCAAGCCGGAACGTGACGGCTTGTTCTGCGCCAAGATTTTCGGACCGGTCAAGGATTACGAATGCCTGTGCGGCAAGTACAAGCGTCTCAAGCACCGCGGCGTGATCTGCGAAAAGTGTGGCGTGGAAGTCACGGTCGCCAAGGTGCGCCGCGAGCGCATGGGACACATCGAACTTGCCTCGCCGGTCGCGCACATCTGGTATCTGAAGTCGTTGCCCTCGCGCATCGGGCTGATGCTCGATATGACGTTACGCGAGATCGAGCGGGTGCTGTATTTCGAAGCCTTCGTAGTAGTCGATCCCGGCATGACCCCGCTCGAAAAAGGCCAGCTTCTGACCGACGAAGCCTACCTCGAGGCCATTGAAGAGCACGGCGATGATTTCGATGCACGCATGGGTGCCGAGGCCATTTACGAACTTTTGAAAGCCATCGACCTGCAGAAGGAAGCCGCCACGCTGCGCGAGGAAATCGCCGGCACCAATTCCGAGACTAAGCTCAAGAAGCTCACCAAGCGGCTGAAGCTCATGGAGTCGTTCCTCGAGTCGGGTAACAAACCCGAGTGGATGGTGATGACCGTGCTGCCGGTGCTGCCGCCGGATCTCCGTCCTTTGGTGCCGCTGGAAGGCGGCCGCTTCGCGACG
>JBOIBB010000068.1:0-11180 GCA_050739335.1 Gammaproteobacteria bacterium
GTGCGGGCGGTGGCCGCACAGTCCGGCGCCCCTGCCTACTTCTGGCTCGCTGCGGCGACCGCCGGTGCCAGAGTCTTGCTGAGCACCTTGGCCTGCTGAATCTGCGCGGGCGTCATGCTCGAGGCGATCTCGGACAGAGGCCCAGCCGCATCGAGGCCGCCGTTCAACGCGACCTGCATCCACGCATAGGCCTGTACATAGTCGGCCGGAATCTCCACGCCGTTCGCGTAGATCACGCCGAGGTTGTAGGCGGCGGGTGCCAGCCCCTGGCTCGCGGCACGCTTGTACCAGTAGATTTCCCGTTGCGGGTCCTTGGCGACGCCCTGGCCGGTGGAATGCATCAGCGCCAATTGGAACTCGGCGTACTCGTTATCGCGCTGTGCCGCCTGCCGGAACCACTGCAGGGCCTTGGTGTAGTCCTTGGGGAAACCTTCGCCGTTGAAATACAGCGTACCCATGTTGTACTGCGCGTTGGCGATACCGGAATTCGCGGCCTGCAGATACCAGTAGGCCGCCTTTTTGTATTCACCGCGGCTCTGCAACATGATGCCCAGATTCGCCTGCGCTTGGGCATCCCCGAGCTTGGCGAGCTCGAGCGCGTCCTTGATGTCAGCCATGCTGAACGGCCCGGAGCCTGGCGGACGCTCGAGGTAAGCCGGCTTATGTATGTGAATAACCTGAATGCCCGGCGGCAGCAAATCGGCATGCGCCGCGAGCATGGCCGCCAAGAGCGCGGTGCCTGCGAGCAACGGCAGCCACCACTGCCAAGAACGTCGTTCAAGATACCTGATCATGTGAGCTCTCCTTCAGTCGCATGCCTCGGCAGCGACGGTGTAATTGTGGACTTGCGTGACAGGTATAGCGCAGGCACGCGAGCCGGGGCCGAAGGAGTTGTGAAATAAGTCCAAATCATTTCTTACAAGCGCGCACACCAAATGCCGCAGGCCCAGCGGACTGCGCCCCCGACTGCAGGCTGCGGTCCTGGCATCAGCCGGCCGTATCGATATCGTGCTGACATTGATCTACATCGTGGCCCCGGATGACCGCGTAAGGCGCAAACGCGGGCAGCGCAGCGACCAGTTGATTCTGGATATCTTTAAGATTCCTGGCATCCACGCAGATCGGCAGCGCCTTTTGCGCGAAAGCGTGCGCGCTTTGGTGCGCCCGCGCGTCGATCTCGGCTTCGCTCGCGCCGCTGAACAGGCCGCCGAGCACTTCGGAAACTACGCTGCCGGCAAAGTTACCGGCGGCGCCCGCGAGCGCCAGCGCGCGTGCGCGCAGGTCTTCGACCGTCGCCACATAGCGCACCAGTTGGCGGCGCTCGGCCGAGGTCACTTGCTGTGGCTCACCGGCAATCGACAGGTCGCCCTTTGGGCCAAGGCGTGCGCGGCTGCCATCCTTGGCGTGGATCACCACGTCGCCGCCGTCAAAATCGATGCTGTTGGAATCGAGAGACCAGCCTGCGCCGTGAGCGGCACGCGCCTGCGACAGCGGAATGCCAAGCCCGAAGATCAGCAAAGCCAGGGCGAAAACCCAGGCGTGTTTGTGCATACCAAAACTCCTTGAAGCATGGAACATTGGCTACCGCACTCTTGTCATCTCCCGAAAGAAGCGGCGGATGAAAAATAGTTCGATACTTTCATCAATAGAATCCCCACACCAGTTTTGCCACCAGGGTGTTGCCGGTAATCGTCTGAGTGCCCTGCAGCAGATTGGGGTTCAGGGTCAGGCCGTGGTTGTAGACGAAATAGAAAGTCCGGTTCGGCAAAATATTCCACTGCAAAATAAGATTCTCCGAGGTGTTGTTACTGATGTTGTTGTATTGCGTGAGTGCGGACAGCGTCAGATCAGGTGTGAACGAATAATTGAGCCCAAGCTGCGCGAAGCGCAGCACCCCATTGCCGGTAGGCGTATAGATCCAGATCACGCCAGCCGCGAGACTGCTGCTGAAATGCCCGCCGGGCGTCGCCCAGGAAATTTGCGGAATCAGGTCATGATAATGACCGCTGTAAAAGCCGCCCCATTCGCCAGCCATCTGGAACACCACGGGATTCGACTCTGGCGTGTTGAACTGCACGTGGTTGGTGGTGAAGTTGTACGCACCAACCGGAACGACGACACTCGGTATGATCGCGTAAGGCGACGCCAACACTTCATAGTTCGTACCGAAGTTGTAATCGAACTGCCACCCGCTCTGTGAAGTGAACTGCAACGGCGTAAAGTTCCAGTCATTGCTTTGCACATGGTTGTCGAGGCCGGTGACGTAAGTCCAGTTGGTGCTGAAAAAGAACTGTCGCACCCAGCCGAACAGACCGTCCGCGCTCGGGCGGGGTTGAAATTGAACGTCAGCAGACGTCTGCTTGGTGCCGGGCCGCTGGATAAAGCCCAAGGCTGGGTACAGGGCATCGCCATAGAAGTTGTAATTGACATCGGCGTACCAGAGGTCATTGGGGTATTCGACATCGAACCCGTAGCCGTTGGGCGTGCCGGCGGGGACATCGCTCCCGGAGGTGCGCGCCGCCCAGCCTGAGAGGTTCAGATTTTTGTCCCCGCCGAAGGTCGAGGTGCTCCAGGTGCTGTCAAACGAGGTAAGGGTATTGGTGCCCTGGCCGGACGGATCGCCGTTGGTCACCAGGGTGCCGATGCGCCAGTTGTTGTTGACGTTGTAGACCGCACGTCCGGCAAACAGGTTGGTGGCATCGGAAAAGCCGGTGCCGGCCATCTGTGCATCCAGAACGCCGAGCGTCCAGCCGTCAGTATGGCCCAGAAGTTTCGCGCCTTCATTCAACGGCACGGTTTCGCCGTTGATGAGCCCAACGCTGCGGGAGTAAAACGGGATGAACCCGTTTCCGAGATTGTGGCTGAAGGAAAAAATGTTGGCTCCATCCAGAAAGAACTGGCGCGTTTCCGGAATCGGTCGGGCATAAGGCGAAGCGTTGATCTGCTGCGAACTCGCCTCGGCCTCGGAAAAGTCCGTGTGATAAGTAAAACGGCCTGCGAGCTGCGGCGTGAAGTTGTATTTGAGATCGAAGCCGGTCCAGCTCGCGGTGTCGCGCTTCGCGTCGTTGTATTCCGTCACCGCATAGGGATCGAACTCAAAACCGGATCCCTGATTCAGCCCCTGGATCCCAGTGAGTTTGCCTTCCCACTGTAAATTGGTGACCGAGGCGTTGAGATTGATTCCAGACCAGGCGAGCGTCAACTGGTCGCGAGGCACATAGCGGCTGACGTTCAGCCCCCAGACCGCATTGTTGTTGCGGAACTGCAAGCTCTGGGTGTTGATGCGGATCTCGGCCGTCCAGCCCGTGGAGGTGCGTTTGACAGCCGCTTCCCAGTAGCCGTTCCAACTGTAATCCACCGAACTGCCATTGTTGTTATAACCAGGCGAAATCAGTCCGTCGGCCATAGCGCCGCCGGCGTTCACCTGGAATACATAGGCGAGTTTGTGCTGGTCGAAGGGATCCAACACGATCATGACGTTGTCGTCGCTCGACTGATCGCCGTCGCGTTGCAGCGTGTGAATAGCGATTTTCGAGGGGTTCGGATCCGTGGCGACGATGCCGAAATACAAGTGGCTCCTGCCGCGCAGGATACGCACCGTCGTCTTGAACGGCGTGGGCTGGCCGGGATGCGGATTCTGCTGGGTGAGTGTGATCACCGGCGCGGTTTTCCAGGCCGATTCGTTGAGTACTCCGTCCAGCGTGATCGTGCCGGTTTTAATACCGGCCTCGACCACTGGTGGCTGAAACAACGCGGGAGGCTGGGCGTGGACAGCGCCGACTGCGAACAACGCGGCAAAAATCACGGACAAAACCAGTCTGTTGAAGCGAAGCATCAGGCTTCCTCCGGGTCGAATGCAATGATGAAAAGGATGCGCCGCGACGGCGAAGCGTCGCGCTCGATCAGGCGCTCAAGGCGGCATGGAGAAGCGCAAGGTGTACGGGTACATGCGGTTATTCCTCACCTGTGGATGTCGGGCATTCCGGCAAGCTCACGTCCGCCGGCGTAGCACTGCTGAATTTCGCAGGCGTCACGCCCTGTACCGCGTGGATCACGGCAGTGTCGCTCACGTATAGCTTGCCGGGGCGTTCAAAAATAATGCTGCCGCCGACAATCGCGTGCGGTCCGATGACCACCACCGGGGGCGGGTTGTTCTCGGTACTGCCTTTGGGCTGTTGAGCGGTGATGTCGCCTTGCGCGCTGCTGCTGTCGGCCAGCCACACGGTGCCGTTGACGAAGCTAAGATGGCCGGAGACTACCGTGCCACACAAGGCCATGTTGCCGTTGACGATGGCCGCCGAGCCGTCAAGCCGGGTACCGGATGCGGTACGCAGTGCACCGTTGACGATGGCAATATCGGAGCTGATGAGCACGTTCTTGCCGAGCGTGACCGAGCTGTTCACACCTTCCAATTTTCCGGCCTGCGCGCCATCGGTGAGCGTGATGGGGCCGTTGACGATGGTCAGATTTCCGGTCTGTGCGCCGGCGCCCAGATGGATAGCGCCATTGATGGTGCGCAGGCCACCGTCCACTACGGCACCCGCACCCACGGTGATGACACCGTTAATGGTGCTGGTGCCACTGGACCAATGCGCGTTGGCGGGCACATCTATATTCTTGTTGACGTTGCAGCCGGAGAGCAGCACAACGCCGCAGAACAGGAACAGCAGATGCAGATGCGCGGTGCTTCTCACGTTTTGAATTCCTTCAAGGTTGACTCACGGTGAGGTCACCGCCGCTGCTGCGCAGAGTCCCGCGGCCAACGGCCTTGCCGATGTCGGCAGAGAAATGGTCCGAGCTGCGCGTGACATTGCTCAGGTGCGGAAGGTTCACGTCGAGATCGCCGCCGCCCGAGCTGGCGTCGAGGTGCAGCGAGAGGCCACTCGCGCGCAGCACCAAGTCGCCCCCGCCACTATTGGCATCGAGCAAGCCGAGCGCCGCAAGGTTCCCGCGCACGGTCAGATCCCCGCCGCCGCTACGCACCCGCAAGGTGTGCAGCGCGGAAAGCGTGCCGCCGAGATTGGCGTCGCCACCGCCGGTGTCCAAGTCGAGCGCGCCCGCAACGCTATCGAGCCGCGCGTCGCCACCACCGGTAGCAAGGCGCAGAGTGCCGCTGAGATTATTGCCGGTCAGATCGCCGCCGCCGGTATGCACCCGGGCCGCGGCAGAGGTGACGGCGTCCAGGGTTATATCACCTCCGCCACTCCGCGCGTCGAGACTGCCGTCGAGAGTCCGCACGTGAATGTCGCTGCCCTGGGTCGCAAGCGCGAGGTTGTCGGCCAAACCATTGGCTTCGAGCAAACCGACGGCGTTATCCAGACTCGCGCTCACCTGCGCGGGCAGGCGCACGGCGACATCCACATACAGCGGAGCGCCAGAACCGACCGAAGATCCGTCCACCCGCACGCGCGCTCCCTGATAGTGCACCGTGCTGTGGGAACTGCCGTGAATGCAGATAAGGTTGCCCAGAATGCAAGCCTCGCCCGAACCTTCGGCCTGCGCATTCGGAGGGTTGTAGCGAAAAGTACCGAAGCGATCCACGGGGTAGTACACGTGCACGCGCACCTGTTTGCCTGCCGTGGACAGCTCGAGCTTCACGCTCTGCGCAAGCGCCGCCGCGTCGTCGTCGCCGGCAACCACCGTGGCGGTTACCTGCGCCGGCCCGCTGCCCTGGGTTACCGTCATATGCCCCACGAGATTTTCCACAATCAGGCTGCCGCCGGCCGGCACCTGGATGCTCTGTTGCAGCGTGCGCGTCACGTTCGCGGCACCGGCGGCCGCTGGCAGACCCATGGCCAGCGCGATCGCAAGCCCTCCAAACATCCAAAGAGTTCGGAATTGCATGTCTCGGCTCCTTTGCGTGCCGCGCCTATTATTCCTGGCTTACGGTGATGTCGCCGCTGCCCGTGGAAATCGTGCCGGAGCCTTCGGCCGCACCGAGGTCCGCGCTGAAGGAATAGCGTTGACTCACCACATTGCGCATGCCCGGCAGATTGACGTGGATCGCGCAATGATCGCAGGAGGCCGCGAGCTGCAGTGACAATCCGGTGCTGGATCGGAGCGTGGCATCGCCCGAGCCGGTATCTATATATAGTTTGCGCAGCGCCGAGAGATCGCCCGCGAGCGTGACATCGCCCGAGCCGGTATCGGCCCAGACACTCGCGCCGCTCGTGTAGCTTTCGGCGTGGACTCCGCCGGAGCCCGTGTCGGCGTGCAGCGAGCCACTGGCCTTCGCAATGTGTACATCGCCCGAACCGGTGTCGAGACGCATGTCGCCCTGGGTGCCCTGGATGAACACATCGCCCGAGCCGGTGTCGGCATACAAGGTCTCACCGGCGCCGTTGCTCATGTGCACGTCGCCCGAGCCGGTGTCGGCATGCACGCTGCCCTTGAAGCCGTCCACGAACACGTCGCCAGAACCGGTGTCGGCAATCAGGTCGCCGGTGATCTTGGCCGCATGCACATCACCCGAGCCGGTGTCGGCGTTCAGGTTGCCGGTCAGGTCCCGGATATTGACATCGCCGGAGCCGGTATCGGCGCCGAAGTTGCCGGTGACACCGCTCGCATAAGCGTCGCCGCTCGAAGTCTTGATGCGCAGGTCGTTTTGCAAGCCGGTAAAATCGCTGCGCCCGACATAGTTGAGAAACGACGCCTGCAGTTTCGCCGGCAGTTCAACCACCACATCCACGTGCAGGTCGGCGCCTGAGCCGCCACGCTGCACGCGGACGCGCGTACCCTGATACTCCTCCGCGCCAGAGCCCCCGCCGTTGAAACAGAACAGTCCGAGAAAGCAGGCGCTGCCGCCGTCATCGCTCGACCCCGCGGACCCGGCTGTAGGCGCATACACGTAGCTGCGGTACCGGCTGACGGGATAGTGCACATGCACCGTGAACTGCCCGCCGCTTTCGGTGGTGTCGAGCTTCACGCTCGCCGCCAGAGCCTGGGCCGCCGCGGCATCCTCGCCGGCGGCCACCACGGTTGCGGTGACCTTGAAAGCTGGCCCCTGCGTTACCGTGAGGTGCCCGGCGAGATTTTCCACACGCACTGCGGCGATCCTGGCGGGCAGCGGTGTGGCGTAGTTCAGGGCGGCGCTCGTCGTGGTGGCGGCGGCACGCGCCGCCCAGAGCAGCGGCAGCAATACCAGCAGCCCCACGATTCTCGACCCCGGCTTACACGGAAAACGGTTCATGCTGTTTCTCCTCCTGCTGTTATAGGTAACTATAACACTAGGATATAGCTTGTCAAGTGCCTATTACGATAACCGGCGCTCGCGAGATTACTGGCCTGCGGCCGGAACCCACACAACGCCTGTCCGCGCTATCCTAGGGCCCGGCTCCCAGTTTTGATTCTGCCCCCGGACCGGAGGTTTAGATGCGCAGCGCACTGTTCCTTGCCGCCGTGCCCTCGCAGATGTGCGTGCGCCTGGCGAACCTGGGATAGCACTGGCGTGACACCCACGCTCGACAACAGTCGAGGCACGACTCTTTTCGGCGCGCCTACGCCCCCGGTCCGCGGCACCCGCATATGAAAGCGCTGCGCGCCCTGCTCGGCTTGCTGCCGTTCGTGGCCATCCTGGTCGGCGTGTTCTTCGTCAACCGCGTCACGCCGTTGGTGCTCGGGCTGCCGTTTCTGCTTTTCTGGATCATCTCCTGGACGATTATCACCGCCGGCCTGATGCTCGTGGTGTACAAGCTCGATCCGCGCAACCGTCACACCCCGGCGGATCACCGCGAAGAGCGGAAAGACTGATGGCGCTCGCGCTGATCCTGATTATTTTCGTGTTGGCCATCGTGCTCGGGCTGTTGGCGCGCCACGGCAAGACGATGGACCTCGAGCAGTGGACACTCGGACACCGCGGTTTTGGCGTGGTGCTGGTGTTCCTGCTTATGGCCGGCGAGATCTACAGCACCTTCACCTTTCTGGGTGCGAGCGGTTACGCCTACGGCCGCGGCGCGCCGGCTTTCTATATCCTCGCCTACGGCACGCTCGCGTATGCACTCGGTTACTGGCTGCTGCCGCCGATTTCGCGCTACGCCAAACAACACCGGCTCATCACCCAGGCCGATTTTTTCGCCCACCGATTCGCGAACCGCGAACTTGGCATCGCCGTCGGCTTGATCGGCGTGGTGGCGATGCTCCCCTACCTCGCCCTGCAACTCGAAGGCCTCGGCCTGATCGTGGAGATCGCCACGCACCACGCGGTCGACGCCCACGTCGCCATCGTCATCGGGACCGCCGGCCTGGTCGTCTACGTGGTGGCCTCGGGCATCCGCGCCTCGGCCTGGACCTCGGCCGTCAAGGACGTCCTGATTCTCGGCGTGGCCGTGTTTCTCGGCGTGTATCTACCCATGCACGTATTCGGCGGCATCGGCCCGATGTTTCACGAACTCGCCGTAACTCACCCAAAGCTGCTCGTGTTACACGCGCCACAGGGCACGGTCTGGTTCGCCTCTACTGTACTGGTGTCGGCGCTCGGCTTCTGGATGTGGCCGCATGCGTTCAATTACATCGCCTCGGCGCGCAGCGAAAATGTGTTCAGAAAGAACGCCATCGTGCTGCCGCTTTACCAGCTCTTCATGCTGTTTATTCTTTTCGTCGGCTTCGCGGCCATCAAACTGGTGCCGGGACTGAAGAATCCCGACCTCGCGCTGCTCGCGGCCACCGTTGCGACGCTTCCCGGCTGGGTCGCGGGACTGGTCGGTGGCGCCGGCGTACTCGCGGCGCTGGTGCCCGGCTCGCTGCTCCTGATCGCCACCGCCTCGTTGCTGGCAAAAAACGGCCTGGCACTCGCACCTGCCTTCGCGGGTGATGCGCGCACCGTACTTGCAGCGCGCATCCTCGTCATCCCGATTGCGATCGTGGCCGCGCTCTTCGCGATCTTTGGCAGCACCGGTATCGTCGGCCTGCTGCTGCTCGGTTACAGCTACGTGGTGCAACTCTTTCCGGCGCTGGTGCTCTCGTTCACGGCGCGCCGCTTCGTCACCACCGCCGGGGCCTTCGCCGGCCTCGTATGCGGCGTCGCGCTGGTCACGGTGCTCACGCTCACGCATCGGCACATCGTGCAATTGTTGCCGTGGCTACCGCACGCGCTCATGGGATTGAACGACGGCATTGCGGCACTGGTCCTGAACATCGTGGTGCTCCTGCCGGTAAGCGCAGCGACCGGCGGGCGGCTGCACTCAGCCCGTGCGGAGCACGCTTAAAGACCGGTCCGGGCGGATGAACCTGGCTGAAGCACGGGCGATCGCTGCTGAGCGGCGTGGGCCGCGAGAGTAAGCTAAGGCTCCGTTCAGAAGGCCCAGGGGCCCCTCCATGAACGATCAAGCGAACACCGAAACTCCAGCCGCGACGCCAGCCGCGGGCGAAGCCGCCAAACCCTCGGGGATACTGGAGCGCAGGGGCGCAATACCTCGACGCGCAAGTCGCGCACCTGCAGCGCGAAGCCGCGTTGCACGATCTCCGCACCGAGCACTTGAAGATACAGATTGAAGCGTTGCGAGCCCGGCAAGCGCAGACTCAACGCGAGGCGGAACTCCACACCGAGAACCTCAAGCTACAAAGCGAAGCCCTGCGCGCACAGCAGAAGCTCGCCAAAGCCCGGCACGCGCATGAACATACCCAGCGCCTGCACGACCGCATCCGCACCGTGTATCAGTCGGTGCTGAGTCTGGGGGCGCTTCTGATCCTCGCGATCATCGCTTATGGCTTCTATTCCGCCGCCACCGATCATTCAGTGGTCGTGAACCAGTTCCAAGTGCCACCCGCGTTTGCCGCCGCTGGCAACAGCGGCACGGTGGTGGCAAGCGATTTTCTGGATCAATTGCAGATTCTGCAGACAGCAACCCATAGCATCAGGGCATCGCGCGCCCTGCAAGATGCCTGGAGCAACAACATCCGGTTGCAGGTCCCAGATGTACATGTCTCCCTTGGGGACATCAGCCGCACGTTGCACGCCTGGCTCGGCCATGAAATCCAAATCCATGGCAACGTGGTACAACAAGGAACCCAGATTGCCCTGACAGTGCGCGGCATCGGTTTTTCGGCCATGACTTTCACTGGCGCGCCAGATTCATTGCCTACCTTGATTAAACAGGCCGCCGAATACGTCTATGGCCGGGCGGAGCCCTACCTGTTCGTCGCTTATTTGGCACAACACGATCGGTACACAGAAGCTCGCGACGTGGTAAAGACAGCCTACCTCACAGCCTCAGCCACGGACAAACCCTGGTTCCTGGATGCCTGGGGTAGTACGCTCAATGGTCTGAATCAGTACGCCGCGGCCGCGGGCAAATATCGCGAAGCCATCCGTCTCAACCCCCATTTTTGGCTGGCTTACAGCAACCTGACTAACATCGAGATGCAGCTTGGCGAAGAAGAAGCCGCCTACCGGACAGGCATTAACATGGAACAAATCGCCCATCGAGGTTCTTGGTTCGCGGCCCGTGTGCCGGAGATGTATTACAGACATTTGGGGGATCTGCAAATGGACCTGCCGGCTGTTCACCGTGCATACCTGGCTGATGAAGCTGCTCACGGCGGAGTTGGCGCTATTGGTACTGACCCAGTGCACGATGCCGGGGTACTGGTCGGCATGCACGCGGATCGCCAGGCTAGCCTGATTTTGCAGACCATGCCAAGCCTGGACAGCAATCATTTTATTGCGGCCGAGGACACCGATTCTGTACAAGGCTTCATGGCCATGGATCAGCAGAACTATCAACAAGCGGCGAGTGATTATGAAGCGGAGCAGGCATTGATTGCCAAGTATGCAGCGTCGGACCCATTTAACGGCACCGATGCGGCCCTTTTAGCACTCGCCGACGAGTTGAGCGGTCATCCGGATAAAGCCGATGCGGTGATGGCGACGTGCGGCCACTTCGTGGATTGCTACCGTTTCAAGGCCGACATCGTCGATCATCGCGGCAACTGGACCCAGGCGCAGCAGGACTATCAGGCGGCAGTCAATCTCGCGCCATCACTTCCCATGGCCTACGAAAGCTGGGGCGAGGCGCTCGCGCATCACGGGGATTACAAAGACGCCATCGTGAAATTCGAGGCTGCCCACCAGCGCGGACCGCACTGGTGCGATCCCTTGAAATACTGGGGCGATGCGCTGGCTGCCGAAGGTAACTATCGGGCGGCGATCGGGAAATACGCCGAAGCCGCGCAGTACACGCCCG
>JBOIBB010000069.1:0-8195 GCA_050739335.1 Gammaproteobacteria bacterium
GCACTACACTAGCCACGCGCTGCTGTCAGGCGCCGTGGCCGAATGCCGCTGGTTTAAGCCGGCCCCGCTTCAGGCATTGGTGCGACAACATGCGTCCGGGCGCTGCGACCACAGCGGAATCCTATGGAAGCTCCTGATGCTCGACGCGTTCCTGCGTCGCATGCCGCAGTGGAGAACCAATGCGGCCTTCTTCGCCGGCACGTGCCCGGCAGTGGTCGCAGGAGCGGTGTCATGAACGGTCCCATCCTGGTGTTCGGGATGCCACGCTCGGGTACAACCTGGATCGGCAAGCTTTTTGACAGTCATCCGGATACGCTCTATCGGCATGAGCCCGACAGCATTCACCGGCTTGGCCTCCCACTGTTTCCTGAAGTGGATACGGCTGCGCAGTACCGTCGTGAACTACAGCAGTTCGTTGGTTCGCTTCCCGGACTCCGCTCTCCGGAAATAGTGGGCAAACAGCCACTGTTCCCGAAGAGCTACCTATCCCGCGCGAGATTGGTCGCCTTCCACGCTAGCGTCGTCGCGGCCAAGGCCGCGAGCCAAGTCCGTCGACATACGCCGTGCCTGTACCGACCCACGGGTGTGGGCTACGAGCGAGTTCGTGTAGTGTGGAAATCGATCGAATCCCTTGGACGCTTGGGCGTATGTCTGGACGCGTTGCCTGCCGCGCGCGCAATCCACTTGATGCGTCATCCGTGCGGTTACGTGGCATCAGTGCTGCGCGGCCGGGACGCACATCGCTTCATTGGCGAAACCCTGGACACGGATGACTCCTGGATAGTGAGGCGGCTGCTGGCAACGACGACGGGTAGGCGGTACAAGGCGAGATTGAGTGATACCGGGAAACTCACGCACGCGCAACAGCTCGCCTGGATATGGATGATGATGCATGAAAAGACCTTGGCCGATATTGCATCCAACGAGCGGGTTCTCACGGTTCGTTACGAAGATGTGTGTGCCGAGCCGATCGCCATCGCCCGAAAGATGTTTGCCTTCACCGGTCTCGCGTGGCATCCGCAGGTGGAGTCATTCATTCGTGCCAGCACGGGGGTTACAAGGCAAACCACGGATACGGGTTACTACGGTGTTTTCAAGCCTTCGCAGGTAGTCGCCGAGCGCTGGCGTTCCGAACTGCCGCCAGAGACCATCGAGAGCATCATGGGGATACTTCACGAAGGTCCCTTGGGCTGCAAATACATCTCGAACAGGGGAGCACTGGAAGGGATTCTTGGAGCCGTAACATGACCTCTACGCGAGTGTGCACCGGATGAGAATCCTGTACCACTACCGGCTCGCGTCGAAAGACGGGCAGTATGTTCACTTGGAGGGCGTGGTCGGCGCCCTGCGCACACTTGGTCACGAGGTTATCATCGCAGGACCCAAGCTTGCGGAGAACCAGGGCTTTGGTGGCGAGTCACGTTGGGTGCGTCGGTTCAAGCGCTGGATGCCGCAGGCGCTGTATGAAGTCGCCGAGTGCGGCTACAGCTTCTTGGATTATTTCCGGATGTCCCGTGCCATTCGGCAATGTCACCCCGACTTCGTGTACGAACGCTACAACCTGTTTTTCACTTCAGGTCTCTGGATACGACGGCGCCATCGGCTTCCGTGGCTCATCGAGGTCAACGCGCCCTTGTTCGATGAGCGTTGTGCCTATGGTGGTCTCAGACTCAAGAAACTGGCGCGCTGGACTGAACGTTCGGTCTGGTGTGGCGCCGATCATGTGTTCGCAGTGACGCAAGTGCTCGCCGAGCGTATCGAACGCGAAGGCGTGGCTAGGGAGCGGGTGACGGTGACGCCCAACGGCGTCGATACGGCTGCGTTCGAGAGGCTCCCGCCGCGCTGCGAAGCGAAGCAGCGCTTGGGCCTCGCAGACGGGGTGGTGTTGGGGTTCACGGGTTTTATCCGGGAGTGGCACGGGCTGGAGCGCGTGCTGGTAGCTATGCAGCAATGGCATGCTCCTAGTCATTTCTTGCTGGTGGGCGATGGTCCGGCGAGAGTCGCGCTGGAGGAACGCGCGCGTGCCCTCGGTATTGCCGCAAACATTACTTTCACAGGCATCATCGGGCGTTCGCAGGTGGTTCGCTTCATCAACGCATTCGACATCGCCCTGCAGCCCGACGTGGTTGCCTATGCATCACCGCTTAAACTGTTCGAGTACATGGCTGCGGCGTGTGCAATCGTCGCGCCCGACCGACCCAACATCCGCGAGATCCTGACTCATGATGTCAACGCCTGGTTGTTTGATCCGGATGATCCGGACAGTTTTGTCGCGGGTGTGGCAAGGCTCGCCGATGACCCGGTGTTGCGACAGCGGTTGGGGAGCGCGGCCAGGGCAACCATTTGCCAAAGACGGTTGACATGGATAGCCAATGCAGAACGCATCATGGTCTGCGCGCGTGCGCTGATCGACAGCAACGACAGTGGGCCGCGACTTGTATTCGAGCCGGGAAAGCGTGGTGATTGATCAGCGCGTACCGGCAGTGGTCCTTGGCGGCGGCATCAACGGACTTGGTGTCGTGCGCAGCCTCGCGCGTGCGCGTGTACCGGTGTGGCTGTTGGATCTCGATGTGCAGCGTCCGGAAATGCGCAGCCGCGCGGCCAAACCCTTGCGGATCCGCGCCCTGCATGGAGAAACCCTGATCGAGGAGCTGGAAGGCTTGGGCAAGGAGCGATTTGCCGGCCTGCGGCCGGTGCTGTTCCTTACCCAGGAGGAAACCGTCAAGACGATCTCGCACCATCGTGATAGGCTGGTGCCCTTTTATCGTTTCAGCCTGTCACCGCCAGGTGTCGTCGATACGCTGCTGCACAAGTACGGCTTCCAGCTCCTCGCGGAAGCGCACAACGTGCCGATACCAAAGCTTGTGCACATCGCCACGCAGGCGGACCTGGCGGCACTCGACGGCTTGCGGTATCCCGCCGTCGCCAAGCCCGGCGAGCGGAACGCCGAATACAGCCGGCATTTTAAGAAGGCATATCGGGTCGAGAACGCCAAAGATGCGTTCAACCTGGTACGCCGGATCCTTACAGTGATGCCGGACGTGGTGGCGCAGGAGTGGATCGCAGGACCGGATTCGAACATCCATTTCTGCCTTCAATACCTCGATCACGAGAGCCACGTAGTGGCATCGTTCACCGGGCGCAAAATCCGCTCGTGGCCACCGGAAGTCGGCGGCACTGCAAGCTGCACGGCCGCGCCCGAGGCGCATACGGAGCTGACGACACTCACCGAGCGGTTCTTCAAGGACACGGGCGTCACCGGTATGGCCGGTATGGAATACAAGCGCGATGCCCGCAATGGCGCGTTCCAAATGGTGGAACCCACCATTGGGCGCACCGATTACCAGGAGGAAGTCGCGACCTTGAACGGCGTCAACCTGCCTCACGTGGCCTACTGTTGCGAACTCGGCTTGCCGATTTCCGCGCCGGCGCCGGCGGTTCGGCCCGTCGGCTGGCGGGTGCGCTCTGACGACGCCCAATCTGCGGCATTGCAGGACCAGTCACCCGCGCAAGGCTGGCCGGCTAGTGTTCGAGTGGTCGACGCGCTGTGGCGCTGGACGGATCCCGCACCGTTCCTTGTGCAAACCGTGCAACATGTGAGGCACGCGCTAAGGAAACGGATTGCCGGCCTGCTCACTAAATCCCGCGCTGTGGATGACAGGCCATGAACGCGGTCGCCGGTTGGTTTGCGAAGCGCCCTGCGCGTGTGCAACTCGATCCCGCACACGGACTGGATGCGGCGGCCGAATGGCTTGCGCGAGCCCAAGACGCTAGCGGCTGCGGTGGGGTCAGTGCCTTTTACGATACCGGCAAGAGCCAGTGGGCCGATGCGTACCCGGAAACCACCGGGTACATCATCCCCACCCTGTACCGCTACACACGGTTGACCGGCAAGGGTACGTTCCGCGAACGCGCCTCGCGCATGGCAGCGTGGGAATCAGACATCCAGCTTCCCGACGGCGCGGTGCGTGCGGGCACCCTGGACGCGCCTCAGGCGATACCAACTATTTTCAACACCGGTCAGGTGCTGCTTGGCTGGCTCGCTGCATGGCAGGAGACGGCCGATGCGCGGTATCGCGATTCCGCGGTACGTGCGGCCGACTGGCTGGTCGGCGCGCAGGATCCCGATGGTGCCTGGCGGCGTTTCGCTTCGCCGTTTGCGTCGCACACGTTGAATACTTACAACACCCGCGTCGCGTTCGCACTGGCGCAGGCGGGCAAGGTCCTGGCGGAACCGCGTTACGTGGATGCAGCAGTGCGCAACGTGGAGTGGGCGCTCACCCAGATGCATCCCAATGGTTGGCTCGAAAACAACGATCTCGAGGACAACAGCCGGCCGCTCACCCACACCATTGCCTACGCCACCCGCGGTATCCTCGAGGTTGGTCTGATCGCAGCCAACGACACCTTTGTGGACGCTGCTGCGCGCATCGCCCGGGCCGCCGCGCAATGCCAGCGTGGCGACGGCGCCCTGCCCGGCCGGCTGGACGCTAACTGGCGCGCCGCCGCTCGCTGGACCTGCGTTACCGGCAACACCCAAATGGCGATCGTCTGGCAGCGCCTCGCCGGAGCAACCGGCGACCGCTTTGGGCTTCCGGTAGCGGAAAAAGCGATCAGCTTCAGCCTGTCGGTCCAGAACCTCGACAGTAAGGATGATGGCGTGCGCGGAGGCTTGCCCGGTTCACACCCGCTGAAAGGCGGCTACATGAAATATCGCTACCCCAACTGGGCCGCCAAGTTCTTCATGGACGCGCTGATGTTGCAAATGGGGACCGGCTAATCCCATGCGCGGCATCGTACTCGCCCTCTTCATTTTCGGGACGATTCCCTTCATCCTGACGCGGCCGTACATCGGTCTGCTGGTGTGGTCGTGGATCGGCTACATGAATCCGCATCGGCTCACCTACGGATTTGCATACAGCTTTCCCTGGGTGATGCTGATCGCAGTCGTCACGCTCGTGAGTCTCGCGGTCAGCAAGGAACACAAGAAGATTCCCTGGTCGACGGTCAGTGTGTTGTTGGCCTTGTTCGTGTTGTGGACCGGTTTCACGACGTTCTACGCGGTTGTGCCGGACGCCGCTTGGGACAAATGGCAGGAATTTGCCAAGACTATCGTGATGGTGTTCGTCACTCTGATGGTGGTGAACACCCGCGAGCGAATGAACGGGCTGGTATGGGTGATCGTGGTATCGCTGGGGTTCTATGGCATCAAGGGCGGTCTGTTCACCATTCTTGGCGGTGGCGGAAACCACGTGTTCGGACCTCCCCAGAGCTTCATTGGTGATAACAACGCGCTGGCGCTAGCGTTGTGCATGACGCTGCCACTGATGCGCTATCTCCAGCTCCAAGCCCCGGCAAAATCCGTGAAGTGGGGACTGGGGCTGGTGATGTTCGTAACCGGCGTCGCGGTACTTGGCACATATTCGCGCGCAGGTTTTATTGCCCTTGCAGTAGTGTGCGCATCCTTGCTGGTGAAGAGTCGCCGAAGGTTAACGCTGTTAATCGCTGTGGTGGCAGTCGGGATGATGGCCTACCAGTTTATGCCCACGCAATGGATCAGCCGCATGGAAACGCTCCACCACGCAGATCAGACAGACTCTCTACAGACGCGAATACAGTCTTGGGAATTTGCCACCAACGTTGCCTTGCATCGGCCACTACGTGGTGGCGGCTTCGATGTATACCTGAGCAGTGCAATGTGGCAGCGCTACGGGCCGCAGGGTGCGATACCGCGTGCGATTCACAGCGTCTATTTTCGGGTACTCGGCGAGCACGGTTTTATCGGGCTGTTGTTGTTCCTGGGGTTGCTGGCTGCGACGTGGCGCAAGTGCAGTCAGATTCGCAAGCGAACGCGCGACATTCCCGACCTGAAATGGGGGTTCGACCTGGCTTCCATGATGCAGGTGGCCCTACTCGCGTTCATGGCCGCGGGTGCGGCCGCTCCCATGAGCTACTTCGATCTCACTTACCAACTGATCGCGCTATGTGCGTTGCTGCATGGGTTGGTGGCTAGAGGCGTGCGCGAGCCGGTAACGTCGCATACGATCGCTCCATCCGCGTCTCGGAAGCCTTTAGCGGGCGAAAACTTTACCGGTGTGAGCAGCAAGCGATGAACGATGAGGTCTCATGGTGAGCAAGAGCGTGATCATGATTGGGTTGCATTTCCCGCCGTCCGCGCTGAGCAGTGGCCATCTTCGCCTGTTGGCGTTTGCGAAATACCTGCCGGTGAGCGGCTGGGATCCGGTGGTCCTTTCAGCGACCCGCTGCGCGTATGAACAGGTCGACCCTGCCAGCGTCCGATCGATCCCAGATACATGCAGGGTGTATCGAGCGTGGGCACTGGATTCAAGTCGGCATCTCGCCTTGTTTGGAAAGTACCCGTCCGTTCTGGCGCGACCTGATCGCTGGGCGAGTTGGTGGCCGGCCGCGGTTGCCATCGGATTGCGCCTGATCAAACGGTATCGGGCACAGGCCATATGGTCCACCTATCCCATCATGACGGCGCATTGCGTGGCCTACACGCTGAATCGAATGACAGGGATACCGTGGGTTGCGGACTTTCGCGACCCTGTCGCAGTCGCCGTGAAACACAGCGATTCCAAGACCATCCGGTCACAGGCCCGTTGGGAAGAGCGCGTGGTCAAGCATGCGGCATGCTCGGTCTTCACGGCTCCCGGCGCGATGCGCCTATATGCCGAACGCTTTCCAGCGATCCAGGCTGAGCAGCGCTTCGAGATGATCGGGAACGGTTACGACGAGACAGCGTTTGCCGCGCTTCCGACAACCACAGCACGGTCCTTCGATCGGCCCCTGCTGCTGGTACACAGCGGTGTCCTCTATCCTGAGGGCCGCGATCCGGTGCCGTTCCTTACCGCACTTGCGCGCCTGCGAGACGCCGGAAGCATTCGTCGCGGCCACGTGAAGGTGGTTCTGCGGGCAAGCGGTTCAGAGCGGACCTATACTCGCGAACTGCAACGCCTCGGGCTTGAGCAGATCGTGGAGCTGTCCCCGCCGGTTTCTCACCACGAGGCTTTGGCCGAGCAGGCTGCCGCTGACGGCCTGCTGCTCTTCCAGGGCACCCAGTTTGATCGCCAGATTCCCGTCAAACTTTACGAGTACCTGCGCGTCGGGCGGCCCATCTTCGCGCTGGTCGGTGTGCAGGGAGACACTGCAGCCCTGCTGCGGGATTCAGGCGGGGCGGAGCTGGTCGCACTGGATGACGTCGATGCCATCATGGCTCGCCTTTCGGGATTCATCGCGGCCTTGCGGGCTGGCAATGCGCCACACGTTCAACCCGAAGCAGTGGTACGTTACTCGAGACAGGCGGGAGCGGCCTCATTGGCGGGCTTGCTGGACCGCGTGGCGGCGCGGCGCACGGATCCGGCGCAAGCGTGAGCCGCATTCACTCCGCTCGTACGCTGGCGGCCCTGCCGCAGTGCCCGCACGCGCGTATGTCTCTATCCACCGGCCTTCCGGCGTGAACGCGATGTTGTCCGCCAAGGCCTTCCTCGAAACTCCGGCAGTGGAACTCACGCAGCAGGTAGAGCGGGAATTCTTTGGCTCGCTGATGCTGCGGAACGGGACCTATAAGACGACATTCCACCAACGCTTTGCGGATACCAATCCATTGTTGCTGCAGGAACTGAAGCGGGATGGCTTCCAGGCACCCGACATCCTGGATATCGGGATTTCGTCGGGTATCAGCACCGTCGAATTGCACGATGATCTCCGCGCGGCTGGCCTCGATGCGCACATCGTTGCCACCGATCTCCTGGTTGAGGCTCTGCTGGTGCGCGTCTTTCCGACGTGCTATGCGTTAGTCGAGTCGGATGGCTTTCCGCTCAGGTTCGACCTGCTCTCGGGGACCATGAAACCATGGGTGACGCACAGTGATTACAGATACGGATTCTTTATCTTGCGCAAGGCAATTAATGTTGCGATGACCCACCTGTCTCAACGTATTCTTTGCAACCCGAATGACCTGAGGATTACCCGAGCGAAACTGGTTACTCCGCGGTTGTTGGACGACCGTAACATTGTCGTCTGTAATGACGACATAAGCCATTACAATCGCGAATTTGCCGGCCGATTCGATCTGGTTCGGGCTGCCAACGTGTTGAACAAGGGATACTTTACTCCAGACACATTGTCCACCATGCTTGCAAACATAGCGCGCTACCGGCACGGACCCAGGG
>JBOIBB010000070.1:0-4231 GCA_050739335.1 Gammaproteobacteria bacterium
GTACTGTCTGATCTATCTTACGGTCAACGGACGCGACCCGAATCCACAAAGTATGACGAAAGCCCTGGTAATTTCTGAACTCGAAAAGCATCGCCTCCTGCTGCTGTCTTATTGCGGTGACGTAGCAGCTTGGCTTGATCAGTGTATTGCTACGTGCGAATCTGAAAAGCTTCGTTGGTTTTTGCGTGACTTCAAGAACTATATCCAGACAAATCTTTCAACTTCAAGCCTACCTGAGGGAGATGCAGATGCTAGGTAGAGACTCGCTTGTAACGAAACATATTCTGAAAACTTCAGAAAATCTGGAAATTACCTGTGATATTTTCTCGGTACACGAGGAGGTCGTGGTGACGCTTATCAAGGGGATGTGCACTGAGTTGGATGGATATCTGAAGCGAAACTATGCCCAGGAAATTGTTGTGGTGGACGCATGGAGAAGAGAGACAAATCGCCGGTTGTATAACAGCTTTTTCGTGTGGCAGAAAAGTTGGGGTGACCGCTGGCGGGTCGGGGTTGAGGCGCAGCACAATGGTTTCGTGGGTTTCGTGTACGGGGTAAAAAAGACCGACCAGAAAGGGGAGAATTGCGGCGAGCTATCCCGTCGCTTGGACGCCAAGTCGAAAGGGAAGGCCAGCAATTGGTGGGATTGGTACCAAGATCTCGAGCCGCCCTATGCCGACTGGTCGAGCAAAGATGCACTACTAAAGATGTACGACCACTCTTTTCATGAAGAACTTGGCGCCAAGCTTAAGTACCTCCTGGAAGAAGTCGATGCGTATTGCATGAACAAGTAGGGTCAGGTCCGAGGACAGAACCAAGCACAAACTGTGTTTTGTGATGAGTGCCATGCGTGGTGATTCGCGGTCAGATGGTAACGTGCGCTCTTCTTCAAGGCCATCGTTCGCCCATTGGAGCCGAACGACAGCAACACGGGGCGCGCGTTTCGTCGCTACGTATTCACCGAATCCAGCGCATGCATTGGGCCTCCTGGCAGTGTTGGAAGCCGTGATGTTCCACGCTCGGGTCAGCGCCTCGCATCCGGTATCGTGGCCGGCAACAAGGACCGGGCGGCCATCACCCTTCGGGCATTCGCCGACGAGACCGGTTCGGTGCGCGGGAGCGTCAAGCGGCTGTGGCACCCATGCGTAACACGCGGCCGGACCGAGCGAGCGCCGTGACCGGCCAGAACCTGATCGTGGATGGCGGTCTCGTTAAGAATTGAACTCCAGCTATTCCCGGGCTGGCGTTGACGCGGGACGCACCATTCACGAAATCCATCCAAGTTGATCCAGGTCAGTTCCTGTCTGCGCACAGACGCGAGAATAGACGCGTCAACTTTGAAGCGTCTTTGGCGCAAGGCAGGTTCTCATGGCTGAATCAGAACGCCTCATGGTCTTGGTGAATCACGAGCTGCAGTTCACGCCCGCGGTCGCGCGCGCCTTGGCACTCGCCCGCAAAAGCGGTGACCCGATACTGCTCGCATCCTTCGAGTTTGACCGGGTACTCGCGCGCGCGGCGCAGCGGGGCACCGACCTCGAAGCTTATAAACAGGGACGGCATCAGAAACTCGAGGTGCTGGCCGAATCGCTGCGTCACGATGGCGTGAAGGTGGATACGCGCGTTTATTGGGGCCACCCGATCGCGGCCTATCGGCTCCTGATGATCCTGATCGAACAGCCACTGATGGTGATCAAGGATGTGAACGAAGAATCGCGTGCACAGCAGCTCCTGTTTACGCCTGAAGACCTGGACCTGCTGCGCGAATGCCCGGCGCCACTCATGCTGGTGCGCAGCAGCGCACGCGCGCTGCCGCGGAGCATCCTCGCGGCCGTGGACCCGCTCGACGAGCACAACCGCCCGCACGAATTGAACAGCCACGTGCTCAAGATCGCCAATCGGCTGGCGATGCAATGTAGTGCGCAACTCGACGTGGTGCATGCCTTCGAGTACATCCCGCCGCCCATGGATCCCTCGGGCGTCGGTTGGATGCCGGACTTCAACCTGCCGGAAGAACTGCGTGGCCTGCACCTCGAGGAACTCAAAAAGCTGGCCGCGGAATTCGGCGTGCCCGCGTCACGCCTGCACATGCTCGACGGGCGGCCGGCACGCGTGATCGCGGAGTTTGCCGCAGCGCACGGCGCGGATTTGGTGGTCATGGGCACGGTGCAGCGCAATTTCCTGCAGCGCCTGGCGCTCGGCAGCGTGGCCGAAGGTTTGCTACAACATCTCGATTGCGACGTGCTGGCGCTCAAGCCTGCGGGCTTCGACGAACGCCTCAAGCCCGAGCTCGAGAAAACCAACTTCGGCGACGACCTGACCTGAGCCGGACATACGGCGCGCGTCCTGCCCCTGCGCTGGAGCACTCTCGAGCCGGGGGTGTTGTCAATGCGCGCACCTGCGGCGGCTCTGCTAAAGTACCGCCATGCAATTTGGCACTCCTCCGGCTTCACGCCTGACAGCGACGCGCAACCCGCACCTGCGCTCGATTCGGCAGCACACCGGCATCCGGCACGCACATTGCGGTGGACGGGAACCATGAGCCGCTCCGAATCGCTGAGCTACGAGCAGCTCATCGCCTGTGCCCATGGCCAGATGTTCGGCCCCGGCAACTCGCGCCTGCCGCTGCCCAACATGCTGATGTTCGACCGGATCGTGCGGATTGCGGATCAAGGCGGTCGCTTCAACCGCGGCTGCGTCGAAGCCGAACTCGATGTCCGGCCTGACTTGTGGTTCTTCGCCTGTCACTTCGAAGACGATCCGGTGATGCCGGGCTGTCTCGGACTCGATGCGCTGTGGCAACTCGTGGGGTTTTATCTCGCTTGGCTCGGCCAACCCGGACGCGGGCGTGCACTCGGCGTGGGCGACGTACGTTTCTCGGGCCAGGTGCTGCCCAGCGCACACAAAGTAACCTATCTGATCGACATCCGGCGCGTAGTACGTCACAAGCTCGCGATGGTGATTGGCAACGGCCGGGCACTGGTGGACGGCCGCGAGATCTACACCGCCGAGGATTTGCGAGTCGGCTTTTTCAAATCCACCGAGGGATTCTGAGCATGCCTGGCCGGCACGTGGTGGTGACCGGGATGGGCATCGTGTCCTGCCTCGGCAATGATCTCACCACGGTTTCCGGGGCGTTGCGTGACGGGCGCAGCGGTATCCGCTTCATGCCGGAATACAAGGAACTCGGTTTGCGCAGTCAGGTGGCGGGCGCACCCACGCTCGACCTCGAGGCCACGATCGACCGCAAACAATTGCGTTTCATGGGCGATGCCGCAGCCTATGCCTGCGTCGCCATGCGCGACGCCATCGCTGACGCCAAGCTCAGCGCCGAGGAAATCAGCAATGCGCGCACTGGGCTTATCGCCGGCTCGGGTGGCGGCTCGGCGGCCAACCAGATCGCGGTTGCCGACCTGTTGCGCAGCAAGGGCGCGAAACGCATCGGGCCCTACATGGCCTCGCGCACCATGTGTTCCACCGTGTCCGCCAACCTGGCTACCGTTTACGGAATCCACGGCATCAGCTATTCGATCACCGCGGCCTGCGCGACCTCCGCGCACTGCATCGGACACGCCGCGCGCCTGATCCGTAACGGCGAGCAGGACCTGGTATTCGCGGGCGGCGGCGAGGAACTGCACTGGGGCGCAGCCGCGCAATTCGATGCCATGGGCGCGCTCTCCAAGCGCGACAACGAACATCCCGAGCAGGCTTCGCGGCCTTACGATGTGAATCGCGACGGCTTCGTGATCGCAGGCGGCGGCGGCATGCTGGTGCTCGAGGAACAAGAACATGCCCGGCAGCGCGGCGCGCGTATCTATGCGGAAGTGGTCGGATACGGCCGGAATTCCGACGGCGCCGACATGGTCGCGCCCTCCGGCGATGGCGCGGCCCGCTGCATGCGCACGGCGCTCGAGGAGGCCGGCGTCGTACCCGATTACATCAACACGCACGGCACCGCGACGCCGGTGGGCGACCTCGCGGAGCTCAAGGCGTTGCAGGACACTTTCGCCGGCCGCTGTCCGCCGCTCTCGTCCACCAAGGCGCTCACCGGGCATTCGCTCGGTGCGGCCGGGGTACACGAGGCGATCTACTGCCTCCTGATGCTGCGTGACGGCTTCATGGCGGGCTCGGCGCACATCGAGCAGCTTGACCCCGAGGCCGAGGACCTGCCGATCCTGCGCCAAAGCCGCGCCGCGGAGTTGCACGCGGTGATGTCGAACAGTTTCGGCTTTGG
>JBOIBB010000071.1:0-4148 GCA_050739335.1 Gammaproteobacteria bacterium
GCGTTTGGAAACACAAAGCGTAGCGGCAAGGATGACGGCAAACGCAGTTCCGGCACAATCGGCTCGAAGTCGTGGCCGTCCGCACCCAGTCCATGCAACCAGATGACGCTCGCCACCGGCGCGGCGCCGGTTTCGACTTCCACGCAATCCAGCAAATCCGCCATCGCCATCTCCGCTAGAATGTCCGCGCGATTGTAACCGACCAATCATGTAGGCTGGGGGTGAGGTCCTCCGAACCCAAGCGTCATCAACCGTTGGGGTTCGCTGCACTCACCACCAACCTACGCTCGGAACAACAATGGATTTTTCCAACAAAGTCATTCTCATCACCGGCGCCGCGCGCGGTATAGGGCGCGCCACGGCCGAAGCCTTCGCGCGTCTCGGCGGCCGCGTAGCCGTGCATTACCGCACGAGCCAGAGACAGGCCGAGCAACTCGTGCACGCGTTACCCGGAATGAATCACCATGCTTTCGGCGCTGACCTTACCGATCCGGCCGCCTGCGAATCCCTGATCAACGACGTGGTGCAACATTACGGCCGGCTGGACGTGCTGGTGAACAACGCCGGCATCTACGAAGTGAAGCCGCTGAAGAACTTGAGCTACGCCGGCTGGCAACAGACTTGGACAAACACCGTGTCGGCCGATCTCATTGCGCCCGCGAATCTGTGTTTCCTCGCCGCGCAAGTCATGATGCAGCAGAAACGCGGCCACATCATCAACATTTCCTCGCGTGGCGCCTTTCGCGGCGAGCCGAACGCGCTACCCTACGGCGCCTCCAAGGCGGGCTTGAATCAACTGTCCCAATCGCTCGCGCAGGCGCTCGCGCCGTACAGCATTTTCGTGGGCGTAGTGGCGCCCGGTTTCGTGCGCACCGCCATGGCCGCGGCACTGCTCGATGGCCCCGAGGGTGAAGCCATCCGCAAACAAAGCCCGCTCAACCGTGTGGCGACGCCGGAAGAGGTCGCGGAGGCTGTCGTGCGCTTGGCCGCCGATGGGATGCTGTCGGCGACCGGCTGCATTCTCGACGTCAACGGCGCGTCGTATCTGCGCAGTTGAAGTCACGTGCCAAAACCCGTCCCCGTGGTTCTCTCCTGGAGCGGCGGCAAAGACTGCGCGTTCGCGCTGCACGTACTCAAGCAAAACGCGCATTACCAGGTCGTCGGGCTATTGACCGCTGTGAACCAACATTACGGACGGATCAGCATGCACGGCGTGCGTGAGGTGTTGCTGGACACACAGGTGGAATCCACCGGGCTGCCGGTTTACAAGGTGAAACTCCCGGAGCGTCCCTCCAACGAAGAATACACAGTCAAAATGCGCGAGGCGCTGGAACATTTCAAGGCACAGGGCGTACAACATGTGGCCTTTGGCGACTTGTTCCTGGAAGACATCCGCGCCTATCGCGAGAACAACCTGCGCAAGCTCGACATGGAAGGCGTGTTTCCACTCTGGCACAAACCCACGGACAAGTTGGCGCGGGAATTCCTGGCGCTCGGCTTCAAGGCGGTACTCTGCTGCGTGGATGAAACCCAGTTGTCCGGCGAGTTTGCGGGCCGCGAATACAATGAAACGTTACTTCGCGAGTTACCGCCCAAGGTGGACCCCTGCGGTGAGAACGGTGAATTCCATACTTTCGTATACGCCGGCCCGATATTCCAGGAAACGATAGACTTTAAGCGCGGTGAACGGGTACGCCGCGACGGACGTTTCCATTACTGCGACTTGCTAGCAGCGGAGGCATGACATGAGCATCTGGCGGAAGCCCATCAGCATCGAGGAACTCAACAAATACCAGGAGCACACGCTCACTTCGCTTCTCGGCATACGTTATACCGAGATCGGCGAGGATTTCCTCAGGGGCAGCATGCCGGTGGACGCGCGCACCAAGCAGCCGGCCGGCATCCTGCACGGTGGCGCGTCTGCCGCGCTCGCCGAGACTCTCGGCTCGACCGGTGCAAATCTGGTCGTGGATCGCGAGAAATTCCTATGCGTGGGGCTGGAACTGAATTGCAATCACATCCGCGCGATGCGCGAAGGTACGGTCACCGGCACGGCACGGCCGCTGCACATCGGCGGAACCAGCCAGGTGTGGGAAATCAAGATTACCGATGAGCGCGAACGCCTGGTGTGTGCGTCGCGCATCACCATGGCGGTACTCGAGCGCAGCCGCATTCACGCCTGAACACGCTCAGGGTCAGCCGCTCCGCCATATCCAGCCGTGCAGCCACTGCCGCAAACCGCGCCAAAATTAGCCCACACAGTCGTTTTGCACTCGTGCGTGGCCATCCACCGAGACCACGCTCGCGCCGAAAACCTCACACGCCCCCGATCACGACGCCAAGACTTCAGCGCGGGATGCGGGACGCTTGGTTATACTCTGCGCATGTTGCGCAAACTGTTGGCCGGTATGCTCGGCTGCGGGCTGCTCGGCGCACTCGCGGCCTGTGGCCAGAAAGGTCCGTTGTACCTGCCGGTGACGCCACCGCGCACCATTCCCGCCATGCCGCCACGCACCACGCACGCCGCACCGCGCGCTGTCACGCGGAGCGCGCCCGCCACCACCCGCGTGGCGGCGCCGCCCGCCAAATACTCCTGAGCGGCGCCCGCTTGGCACCGCAACCGGCGTTCACCCAGCGCAGCGGCGTGCTGTACGTCGCAGAGCTGCCCTTGCCGCAGCTCGCGGACGAATTCGGCACGCCTTTGTACGTGTATTCGCGCCGCGCGCTGCTCGACGCTTGGCAGCGCCTCGCCACGCCGCTACAGGGCAGCCAGCATCAGCTCTGTTACGCGGTCAAGGCCAACGGCAGCCTGGCACTCCTGCAGGAACTCGCACGCCAGGGAGCGGGCTTCGACATTGTTTCGGCGGGCGAGCTCGCGCGCGTGCTCAAGGCTGGCGGGGATCCTGCGCGTACCGTGTTTTCGGGCGTCGGCAAGCGCCGCGACGAGCTTGAGTACGCGCTGCACGCGGGCGTCGGTTGCTTCAACGTCGAGTCGCAGGCCGAACTTGAACGCCTCAACGAGGTGGCAGTTGCGCGCAAACAGCGCGCGCCGGTGGCCTTGCGCATCAATCCCCACGTTGATGCGCACACCCACCCCTACATCGCTACCGGTCACGGCCGTGCCAAGTTCGGCATCGACTGGCACGTGGCTGAAAGACTGGCGCTCCAGGCCGCGGAATGGTCGGGCATCCGCCTCGAGGGGCTGGCCTGCCACATCGGCTCGCAGATCACGACACCCGAACCCTACCGCGCTGCGGCCGCGCGTCTGGCAGAACTCAGCGACCGTCTGCGCGCACACGGCGTGGCCCTCAGGCATCTCGACTTCGGCGGCGGCTTCGGACTGCGCTATCACGACGAAGTGCCGCTCGACACGGCAATGCTGTTCGGCGAATGGCGGGCACTCGTCGAGCCGCGTGGCCTCACGCTTCGCGTTGAGCCCGGCCGCGCGGTGGTCGCGCACGCCGGCTTGCTGCTCACACGCGTCGAATACTTGAAGGAAGGCGCCGGCCACCATTTCGTGGTAGTCGACGCCGGCATGAGCGAGCTCATACGCCCGGCGCTCTATGACGCCTGGCACGATATCCGCGAGGTCGTAACGCACTCGAATCGAGACCCGCAACTCTGCGACGTGGTCGGTCCGGTGTGCGAGTCCGCTGATTTCCTTGGCCGCGGGCGCAAGCTCGCGGTGCGAGCCGGTGAATTATTGGCTGTCATGGACGCGGGCGCCTATGGAATGAGCATGGCCTCCAACTACAACGCGCGCCCGCGCCCCGCGGAAGTATTGGTGGACGGCGCACGGTGCATGTTGATCCGGCGCCGCGAAACACTGGATGAATTAATGGCGCACGAAATCCTCTTTTAGATGGGGTGGAGATTTAGATATCGCGAATCTCAACATGGGAGGTTGGGGTCGAAAGACATCGCTCCGCCTTACGGCAAGATCCAGTTGCCCCAGGATATTACAGGTATTACCATTGGAAACATTGGTAATACTTCTGGAGGCAACATGAACACCGCCGTGACAAGCAAGGGCCAAGTGACCATTCCCAAGAAAATCCGCGATGCTTTGAACCTAGCCCCAGGCAGTCGTGTGGAATTTGATGTAAATGACAACGGCCAAATTGTGCTGCATAAGGCTGGGGCAGCAC
>JBOIBB010000072.1:0-21676 GCA_050739335.1 Gammaproteobacteria bacterium
CTGTTACAGTCCCTGTCACGTTCTCCGTTCGCGCTTTTTTTCTGCAGCCAGCGCTTTGAGCAGTCCCTTGCCACGATATGAGCCACGCAAAACGGAAATAGCGTCCTTAACAGCCGCTTGGTTTTTAAGACGGCGCTTGCCGGATCTGGCTGTCGTCATGATTATTGGCCTGAAGACATCGTATTGAGTGGAATTTTGAGATAACTGACGCCATTTCCTTCGGGCTCGGGCAGCCGGCCGGCACGCATGTTGATCTGAATCGCGGGCAGTAAGAGTTCCGGAACACTCAAGGCTTTATCACGCACCCTCCGCAAATGGATGAACTCCTCGCGCGATATGCCGTCATGGACATGGATGTTGGCGCGCTTCTGCTCAGCGACAGTGGTTTCATTTTTATGTCGGCGGCCGCCCGGTGCATAGTCGTGGCACATGCATAACCTGGTTGCGGGTGGCAACGCCAAGATCCGCTGAATGGAATCGTACAAAACACCGGCATCACCACCGGGAAAATCGCACCGCGCGGTGCCGGAATCCGGCATGAAAAGCGTATCACCGACAAACGCCGCATCGCCGACGATATAAGTCACGCTGTCACTGGTGTGGCCGGGCGTCACTAGGACACGCACCGTGGTATCGCCGAGGATGAACGTCTCGCCATCAGTAAACAAATGATCAAATTGGCTGCCATCGGCGAGGAATTCATCGCCCAGATTGTAGATCGCCTTGAAGGCTTTCTGCACTTGGAGAATTCCTGCGCCGATGCCGGTGCGTGCGCCAAGGTTCAGCTTGACATGTTGCGCAGCGCTCAGATGGTCTGCGTGTGCGTGGGTTTCGAGCACCCAGTCAACTTTAAGCTTTTCAGCGCGCACGTACGCGACCAGCTCATCTGCCGAATCCGTTCCGGTGCGCGCTGCGGCCGCGTCGTAATCCAGCACGGGATCAATAACCACGGCGTGCCGGGTTGCGGGACCGCTCACTACGTATGAGTAGGTGGACGAAGACCCGTGAAGAAAAGACATGACCTGCATGAGCGCTGCATGGACACTTGGGAGTTGCCGATCATTCTATATACTGGCGCTCCCAAAATCCGCACGCTTTCCCGATGCTCTTGGCAATTCTCGGCGCCGTGCTGGTGGGCTTGGTACTCGGCCTGCTCGGTTCCGGCGGCTCCATTCTCACCGTGCCGGTGCTGCTCTATCTGGTGCATATGCCGGACAAGCTTGCGATCGGCAGTTCGCTCGGCATCGTGGGCGGCATCAGTCTCGCGGGCGCGCTCCCCTACGCGCGGCAACGGCTGGTGCAATGGCGCTGGGTGCTGCTGTTCGGAATCCCGGATATGGCAGGCGCCTGGGCCGGCGCCTGGATCGCGGAATTCCTGCCGGGCGCCGTGCAGTTGCTGATCTTCGCTGCGGTGATGCTGACCGCAGCGGTCTTGATGTTGATCAAGAGATCAACAGGCGAATCGGAACAACATGCACACGTCTTCTGGAAAATCGGACTCAGCGGTTTCAGCGTGGGTGTGCTGGCCGGTGCGGTCGGAGTGGGTGGCGGATTCCTGATCGTACCGGCACTCGTGCTTCTCGGCAGTCTTGCGATGCGCCAGGCGATCGCTACCAGTTTGGTTGTCATCATGCTCGCGGCGTTCACCGCGTTCATCCGCCATCTGATCTCGCTCGCGCACCTCGGGCTGCAGGTGGACTGGCGTATCATTGGCGTGTTCATTTTGGTGGGCGCAGTGGGCAGTTTTGCCGGTCACCATATTTCCGGGCGCCTGCCGCAGTCGACGCTCAGGAGAACATTCGGCATCTTTCTGATCCTCATGGGAATTTACATCGTGTGGCGCACCGTGCCACGCGTGTTCTGACGGACAACATTCAAGGAGCCACAAACATGACAAGTGTCGCAGACCTGGTCGCCAAGGCGCGCAGCAAAATCCGTGAAGTCACCCCGCAAGAGATCGCGCCGCAGCTCGGCAAGGTGATGATTCTTGACGTGCGCGAACCGCATGAATACGCCGCGGGCCACATTCCCGGCGCACTTAACATTCCACGCGGCGTGCTGGAATTCAAAATCGACCAGTTCCCGGAACTGCACGACCACAAACGCGAGGTCGTGCTGCACTGCCAGGGCGGCGGGCGCTCGGCACTGGCCACGGTATCCATGCAGGAACTCGGCTACACCAACGCCGTCAATCTGGCCGGCGGTTTCGGTGCCTGGAACGCTGCCGGCCTGCCCACCGAACGCTAAACCCGCTTGCACGAACATTCACACGCGCCGCACGCCGGCGCTGCGCAGCGCCGGCGGCCGTATGTGTTCGCGCTGCTGCTGACCTTCGGCTTCGCCGTCATCGAAGCCATCGCCGGCCTGTGGGCAAATTCACTTGCGCTCCTCGGAGATGCCGGGCACATGGCCACGGACGGCCTGGCTCTCGGCATCGCGGCACTTGCGGCCTGGGTTGCACTCCGGCCCGCTTCGGTGCGCCTCAGCTATGGCCTCGGGCGCATGGAAGTCATGGCCGCATTGTTGAATACGCTCTTCATGCTGGTGATCGTTGCGGCCATCGCCGTGGAAGCGGCGATGCGCTTTCGCCATCCGCCAGCAGTGCACGCGCCGGTGGTGGTGCTGATCGGCGCCATCGGACTGCTCATCAACTGGGTAATCTACCGGGTGCTGCGCCACGGCGAGCACACGCTCAACCTGCGCGCCGCGCTGCTGCACGTGCTCGGCGACATGCTGGGCTCGCTGGCGGCCCTGGTCACCGGCATCGTGATCTATACGACCGGCTGGCTTCTCATCGATCCGCTGCTTTCCATCTTCATAGCATTCCTGATCCTGATTTCCAGTCTGCGGCTGTTGCACGAAGTTACCGGCGTGCTGCTCGAAGGCGTGCCGCACGGCATGGATCTCGCGGAAATCGGCCGCAGCATGGCGGCCGTCGAAGGCGTGCGCTCGATACATGATTTGCACGTCTGGTCGGTGTCGTCCAACGAAATATCGCTTTCCGCGCACATCGTCATCGACGACATGAATGCTTGGCAACCGGTGCTGTATGGCCTGCGCCATCACCTGCAGGAGCGTTACGCGATCTCCCACGCCACGCTGCAGCCCGAGCCCGCCGTGCTCGCGCGCGTACCTCTATCCCAGGTATCCCGGCATCCATGATCTCGAACCGGGCATTTTTACTTAATGCTGAGTTTTTCAGCATGACCTTGGTATAGAATCCGTCGGCACCGTCCCCGGGAAGGGCGGTTGCAGGAGTATTTACTATTTCACCAAGGAGCCAGTCATGAGGAAGTTGTTCGTCCCATTGTTCATTACCCTAAGCGCCGCAGCCTTCGTGCTAGCCACGAATGCCTCCGCGCAAATCAAAACTCCTACGCCGCAGCAGCAAAAATTCGCCGAATGCGCCCACCAATCCAAGGGCATGAAAGGCGAGGCCCACAAGAAGTTCATGAGCGAGTGCCTGAAAGGCAGCGGCGCCGCGGCCAGCATGAAATCCGAAGCCTCCAAAGCCAAGACCGAGGCCGGTAAAGCTGAGGAAAAAACCAAGAGCGTCACGAGCGAGCAGCGTGAAAAAATGAAAAACTGCAACGCCCAGGCCAAGGAAAAGAATCTCAAAGGCAAGGACCGCCGGAGTTTCATGAGCGAGTGCCTGAAAGACTGAGCCCGCAAACTCAGGGCAATCCACAGGGCGCGATCACCAATCGCGCCCTTTTTTTGTTCTGAAGTGCGGTACGACGCCGCATGGAGCACAGACGACGGCGGGTTGCGGTTTCAAGCGCGCGATGCACGCTCGCTGCTGCAGTTTGCAAAAGGAACATCTAAGGATACGGAGAGAAGGTTTCGCCGCCGAGCGCCGAGCCCGGAACCTACTGCCGAGTCAAAGACGAGTTTGGCTCAAGCCGCTTTCGGATCAAAGAGTTCCGCAATGTCCACTCCATTTGGGGTGCGACATCGCCGGTGAATCTCACGGCATCGCCAACCTGCAGCGCCGCGGGCTCGCCGTCACGGTAAAGCACTCGGTTTTCGCCCTGCACGGACACGCGCGTTCCGGGCGTGATGATGCCGACGAGATTCAGCGGATCGGCGGCGGATATCGACACCAGTTCGCCGGTTTTCTCGCGGCGCCGCACTTCGCGCAGCGCCGCTACGGCTTCGGGCAGGGCGAACTGTTCGCCTGCGAAACCGTCCACGAAGCGTCCGCCACGGACTTCGCCACGCGCTTCGAGGCGCCGGTACACATACAGCAGCTCGCGCCACGGCGGCAGCCCGCCCTCCCGTTCCAGCACTTTGCGGAACACCACGCCGTAGCGGCGCAGCAGCACGGTCGCTACATGCACGAGTGCGTCGGCTTTGCTGCCGTATGAGTCGGCCTCGATATTGGTTTCAAGCAGTGACCAGCGGCCGGCCTCGTCCACGCCCGCCGCTTGGCCGCGCCGCAAGCGGTAACGGAAAGAGCGCGTGAGGGGCGCGCGCTTCGCGAGCGGAGTGATGAGCGCGCGCAAACCCGCGAAGCTGTCGGCAGTCACCAGCCCGCAGGCCGCAAGCTCGGCAAGTGCGGTTTCCAGTTGGGTGCGCAGCAAACCGGTCGCGTGTACCAGGTCCGTGAAAAAGAGCGCGCCGCGCGACTTGAGCGCCGCACACACCGCATTCGCACCCGGGGAGAGCGCAGGCATTTGATCAGTTGAATGGCTGCCGTGGAGCTGCCAGTGGGCCAGCGCAACGCGTGCCACAAACGCCATCGGCGTGTTGCGCACCGGGCCCGCGTGATGCGCGTTGCTATTGCCCGGGCGGGGCTCGAGCCGCAACCAAGCCACGGCACCGCTCGCGCAAAGCTGGTCGAGCAACCAGGGCGCGTACTCCTCAACGCGCACCGGCAAGAGATCCGACTCCCAAGCCGAGGCGGGCGCGGAGAATCCTTCGAGCTGTTCGAGAACTGCGGCGAGTGCGGCGGCACCCGCGCGGCGCTCGCCGGCCACGCCCTGCCACTCGAACAGGAAGCGCAGGTAATCCGCCGGCGCAACCGGTTCGATCTCGCTGCGCAGGCGCTTGAGCGTGTAGCTGTGAATGCGCGCCAACAGGCGGCGTTCGCACCATTCGATTGATAATTTCCCCTCACCCCCTTTCAGGCTGCGCAATCCTGCTTCGCCTGATAGTCCGGTGTTGCCATCCCTGGCAGCCCGCTCATCGCTTCGCGATGAGCCCTCTCCCCTATCCGGGGGCGAGGGGGTTTTTAGTTCTGCTTCTCCCCTTGGGGGAGATGGGCTCAAAGACAAAGGCGTGAACCGCCCGCGCATCATGGAGCCTTCGGCTTCGAGCGCCAGCAGTGCCGGCTCAATTTCAATTGCGGGCAGGCTGAACGATCGTGTCAGTGCTGCCACCGTTACCGGGCCGGATGCTTCCAGCCGGCTGCGCAGCAATTCACGTAGTGCATCCTCGCGCGTCAAAGGCTCGGAGCTCGTTTCGATTACGGCCTCGATCGCCGGATCGAGTGTGGCATTGGGATAAACAGTCTGTAATTCATTCAGGCGTTCAGCGGCGACCCAAAAGATCGCGGCCGGGACGACCGCTCCTACATCCGTAGCGCGTGGACTGGAACGCGAAGCGGCTCCTGCAATCGCTCCCAAGCGCAAACGTGTAGCGCGCTTGGCAGCAATCAGCGTTTCCAGTAACGCCGGCCAAGCGGGATTGCTCTCGCCCTCCTGTTGCGTGCAAAAACCCAGCACGGTCAGCGCATCGTGCAGTTCATCGGCATCGCGGGCCTCGGGCCACACTTCGGTGCGCACCCGCGCGATTGCGGCGGGGTCAAGTGTGGCGAGCGCACCCGCTTCCTCGACGCTCAATACGCCGCGCGCCTGCACGGCACGCGTGCGGCGTTCCTCGGCCGGTGCGTTGTCGAGGAAGGCATACTGGCGCGCGGACAGGATTTCCTCCGCAAACGGCGAAGGCGCCGACAAGTCGCGGGCCACCACCTGCAGTTCGCCGGATTCGAGACGCCGCAATACTTCGAGAAAACCCTCGACGTCCATGACTTCGTGCAGGCAATCGCTGACCGTTTGGGCGACCAGCGGATGCTCGGGTATGAGGATCGGCCCCGGGAGGTTTTCAAAGCACGCGAGCTGGTCGGGGAATACCACCGAGGTCAGATCCTGGGCATCGGCGCGCTGAAACGCCGGCGGCTGGCGGCGGCCGTTGCGAAAGCGCCGTACCGCGAGCGCGGTGCTCGCGACCCAACGCCAGCGTGTGGCGAACATGGGCGCCGCGAGCAGTGCCTGCTCGAGCACCTCGAGTGCCGTGGCCGGACTCAGATAGCGCGCAGGCTCTTCCAGGGGAAAGCTGTGGGTGGGCCCGAGCGACAACACGATGGAATCTTCCAGCGCCGCGGCCTGAAGTTCAAAGTTGAATTTGCGGCAGAAGCGCTTGCGCAGCGCCAGCCCCCAGGCACGATTGATGCGCGCACCGAAGGTCGAGTGGATCACGAAATGCTGGTCCCCGGCCTCGTCGAAGAAACGCTCGAAGACCACGATCTGTTGCGTCGGCAGCGTGCCGAGCGCCGCACGCGCGGTCGCGAGGTACTCGCCGAGCTGCGTCGCTGCCGCCGCTTCGAGTTGCAAATCGTTTTGCAGCCAGGGCAGCAAATCTTCGCCCGCGGCGAGACGCCGGTCAGCTTCGGCCCGCAAGCGCGACACCGCGGCCGAAAGTTCCGTGGTACGCGCCGGAGCCTCGCCAAACCAGAACGGAATATTGGGCGGCTGGCCCTTGGCGTCTTCCACCAGCACCCGGCCCGTTTCCACCTTGAGAATGCGGTAGCTGGTATTGCCCAACTGGAAAATATCGCCTGGGATGCTCTCGAAACTGAAATCCTCGTTGAGCGAGCCAATACGCAGGCCCGAGGGCGACAGGATCACGTCCTGATCAAACTGGTCCGGGATGGCGCCGGCATTGGTGACCGCGGTGAGTTTGGCGCCACGGCGTGCACGCAGCCGGTGATTGACCGCGTCACGGTGCAGGTAGGCGCTGCGCCGGCCGCGACGCGTGGCAAAACCTTCGGCCAGCATTTTCACCACGGCTGTATACGCATCGAGCCCGAGGTTCCGGTAGGGCCAGGCACGGCGGCAAAGCTCGTAAAGCTCGGCCTCGCCGCACTCGCGGCAGGCGACCTCACCGACCAATTGCTGCGCGAGCACATCGAGCGGCGCTGCCGGTACCCGCAGCGCATCGAGTTCGCCGCGGCGCACCGCGTCCAGGAGCGCCGCACATTCGACCAGGTCGTCGCGCGAAAGCGGAAACAGCCGCCCTTCGGGACGCTTGCCGAGCGCATGCCCGGAACGGCCGACGCGCTGCAGGAAGGTGCCGATGCTGTGCGGCGAGCCCAACTGACACACGAGGTCCACGTCGCCGATGTCGAGGCCAAGCTCGAGCGACGCGGTTGCAACGAGCGCCTTGAGTTCGCCGCGTTTCAGACGCTGCTCGGCGTCGAGACGATGCGCGCGCGCGAGACTGCCGTGATGCGCGGTAACATTACGTTCGCCGATGCGTTCCGCCAGATGGCGCGCCACGCGCTCGGCCTGGCGGCGGTTGTTGGTGAACACGAGCGTGGTGCGATGCGCCTCGATGAGTTCCGCGAGACGATCATAAATCTCCGCCCAGATCTCGTTCGCCATGACCGGCGCGAGCGGCGAGCGTGGCAGTTCAATAAAGAGTTCACGCTCACGCACGTGCCCGGTATCGATGATTTCGCAGGTGCCACCGCCGGTGAGGAAGTGTGCGATCTCCTCGACCGGCTTGACCGTGGCCGAGAGCCCGACGCGCACCGGCGGCGCGGCCGTAAGCGCGGCCAAGCGCTCAAGCGACAACGCCAAGTGCGCACCGCGCTTGTTGCCAGCGAGCGCGTGAATCTCATCCACGATGACCGTGCGCACGGTTGCAAGCACCCGGCGGCCGGAATCGGAGGTCAACAGAATGTAAAGCGACTCAGGCGTGGTGACCAGAATATGCGGCGCCACACGGCGCATGCGCTCGCGCTCGCTCTGCGGCGTGTCACCGGTGCGCACCAGCGCGCGGATTTCAACGTCCGGCAAACCGGACTCGAAAAGCTCGTTGCGGATACCGGCCAGCGGCTGTTGCAGATTCTTCTGCACGTCGTTCGAGAGCGCCTTGAGCGGCGAGATGTAGAGCACCCGGCACTCGTCCGGCAGGCCGCGCTCGAGGCCCTCGCGGAGCAGCGCATCAATCGCGGCCAGAAATGCCGCGAGCGTCTTGCCCGAGCCGGTGGGCGCCGTGATCAGCGTGTGGCGCCCGGCACGGATCGCGGGCCAGGCCTGCGCTTGTGCCAGGGTGGGCGCAGTGAACGTGCGCCTGAACCAGGCGGCCGTAGCGGGATGAAAATTTTCCAGGCTCATGAATCGGGCCTATTATGCAGGCGGGGTCCAGACCATCCGGGGGCATTATGCGCCAGACCTTGATTGCCAGTTTGCTGCTGCTCACCGTCGGCACAGCGTACGCCGGGCCGGCTTGGATTATTTCCGCAAAGCAGCCGTGCATTGGGCTCACCGCCGGATTCGCACGACCCATGCCCGACGTGAGCGACCTCGTCGGACCGCAGTGGCACCCGGCGCCGGGACCGGCGTCGGGGCAAGGCCTTGTGCTCATATTTGTTGCGAGCTGCCCCGCTTCGACTTACGCGGGACAGGCGACCGGCGCATTCACGGCGGCGTTCGTGCTGGTGCCGGTCTTGCAATTGGGACCTGCAGGCAATCTGACGCACAGCATCGCGGTGCTGCGGGCCGCGGGTGAAGCTGGCACACCAGTCATGCGCCTGTTCCACGTTCACGGTATTCCGATCAATGACACACGGGTGTCGCTCACGGCAAACAAATCCGGGAAACAGCAGCAGGTGCACGTGCGGCTCGAGACCAATCAGGGCACGCTTACGCTGCGTGCCGAGCTGCAGCCGCCGGCGGCCACGTACAAAAGCCTGGACACCATCGCGGTGCGCGTGACGCCGGCCGCGGGACTTTTCAGTGGTTTCGAGTCTTCGACGCGCTACGCCAAAGGCACAGCCGAGGCGCACTCCACCGGCACCACTTGGCTCGAACGCTATCAGCTCGGGAAGCCGCTGTTCGTCACGCTGGATAGGCATTTTGTTTGGAACTTCACCTTCGCGAACACCCCGACCAAATAAGCCACGGCCGCGACGCTCGCCAAGGAGATACCACATGAGCAACCCGCTGCCGCTCCCCGAAACGGAATCCTGCGATTCGCGGGCCGATCCGCAGCCGGAAATCGAGAGTTGGCCCGCACGCACCTCCGAATTGGGCGGTGGGCTCAAGGTGCTGCGCGCCCTGCCGCTACGCCAGCATCGGCTGGTGGGTCCGTGGTGTTTTTTCGATCATTTCGGACCGCTTACCTTCGGCACGCGCAAGGTCATGGACATCGCACCGCATCCGCACATCGGCCTGCAAACCGTGTCGTGGCTGTTCGAGGGTGAAGTGCTGCACAACGACAGCCTGGGCTGCACGGCGATCGCGCGCTCCGGTGAGCTCAATCTGATGACCGCGGGACGCGGTATTACACATTCGGAAGAAACGCCGGTGCGCAATTCCGGCACGCTCCATGGGCTGCAGCTTTGGGTGGCACTGCCCGAAGCCGAGCGCCAGCGCGCGCCCGCGTTCGATCACTACCGGGATTTGCCGGTGCTCGAGCCGGGCGGAGGACGTGCGCAGGTGTTCATGGGTGAACTCGCGAATGCAAACGCGGGAACGCGCAGCTTCTCGCCGCTCGTCGGTGCGGAACTGAAGCTCGGTGCCCATGGCCGGCTGCGGCTGCCGCTCAAGCCCGCGTGGGAACACGCGCTGGTGATCATCGCGGGCGAGGTCGAGCTGGACGGCACACGCCTCGCACCGGGTGCGCTCCACTACCTCGGCACGCAGCGCCACGGCCTCGAATTGACGAGCCAGAGTCCGGCGCACGCGATACTGATCGGCGGTGCGCCGTTCGGTGAGTCGGTGATGATCTGGTGGAACTTCGTGGCGCGCAGCGCCGCAGAAATCCAGTCGGCGCGAGAGGACTGGCAAGCGCACCGCCACTTTGGCGACGTGCAGGCATACCGGGGCGAGCGCCTGCAGGCGCCGTCTCTCATGGCGCGTCCGATCGCGAGCCATTAAAAACCAAGGAGACTGACATGCCCAAGATCACTCTGACTGCGAATCAGCGCCACTCAAAGCTTTGCAGCCACACGCCACAGGCGCGCGCGGTTAGCTACGTGGAGCACGTGTGCCCCGCGTGCGTAGCGCGCGGCGAGCGCTGGGTGCAACTGCGCATTTGCATGGTTTGCGGGCACGTGGGCTGTTGCGACAGTTCCAAGAACACGCACGCGCGCGTGCACTACGAAACAACCGGACACGCGATCATCAAGACCATCGAAGCCGGGCCCGACTGGGCCTGGTGCTACACGGACAACACGTACCTGGAATAAGGCGGCTCAGGCGGCGCAGCTCACGCCGGTGCCCCGCAAGCCGCAATAGCCGTCGGGATCCTTGGCAAGGTACTGCTGATGGTAGGCCTCGGCGTAGTAAAACTCGGGCGCGGCGCGGATCTCGCTGGTGATGCCAGGATAGCCCGCGGCTTCGAGCTGCCGCTGATAGCTCTGTTGTGACGCGAGCGCGGCGCGCAACTGCGCGTCGCCGTAAGTGAAAATGCAGGAGCGGTACTGGGTGCCGATGTCGTTGCCCTGGCGCATGCCTTGGGTCGGATCGTGCGCTTCCCAGAAAAGCTTCAACAACTGCGCATAGCTGACGGCCTTGGGATCGAACACCACGCGCACCACCTCGGCGTGCCCGGTGCGGTTGCTGCAGACTTCTTCATAAGTGGGATTGGGCGTGCTTCCGCCCGCGTAGCCCGAGGCCGTGACGTACACGGCCGGCTCCAGCCAGAACTTGCGCTCCGCTCCCCAAAAGCACCCCATGCCGAATAGCGCCTGCTGCAGCCCTTCCGGAAACGGGGGCTTCAGCGCATGACCGTTCACGTAATGGTGCTCGGCACTCGCAACAGGCGCGCTGCGCCCGGGCAGCGCGCGCGCGGGAGAAATCAGGCTGGTCTTGTATGCCGCAAACATGGTAATTCCTCGGGATCGGAACCAGAGTAACGCGCAGCGTTCAATATAGGTCCGCCCCGGGCAGATTCCAATGCAAACGGTACGTCTGAACGCCTTGCCCACACGCCTGCAACCACACCGGGCATAAAAAAGCCGGCGTACCGGGGGATGGGAAACGGTACGCCGGCAAGAGCTCCGGGTGTTGGGGTATCACCCGTCCGGCCTCTCAAGGAGGGAGGGGAGAGTGCCGGTCGCGCGGCCTGGGGCCGTGCGGAGCAAAACTGGTCAGAAATTCCATGCCACAGTCACCAAGTTCTCACCCACGTTGTCACCGCGGGTGCCGCCGTTGGAAATGTGGCGCACGGCGATGGCCCAGTGGTCATAGTGCAGGCCGAAGGTGGTGATGAACTGGTACTGGCTGGTGAGGGTGCTGGTCTGATGCGTGATCACCGCCGGCCCGAAGCCGGCAAACAAGTTACGGTCGATGATCATGTACTGCGCGCCGACCCAAGTGGTGTCACGCGAGAGCGTGTGGGAAATATTCCCGGCACTGAAGAGCCAGTGGGATTGAGCGGGCCGGTAATCGAAGACCAGCACCCGGCCGCGCTGGCCGTCGTGCATGCCGGTATAACCCACGGCAATGCCGCCTTGCGCGTAAGCACCCGCGGGTACCACAAACGCTGTTGCTCCGACCAAGGCGCCGAGCAGTGCAGCCACAGAAATCATTGAATGCCAAGATGCGAGTTTCATTTCGGATTCCTCCATCCATCCCCGCCCCCTCCTGTTTCAATAAATCTCCACATGTAACGGTGAAGCCGCCCGGCCCCAGCGGCACCCCAAACCAACTTCTGAAATACGTCGCCCGCCGGCAACACTCACGCAACCCGAGTAGAAACTCTCAGGCTGCCTGTGCCTGCAGTGGCGGATAGTCGGTGTAACCCCGGACTCCGCCCTGATAAAAAGTGCGGCGATCGAACGCCGCGAGCGGCGCGCCCGTGCGTATGCGTTCCACCAAGTCGGGATTCGAAATGTAGAACGCGCCGAAGGCAACCAAATCGGCGCCCTGATTCGCAATCACCGCGTTAGCCTTGGCCGGATCGTAGCCGGCGTTGGTAATCAGCGTGCCGTGATAGATGGTGCGATAGCGTGCGCACACATCGGTGACCATGTTCGGTATCGGCGAGAGATCAGCCTGCGCCTCGACGAGTTCAAGAAAAGCCAGGTTATAAGTCGAGAGTGCGCCGATCACGAAATCGTAGAGCGCCGCAGTGTCGGAGTCGGCCGGCACGTTCCAGGTATTGGTCGGCGAAAGCCGCAGCCCGAGCCGCATGCTGCCGATCGCCGCGGCGACGTTTTCGATAATCTCAAACAGGAAACGCGCGCGGTTCGGAATGCTGCCGCCGTACTCGTCGCTGCGGGTGTTGGAGCTGTTGCGCAGGAACTGCTCGACCAGATAGCCGTTGGCGCCGTGGATCTCGACGCCATCGAAGCCCGCTTGCATGGCATTGCGTGCCGCCTGCACGTAATCCAGCACCACGCCTTTTACCTCGGCCGTGGTAAGCGCCTGGGGTGTCACCGTCGGCTTGAGCCCAAGCGGGGTGAGCGAGCGCGTAGCCGGATTGATGGCCGAGGGCGCAACTGGCAATGCGCCGTTGAGAAAATCCGGATGTGAGACTGCGCCCACGTGCCAGAGTTGGCCAAAGATATGGCCGCCGCGCGCATGCACCGCATCCGTCACGCGCCGCCAGCCGCGCATCTGCGCCGCCGAATGGATGCCGGGTGTATACAAATACCCGACGCCCTGGGGCGAAATCTGCATGCCCTCGGTGATTATCAAGCCGGCGCTCGCACGTTGCGCGTAGTACTCGGCATGCAGCGTGGTAGGCGCACGGTCGCGGTTGTAGGCCCGCGAGCGTGTCATGGGCGCCATCACCACGCGGTTCGGCAATTCCCAGGCGCCAAGTCTCACCGGCGTCAGCAGTGGCTGTGCACTGGTATTATCTTTAATAGATTCTTGCATATGTATCAATCTCGATGGATTTGGTCAAAAAAAAGCCTGCACGGTTGCGCTACAAATCCTCGTCCAGGAAGTTCTTCAACTCACGCACCGCGGCTTCGTTGCGCTCATAACACGTCCGTTGTCCCATGCGCTGACTTTTCACCAGCCCGGCCTGCTCAAGCGTCGCCAAGTATTGCGACGCCGTAGATTGCGACAAACCAAGCTTGGCGCAAATCTCGGTCACGCACACCATGCCCTCACGCTCATTGCCGGCGAGGAAGCGGCCAAAATGCTTTTCCGGATCCTTCATCCAGTAAAGGATCTTGAGCCGCGATTCGTTGGCGATTGCCTTGAGAACATCTACGCGTTCCATGCCGCTTAATATATCGGCTTTTATAAATATTTCAATACCTCGCGGTAACCCGGAGAGGTGCCAGTTATGCAGCCGCGGTGTTGGATGCAGGAGAACCCCTTTTAAAACAGGATGTTGGGCTAAAACTGATCCTCAGTCAGAGTCAATACTCCGGCGGCACCCGCGACGATGGATTCCTTGAGTGCCGGCGCCTTGGTCAATTCATAATCCGCATAAAAGTGCGCCGTCCCGATCTTCGCCCGGTAAAACGCTGCATCCGCACTGCCTCCGGCAAGTTTCCGTTGCGCAATGAGCGCGGCACGCGCCATCAGCCAGCCACCGGCCACAGTGCCCAGCAACATCAGGAACGGTACGGAACCGGCCGCGGCCGCTCGAACGCTGCTGCGGTAATTCGCCACCAGCCAATCGACAGATGCCTCGAGCGCATCGATGCCGGCCTTGAGGCGCATGCGGATGGCCGATATATCTTCGCCGGCTGATGCGGCGAGTTCGGCATCGAGCTGGCGCATTTCGCCGATAAATGCCTTGGCGGTGGCGCCCTGCTCGCGGGCAATCTTGCGGCCGACCAGGTCCTTGGCCTGGATGCCGGTCGTGCCTTCGTAGATGGTGCTGATGCGCGCATCCCGGTAATACTGCGCCGCGCCGGTTTCTTCGATATACCCCATACCGCCATGTACTTGCAGGCCGAGCGAGGCGATCTCCACGGCATTTTCGGTGCACCAGCCTTTGACCACCGGGATCATCAAGTCCACGAACGCCTGTGCGTGTGCACGCCCGGTCTCGTCCGGGCTGTGCGCGGCCGTATCCATGTGCGCCGCGGTCACGTACGCGAGCGCACGCATGGCCTCGATACGCGCTTTCATGCTCATCAGCATGCGCCGCACGTCCGGGTGGTGAATGATGGTGACCGGCGCACCGTGGCGTGCACCGATATCGGCGCTTTGCACACGCTGCTTGGCGTAATCGCGTGCCTGCTGCCAGGCGCGTTCGGCGACACCCAGTCCCTGCACACCCACGGCAAAGCGCGCCAGGTTCATCATGATGAACATGTACTCGAGCCCGCGGTTCTCTTCGCCGATGAGGTAGCCAATCGCGCCGCCCTGCTCGCCGTAACTCATCACCGCGGTCGGACTCGCGTGGATGCCGAGCTTGTGCTCGAGCGACGCGCAGTGCACGTCATTCGGCTCGCCGAGGCTGCCGTCCTTATTGACCAACACCTTGGGCACCAGGAACATCGAAATGCCCTTGACGCCCGCGGGAGCATCCGGTGTGCGCGCGAGCACCATGTGGATGATGTTCCGCGTCCAGTCGTGTTCGCCGTAGGTAATGAAAATCTTCTGACCCGTGAGCTTGTAATGGTCACCTTCGCGCACCGCGCGACAGCGCACCGCGGCCAGGTCTGAACCCGCCTGCGGCTCGGAAAGATTCATGGTGCCGGTCCACTCCCCCGAGACCATTTTCGGCAGGAAGCGCCGCTTGAGCTCGTCGCTGCCGGTGAGCAGCAAGGCATCGACCGCGCCCTGCGTGAGGAGCGAACAGAGCGCGTAGGACATATTGGCCGCCTGCCACATCTCCTGTACCGGAGCCGAGACCACTTGCGGCAGGCCCTGCCCGCCGAACTCTGCAGGCAGTGCGAGCGCATTCCAGCCATCCGTGACGAAGCGTTCATACGCCTGTTTGAAACCCTTGGGGGTCGTCACCGCGCCGGCGTGCCAGGTCGAGCCCTCCCGGTCGCCGCTCTGATTGAGCGGCGCCAGCAACTCGGCGGCAAATCTCCCGGCGGCTTCGAGCAAGGAGTCCACGAGCTCCGGGGTGACCTCGGAGTTGCCGGGCAGATGTGTCACTCCAGCCAGGTCGACGAGTTCGGTGAGCACAAAGCGCATGTCGCGCAACGGGGCGGTATAAGTAGACACGGCAGGACTCCTGTCAGTGGGCGCGGGCCGCGCGCACAGCGGCAGCCTTATTCTAGCGTCGCCGCGTCGTTATCCGAAGGCGGCGGATTCCGGGGGCTGCGTATGGCATCAGTCACGAGCTGATGAAACAGGGAGGACTCACGTTTGTAAAAGCCCTCGGTGTGCAAGGAGTCCGCGAGCTTTAAATAGGTGTAGTCAAAATGATGCCCGAGCTCGTGCAACTCGGTGCGCAGAAAGCTACGGAAGGCGACCACCTGGCGGCGCTGTGCGGTACGCATCCACAGGGTGATCTTGGCGACTTTCAGCGCAGCGTCGACGCCCTCGTAAAGGCCGTGCAGTTCGCCCCAACGATTCGAGGGTCGTTTCGCCAGCACCTTGATGGTCACAAGCGGCACATGCAGTTGCCCGCACATCCGGTCCGCGAGACGCTGGCAGACCTCCTGCACCTGCACCGGCCGGTCGGACCTGAGGGCCTGTGCAAGAGCCGGCATGCATGCCCAGAGTTCTGTCGCGGCGGGAAGGGGTAATGCGACGATCCGGTCGCTCGCCGTGTATATGCGCTGGTTCTTGGCACTCAGGCGTTGGTAATACGCAAACGTCATCCGAAACTATGTACTCTCGCGTGCGAATCGATAGCCTGGCAATCTGACTCCATGATACAGGCTTGGCGGCGGCAGTCTCGCAATGGCAATCCGCGCCTGAGTGAGCCGTTTGCACTCGACAAAGCCCTTACGCCGCGCGTGCACCCGCGCCGTGCTCCTTTGGGGGTGCGTCATGGCATTCCAGCGTGAAAAACCATTTGCCTAAAGTTATACAGTGACCGTAGTACAACATTGAGCCAAGCAATGACACAAGCCGCGCGCACCTGGTTCGGACGATTGGCACTCGCGGGCGTGCTGCTTTTCTTCATCACTTCGGCGGCCACGCAGTTCCTGCGGCCCGACTATAACTTCATGGGCACACCGCTGAGCTTTTATCTGCTTGGCGCCTACGGGGGTTGGCTGCAGGCGGCGTTCTTTGTGCTGGCCTGCAGCCTGGTGTTGCTCACAGTGGGGTATTACCTCGCAAGCCCCGGCGACGCACGCTCGGCTGCAACCCTGATTCTGTTCATCGCGGGCGCGGCCGGCGTGGTAATCACGGCAAGTTTCGCGACCGATACTTCCGACCGGCTCACGCTGCACGGTGCCCTGCATGTCCTCGGCGCGATGCTGGCCTTCCTGTGCGTGAGCGTCGCGATGCTTTCTCAATCCTGGTATCTGCGCCGCGTGCCACGCTGGCAGTCGCACTTTCGCCTGGCACTGGGGCTCGCGCTCGCCGAATTCGTGGTGCTCTGGCTGTACGCGCTCGGGCACATACCGGCGCGCGGCTTCATGGAGAAACTCACCATCCTGCTGATCCTCGCCTGGCTCGCGCTGGCCGCCTGGTGGCTGCAGGAACCGCCCCGGCGTGACGCGGCACCACTATAATTTCTGCATGTTTTGTCCGATGCCGACGCAATCATGAGCCGCTGGCGACCGCCCGCGCCGAAGTCCTCGCCCTACATCACGGCGGCCGGCTATCGGCGCCTGGAAGGCGAGCTCAAGGAACTCTGGCGGCAGCGGCGTAAAGTGGTGCAGGCGCTCAGCGCCGCGGCGGCCGAAGGCGACCGCTCGGAAAACGCCGAATATATTTACCGCAAGAAACAGTTACGCGAGATGGACGGCCGCATCGGTTACCTGCAGCGGCGCATGCCCGAGCTGCATGTGGTCGCTGCGCCGCCGGCCAATCAGCGCCAAGTGTTTTTCGGCGCCGAGATCACGCTCGAGGACGACCAGGGCAGTGAGGCCATTTACCGCATCGTGGGCGCCGACGAGTACGACACCGCCAGCCGCTGCATCAGCATCGATTCGCCGCTCGCACAGGCGCTGCTCAAGAAAGCCGTGGACGATGAGGTGAAAGTAGTGACTCCGGCGGGCGAAGCCCGCTATTACATCACCGCGGTGCATTACCAGGTTTAACTCGGGCCAGCCGAAGTGGTTCGCCCGGCCGCCGCCATCAGTTTTTCTTGTTGAACAAATTGTCGAGTTTGGTGTGGGCGCGCTCCGCGGCGCTCGTGTCGGCGGGGCGATAGGCACCGGCGCGCGGTTCGAAATACTCGCAAAAATTCGCGCGCTGCTTGTTGAGCGGCGGATCGGCGCGCTCTTCCGCACAACTTTGCGGTTTGCCCGGATCGTAGAAGCGGCACTGGCGGCACACGTGCAGTTCCGCTCCGCAGACAAGGCAGTTGGACAATCGCGAAAGCGGTATGGGCACTCCCGCGAGCCGCGCCCCGCATTTCCAGCAGACCAGAGGTTCCGCCCGCTCCATGCTTTGCATCCCCCCGGAGGATGGTATTTCAGTCAGACAACGTCACGGGGAACTGGGTTACGCCCGCGCGATATTGGTATCCGTCGGGCTCTCGTAGTAGTCGCTTTCCTCGGCAAACTGTTGCACGAGCTTGCGCAGTTCCGCTTCGCGCAACTTGGCCGTGCACAGCGGCGCACAGTCCTCGCACATCGGATCGTCGCAGGGCTGGCGCGAATAGAGCCAGAAGTGCACCGCGCCGGCTAGCAGCCCGTCGGCAATATCCCAGAGATCCGCCTCCGGGTGCTCGTCGGTAACGCGGTTGGCGAGTTCCACCGCCTGCTCGGCGGTGCTGTCAAACGAGAAGGTCTCGACATCCATAATTTTTCCGCATGCGGTAACGAGGTGAATATTCTAGCAAACTCACACACGCCGGCCGTTACGCTTGACTGACACGGTGCCGGTAATTCACGTGGCGCTGTTTCAGGTAATCAAGAACGTAGTCGAAACATTCGCCACGGCGCCCGACAATCTCCGGCGGATACACGCCCGGCTCACGGAATTTGCCCGCGAGCAACAGATTGGCCGCGGCCGCACACGTAAACCCGGTCGTGCGTGCCATGGAAGAAAACCCGGTCGCCGGATCGTACTCGTCGTGCACCTCCCATACGTGCCGCACGTGTTGGCCCTGCTCGCGACCCTCGGCGGTAACGCGCATTACCGTCAGCTCGGGCTCGGCTGGCGCGAGCCTCCATTGATCGAGCAGCAGCTTGGCGGACAGCGCCCGTGGGCACAGCTTGACGCGGTCAACCTCGAGTTCCTCCTCCGAAAAGAACCCCGCTTGTTTGAGCGCGGCGATGAGCGCCACGTGCCCGGGATAGCGCAGGGTTTTTTCTGCCATTTCCGGAATATGTGCCATGGTCTTGAGCAACGAGCGCAGGCCGTCGGTGTTGAAAGCTTCGAGCTCACCCAAGCCTTCGATAGTCACCGTTTCAATCTCACTCAGCGCGGGCAGCGTCACCACCTTCCCGCCGCGCTGCAGGCGCGCGGGTCGCGTGTACTCCTCGATCACGTCGATCGGCGAGAACGGTGCCTTGTAATTGAAGGGTGGCTGCGGGTGCTGCGGCAGGCCACCTACCAGACACTCGAAGCGCGCGACCTGCATCTCGGCGTCGTGGTGACCAAGGATCAGATTATCCATGCCGGGCGCGACACCGAAGTCCACCAAGGCGGTGACTCCCTGTTCTTTGGCGAGCGCATCGAGCCCGAGTGCATCCTCGGGAAAAAAGGAAATGTCCGCCACATTTTTGCCGGCGCCAATCAGCGACTTCAGAGTACTGAAGCCGAGAAACCCCGGCACGGCACACACTGCGGCGTCGAACGGTTGCACGAAATCCGCGAGCGCCGCCGCATCGCGAATATCCAGACGCTGAACTTGGATGCCCTGCTCCGCAAGACCCGCGAGCCGGCGCTCGTCAAGATCCACTGAGGTCACGGCGTGCTGCGCCGCGAGATCCCGAGCGATGACGCTGCCGACCATGCCGGCGCCGACTACGCATATTTTCATGGGCTACACCTTGTAATCCGGGAGTGATGCGCCATCTTGAAGCGCGTGACGACCGCCGGGCAAGCGCACTGCCGGCGAGCCGCTCATTTCTGCTAACCTAGCACGGCTCTCAGACAGGCATTCACCCAAATGGCGACCGAACCCAAAGACCTCGAAATCCAGATGCAAGCCGAACAGCTCTACCAGGAAGAGGTGTTCACCGACCGCAACGTGGGCACCATCCAGCGCCTTACGCCGGTCACGCGCGACGGCGGTCCGGACCAGACACGCCGCGTGATCTACAGCGGCGCCACGCAGGTGCTCACGCCGCTCGGCACTCTGCCGATCAATTTCGACATCGAGGCCAAGTCCCTCAAAGAAGCCGCGGACAACTTCGGCAATGCCGCCAAGGCCGCGATCGAGCAGACCATGAAACGTCTCGAGGAATTGCGCCGCGAGGCTGCGTCTTCGATCGTGGTACCGGGCGCTGGCAACAGCGGGCTCGGCGGTCTGGGCGGACTCAGCGGCAAAGGCGGCCTGCCGGGCGGCGGCAAGATCAAACTGCCGTAGTTCCGCGAAGCAATTGCAAGAGCGGTCGTCGCGACTGCCATTCACGTCGTCTGAAATCGCGCCAGCAACAGCACTGCTGCAGTTTCCTAATCCGCCGACAGCGCGGCGACGATCGCAAGATCGGAAGGCTTCACCGATTCCACGTTGAAATTCCGCGCGGCCGCAGCCATGCGCGTGAGCGCAGCGGCCATGGGCATGGGCGGTTTCGTATCGCCCTTCTTCAGGCGAATCCAGCGCACCGGGTTGATACGCGCCACCACATAAGTCCGCAGGTAAGGCGATTTGAAACCGCGTGCCTGCAGTTTTGCAACAATCTTTTTCACCTCAGCATCGATCTGCCGGATGCGTGCAGCGTAATCCCCTCGCTGCGCCAGGCTCGCGGGCAGAGTGCGCTCCGCAAAACGATCGAGCTTCTTCAAGAACGCACTGTAGGCGCCGCCGGCGAAACGACTGTCGTCCGCGTAGAGAATGCCGAGAGTGAGGAATTCCGGAGCCTCAAATTCGGCTTCGAAGTCGCTCTCCTTGGCACGCGGTTTGGCCTTGGCGAGGCTGCGCGCCATGCGAATCACTTCGAGCGCCCGGTCTTTGAGGTTATGGGCTTTCTCCGTGTTGAGCGCGAGGATGCGAAACGCCAGGGCTGCGTCGGGTGATACCAGTGCGGTTACCTGCTTCAGTCCGAGCACCTTGGCCGCCGCCAAGCGGTGCCGGCCATTGGGCGTCCAGAGTTTTCCGTCCGCACCGCGCACGGTGATGATGGGGTCCAGAAACGAACCGCTCTCCTCGATTTTTTGCGCCAGCCGTTTGGTGTGCGTAGGCGAGAGATCCCTCTGGAACGGCGTGGGAGCAACCGCCGTGATCGGCACTGACGCCAACAGCAGCGGGCGACCGGAAAGCGGTTCGCGGTAACCGCCGATCGCTACCCCGCCGGCTTTTTGGATCTGTTCACGCAACGGCGCGAGCTCCGGAGCCGCTACGTCGAGCACGATTTCCGCCGCCTCCAAACCACGCTTGTTCTTGCGAATCGAAAGTCTTTTGTCAGCACGACCTTTGGCGGGCTTCGGCTTGCTTGCCATGCGTATCTCCTTGATTGCACCCAGAAGAATCGTATCCGCGTTGGGATGCAAGCCAACACGGCGCGCGGAACGATACACCGGCTGCAATCGACCCGCACACGGCAGCGGGCGCTGCGCGTGTGCGCCCAGCCCGCGGTTGACCGGGATACTGGCAGCCAGGCATCCACAGGCGTAGGATTCCCATCAATAATTACATATTCATTAGGGAGTTATCGCTCACACATGCATCTGTTTATACCCGCAATCTGGATGGCGGCGGGCTTCTCGCTCTTCGCCGGAGTGCACTTTCTCATCACGGGTGCATGGCGCCGCCGTGAGCCGGGGTTTTTGGCGTTCGGATTGCTGTGCCTTTTGATCGCCGCGTACATGGTGCTGACGGCCGCACTTTACGAAACAGACGCGGCGACAACTGCCGGACAAATCGCACGCTTAAAAGTCGCCATCATGTGCGTTACCTATCCAGTTGCGGTGTGGTTTCTCTGTGAGTTCACAGACGTGCGGAACCGGAGACTCTGGCTAATTGCGGCGTGCCTGGTGTTCGGAGACCTTTTTATCCTGAATTCCTTCTCACCTAATAGTCTGCTGTACTCAAACGTCGAGCGGACCGTGCCACTGGTCTTCCCTTGGGGGGAATCACTCAACAATTTTGCTACCCAGCCAAGTTATCCCGCGTATGCGTACTTCGCATCCGCGTACGCGTTTTTCATCTGGGCCTTCTGGCGATGTGCGGTCACGTGGCAGAGTGGACTGAGAAACAAAGCATGGCCGCTCACACTGTATTTAAT
>JBOIBB010000073.1:0-2189 GCA_050739335.1 Gammaproteobacteria bacterium
GTACCGCACGCGTCTGAGTACTGCCGGGGCCATCTCGGGGCCCAAGCGCCCGCTGCGGGTGACCGCCACGCGCTGCGTACAGGCGCCGTGGGCGGCTGCGGGCGAACACGGGTCAGCATTTTATTATTCATTTATAAATTATCGATGATACGGCGCATCATGGGCCGTCCGGCAGCTATACATTAGTGGCTGGCCGGCCGCTTGTTCGCCGTCCAGCCCGAAGGATATTCAAAGGCGCGGCGCGCACACATGAGCCCTGACACACCCAATCACCGGTTCGGCTTCGGCGAATTCGTGTTCGACCCGCATAGCGGCGAGCTGCAGGACGGCGGGAAAACCACGATGCTGCGTCCGCAAGTCGCCAAACTCCTGGCCCTGCTGCTGGAACACGCGGGCAGCGTGGTGTCGCGCGAGGACATCCGTCAGTGCCTGTGGAGCAGCAAAACCATAGTGGAATTCGAGGAAGGCATCAGCGCCTGCGTGCGCCAACTGCGCGTGGCCCTGAACGACGGCGTGAACGGCGCGCGTTACATCCAGACTATTTCGCGCCGCGGCTACAAATTCGTGTATCCGGTGGCGCCATCCGGCGTCACCGATCCGCACCCGCCACCGCCGGCGGCCCCCGCGGCGCCGCAGAAACTACATCACCGGCTGTGGCTGATTCCGGCCGTGGCCGTCGCCGTGGTGATCGCCGCGGCACTCGTCCTCGCGCACTACCGTTATCGCGTGCAGTTCTTCACGCGCGCGGCGCCGCCCGTCACCCATCCCGTGATCGCGGTGCTGCCCTTTGCCAACCTGTCCCCCAATTCCGCCAATACCATTCTCGGTGCCTCGATCGCGAGCGAGTTGATCGACTTGCTCGGACCCATTTCTCCGCAGCGCCTCGGGGTGATCGCCGATACCTCCAGCATGCATTACGCGGGCGACCGCCAGACCATCCGCACCATCGGTCAGGCACTCGGCGCCGATTACGTGCTCGAAGGCAGCATCACGGAAAATCCCCAATTTATCCACGTGTCCGCGCGCCTGATTGGCGCTGCCAATCAGGATTACGTGTGGGGCAACGAGTACAACCTCGCGACCAAATACTCGAGCAGCGCGTTCCAGCAAATGGTGGTGCAAATCGCTACACACATCGCGTCCCGCCTCGCGCCCGACGCGAGCGTCAAACCGTTGGCGTTCACCAGCAACCGCAGCGCGGCGCTCGACTACCAGCTCGGCCGCTACGTGTTGTTGCAGCGTGATTCCGCCAAGGCCGAAGGTTATTGCCGTGCGGCCATGGCCGCCGCGCCGGATTTTGCGGCCGCCTACGCCTGCACCGCGCAGGCACTGATGGCGGGGGCGAGCCTGAGCGCGGGTCAAGTGAGCGAGGCCAAGGCGCTGGTAAAAAAGGCCGTGGCGCTGGATAACGATTCCTCCAACGCCCATTTGTTGCAGGGTTCACTCGACCTGTTCTACGACTGGGATCCAGCCGCGGCCGAGCCTGAAATCCAAGCGGCCCTGCGCCACAATCCGGGCAACGCCTGGGCCTGGCAGGCGCAGGCCGCATGGTATTCGGCCTCGAACCATAGCCGTGAAATGCGCCAGGCGATGGCGGTTGCACAAAGCCTCGACCCGGTATCGATGCGCATTTCGCTCAATTCCGCCGTGCTGTTCTTTATCGACCGTCAGTACGATGTGGCCGAGCAATCGGCGCTGACCGCCATCAACCTCAAGCCGGACGATGAACTTGCGCGCCACCTGCTGGTGCTGACGCTGCTCGGCGAGGGCCGTTACACACAGGCGACGCAGCAGGCCGCAGAGGAAATGCAATACGCCGGAGCGACGCCTGCGGATATCGCGCGGGTGCGCGTGGGCAAACAAACTTCCCTGGTGGATTACTTCAACTGGTACGTCAAGACGCTGGCGGCGCGGCCGCCGGACAAGCTCACCGCGGTATTTCTCGCCGATGCCTACATGCACCTCGGTCAGCCGCAGCAGGCGCTCAAGGTTCTCGACGCGACGGTGCAGCGCCACGCGGTGAGCATCCTGATTCCGTTCATGAGTGTCTGGCCGAGCCTGCACCCGCTCTGCGCGCGCCCGGCATTCGCAGCGCTCACGCAAAGACTCGGCCAACCCGGCTGCAGCGCCGGCAACTGACGCCCGCAGATCAATCGGTCGCACTGCACGCCGCCGGACTGTGCGGGCGG
>JBOIBB010000074.1:0-6949 GCA_050739335.1 Gammaproteobacteria bacterium
CATCTTTTTCCATACATGCTGACCACGGAAGCTGTGTACCAACGTGCCGCCCACATGCAAGAACAGATAGGCGGGCACCAGAACGTCGCCAATTTGGTGCCAGTGCTTGATCACGCGCATCCAGCCGGTCAGCTTCACACCGGGGGTGATCGCGACGGCGTTCATGAGCCCGCTTACTCCGAGCCACAGAAACACCAGCAAGCCGAGCGCCTGCACAAAACCCGAAAGCCCTTCGTGCGTGTGCCGGTCGGGCACCTTGAAGCGCAGCACCAGGTACACATCTTCAAGCACCAGTTTGAAACGCGCCCAGGTCCAGGGCACCCAGTTCACGAAGCGCGCGTTCGTGGGGCCCACAAAGCCCCACAGCAAGCGCGCAAACAGGAACACGGCAAAAGTGATGCCAATCCAGCGGTGCTGGATGTACCAGAAATGGTCGACGTGATCGTAGTCACCGGCTCCGGCACCGATCCAACCGCTGCCGATCAACCAGGCCCCGACGCCGAAGACGACCAACCCGAGATGCAGGAACACCGTGACACGGTCGAGCGGCCATGCATCTCTCCGGGCCTGCACTTTTTCCACTACTGCGACCATGACATTTCTCCTGAAAGTTTTGCCACGCGGCTCGCTGACACGGACTATAGAACCGACGCTGCGCAGTGCGCGTGATCCAGATCACGGAATCGCTCGATCGCATGCAGCACGCCGTGCCAAGCCCATGTGCTTCCTGCTGGTTGAGAATCCGACGCGCTTCGATTCGTGTCCTGTGACTGCGGCGGATTCGGTGCGCCGCGGTCGCGACGGGCGCATGCGAATCGCACGCGGCGCGGCGCTATCATCCACGTCTATTGCGTGCTTGAATCCGATCCATGCAGACCCGTTGGCACATTGACCTGTATCTCTTCATCGCCTGCCTGATCGGGCTCGCGGCCGGTGGTGCGCTCTGGCTCGCGGGCGAGCGCCCGGCTGGAGGCTGGGTATGGACGGCGGCTGCACTCGCGATCGTGCTGCCGCTGCTCTATCGCACGGCCCGCGCACTGTGGCGGCACGAGTTCGGCGTGGACGTGCTCGCGCTCGTGTCGATCGGCGGCGCGCTCGCCCTGCAACAATCCCTGACCGCGGTCGTGATCGCGCTGATGCTCGCGAGCGGACGGCTGCTTGAAAGTTTTGCCGCAGGGCGCGCCGCCCGGGAAATATCCGCGCTGCTCGCGCGGGTGCCGCGCAGCGCTCACGTTTACCGCGAGGCCGGACTCGTGGAGGTTTCGCTCGATGACGTGCAGCCCGGCGAGCGCCTGCTGGTGCGCCAGGGAGAAGTGCTGGCGGTGGACGGGGTGCTGCTCTCGGCGCACGCGGCGCTCGACGAATCGGCACTGAGCGGCGAAGCGCTGCCCGTGGCCCACACTGCAGGAGCGCACCTGCGCAGCGGCAGCGTGAACGCCGCGGATGCCTTCGACCTGCGGGCGACCGCGCGCGCCGCGGACAGCACCTTCGCCGGCATCGTGAAACTGGTACGTGCGGCGCAACAGTCGAAAGCGCCAGTGGTGCGTCTTGCGGACCGCTACGCTGCCTGGTTCGTGCCGGCCGCGATTGCGCTCGCGGCGCTCGCTTGGGGCTTGAGCCACGATGCGCTGCGGGCGCTCGCCGTGGTGGTGGTCGCGACACCCTGTCCGCTGCTCCTCGCGGTGCCGGTGGCCTTCGTTTCGGGAATCTCGCGCAGTGCGCGCCGCGGCATCCTCGTGAAGGGTGGGGGCGCACTCGAAGCGCTGGCGGGCGCGAAGACGCTCTTCTTCGACAAGACCGGCACGCTCACCGGCGGGCAGGCGCACCTCGCGGTGATCGAACCGGCCGAGCCCGGCCGTGAGAACGAGCTACTCGTGGCGGCAGCCACGCTCGAACAGGCCTCGAATCACGTGATCGCGGCCGCCTTGGTTGCGGCCGCGCAGACGCGCGGCCTCACCCTCAAGCTTGCGACCGACGTCAGCGAAGAACCGGGCGCGGGTCTCACAGGCAGTGTCAACGGCCGGCGTGTCGCCGTGGGCACCCTTGCCTACGTTGCGCGCCGCGCGACGCTGCCTGAAGCCCTCGCGGGCCGCCTGGAACACGCGGCAAGCGCAGGACTCTCCGCGGTCCTGGTCGTGATTGATGAGCGCTACGCCGGAATGCTGCTGCTCGCCGACCAGATACGCACGGACGCACCGCGTGCCCTGCGGCTGCTGCGCCGCGCCGGCATGGCGCGCATCGTGATGCTCACCGGCGACCGCCAGGATGTTGCCGACGCCATCGGCGCGAGCCTCGGCGTGGACGCGATCCTGGCGGAACAGACCCCGGCGCAGAAGCTTGCAGCCATCGAAGCCGCGCGCGCTGCAGGCGCGAGCGTGATGGTAGGTGACGGCATCAACGATGCGCCGGCCCTCGCCGCCGCAGACGTCGGCGTCGCCATGGGCGCGCGCGGCGCCACCGCCTCAGCCGAAGCGGCCGACATCGTGCTGCTGGTGGACCGCGTGGATCGCCTCGCCGAAGCGCTCGTGATCGCGCGGCGCACGCGCGCGATTGCGCTGCAGAGTGCGCTGATCGGCATGGCCGCCTCGGCACTCGCGATGATCGCGGCGGCGCTCGGCTGGCTGCCGCCACTCTATGGCGCGCTGCTGCAGGAAGTCATCGACGTCGCCGTGATCCTAAACGCGCTGCGGGCGCTCGCGATCCGCCCGCTGCGCGCGGCACGTTTCAGCCTCACACCCGAACAGGCGCGCGAGCTCAAGGACGACCATGCGCGCCTCGATCCCGTGCTCGATCTCGTCGCGAGCCTCGCCGCGCGCCTGCCAACGCTCGATGCGGCCGAGCAGCGCGCGGCGCTCACGGCACTCGACCTGCGTTTGCGCGAGGAACTTCTGCCACACGAACGCGCCGACGACCGCGAAGTCTATCCCGCGCTCGCGGAGCTCTTGGGTGGCGACGATCCCATGGCCGCCATGAGCCGCGGACATCGCGAGATCTTCCGCCTTTACCGTCGCTTCAGCGTCCTGCTCGCCGGGTTGCCGGAAGTGCCGGACGCGGCGGGCGTGCAAGATCTGCAGCGCACCTTGTACGCTTTCGACGCGGTGCTGCGCCTGCACTTCGCGCAGGAAGAAGAGATCTACCACAGCCTCGCGCGCGCTTGAGACAGCGCCCGCTCAGGGTTGAGGCCAATTCAGAATGCGCGTGCTCAGGCTCGCGGCGTCGGGCGTTGCACGGTTGTCCACCACGATCATCTGTGCGCGCTCGCGCCGATCGAGCGCTTCGAACGAGCGCAACTGATAATCGAGCACCGCCAAACCCGCCTCAGAAGCGTCGTTGCCCGCCACGCGGCGCGACTCGAGCCGCTCGCGCAACAACATCTCGGGCGCGCGGCATTCGACGATCACCCAGGGCACGCCGCGCCGCACCGCGAGCTCGCGGAAGAGCTGTCGCTGCGAACGCCGCAGAAACACGGCGTCCACGATCACGTGCTCGCCGGCAGCGAGCACCACGTCCGCGAGTGCGAGCAATTCCTCGTAGGTCTCGCGCGTCGTCCTCTCGTTATACAAATCCGCGCCCGGTGCCGAGCCGCTGCGCGCCAGCGGCTTCAGGCCATGCAGGCGTTTGCGCTCCACGTCCGAGCGTAGGCGAATCGCGGGTAGCTCGGTCATCAGCCGTTCGCTGAGCCAGGTTTTGCCGGAACCCGAAAGCCCGTGCATCAATATCAACCGCGGCGCGGCCGGCACAATCAGCCGACGGGCGAGCTCAAGATAGCGCTCAGCCTCCTCCGGCAACAAAGCAACTAGCGCGGGCGCGGGCTGTGCCTTCAGAAGCGCAACCTTGGCGCGCACCAGCGCGCGATACACGAGGTAGTAACGCAGAAGCGGCAGCCCGCGGTAATCGCCTGTGTGCTGCAGGTAACCGTTCAGAAACCGATACGCCAAGTCGCGCCGACCGCGCGCCATGAGATCCATGACCAGGAATGCCGCGTCGTTCAGGACATCGAGCCAGCGCAGAGCGGGATCAAACTCGATACGGTCGAAGGCCAGTAGGCGCCCGCCATAGCGGGCGAGATTCGCGAGATGCAGGTCACCATGGCACTCGCGTATCCAGCCCTGCTGGCGGCGGTCTTGCATGAGCGCCCGGCGACGTGCGTATTCGTCCTCGCTCCACGCGCGCAGCTCTTCGAGTCCAGCCGCGTGCTGGCCGGTGAGCCGCGGCGCCAGGGTCGCGAAGTTGTCGCGCACTGCCGCCTGCAGTTGCTCCGGTTCGCCGTAGGCGCTGTGCGCGTGTGCGCGCGGCGCACCCAGATGGAATGCGGCGACGTAATCGGCGACGCCGTCGAAATCACGCGCGTCGAGCTTACCGGCTTCGAGCAGCCGATCCAGTTGCAGGGACGCGTCAAACTGGCGCATGTGCAGCGCATATTCGAGCGCGGGACCCGCGCCGTTCATGCGCGGCGCCTGTAGCGATCCCGTGATCGGAACGACCGCGAGATAGAGCTCAAGCGCGAGCGCGCGGCTCAGACGCAACTCTTCGTTGCAGGCAGCGCGACGTTTTTCGAGCGTCGAGTAATCGAGAAATCCCAGGTTCACCGGTTTCTTGATCTTGTAGGCGTGCTCGCCGGTGAGGAGCACCCAGGAAGCGTGGGTTTCCACCACTTTGATGCGTCCCACCGCATGCGCATAGCAGCGCGGCGCGCGCAACGCCGCGATCAGTGCGCACGCAGCGCCCAGGGATTCAGCGTGCGTTTGTGCGTCGGCGGGCATACCAGGATTCTCGCAGGCATCGCGGCCGGGCACCGTACCCGGCCGCGATCTCAAGCCCGGCGCGGACTCAAGCGCGCTTGCGGCGTTCCTCGGTGCGCTGCGAACCGACAATGCCCGCGACCAGGTTCAACTGGGTGGCCAGTATCTGCAGCAGGTCATCCAACGCGAACACACCGACCAGCGTGCCCGCCTGATCCACGACCGGAATGCGACGCACACCTTCGCGGCGCATGTCGTCGAGCACGTCGTTCACGTCGTCGTGCTCTTCCGCGATCAAGGGTTCAGCGCTCATCACGTCACCGGCCGTAAGCGTGTCCGGTTCGACGTGTTTCGCCACCACGCCGATCACGATGTCACGATCGGTAATCACCCCGATGGGTTCGTCACCCCCGCTCGCGGGTTGTGTCACCACGAGCGTGCCCACCTGATAGCGGCGCATCAGTTCCGCGGCCTGCTGCACCGGTTCATAGGCGCTAATACTCACCACCGCACGGCTGCACATATCCCCAACATTCATGGCTCTGTACTCCAATGGGCCAAGCATTTGGCTTGCAGGCAATTTAGCCGTGCCTGGGCCCGGTCGCTGTGACCTGGATCAGGCGCAACGCTGAATCTCATCCCGTCGCGGGGAGTGCCGCGAGCTGCTTCTGGAATGCGCCGAGCCGGCCCCAGTAGCGAGCCTGATCGATCTCGGCGTCGGTGATCGCGAGCGTCGCGACGAGCGGCCGTCCGGCGAGTGTAGTGACCTCACGCGCGGCGCGCTCGGCACCGCGCCCGCCGTAGGTGCAGAAGAAGGCGAGGCGCGGGAAATGCTCGCGCTGCGCAGCGATGTAGCTGCGCACCGGCGACGACAGCCGGCCCATCCACACCGGCGCGCCGAGCACCAGGAGCGCGTAATCGGCGGGATTCTTCTGGGCGGGCTTGATCGGCGCATGGCGGCCGAAGCTGACGTCCGCAAGACTGCGCAGAAAGCCCAGGTGCCCGGTGCGTGAATGGCGATCCTCTATTTGCTCGACGTCCCAGCCGCTCGCATCCGCGAGCTCGTGCGCGATCGAAGCCGTGTAACCCGTGCGCGAGTAATAAACCAGCAATACCTTCGCCATCTTTCCCTCCGTGCCCGCACTGTCGGCGCCGGATACAACATACCGGTGATGGCCTCAGTAGGTACTGATCCAGATCAGCGATATGCGCAAGGCCGGGCGCTAGCCTGACACCAACGGCGTGCTCAGGGCTTTGAGCCTCATGCGCTGGAGCAATCCCAACGGCCGCGGTTGGCGCACGCTGCCTTTCGGCGCGCGGGCTAAAGCAGAAATGAACTTCAACAGCTACACCATCCCATCTCGCTTCCGAATCGGGTGGCTCTTCGGTGCCGGGCGCCTCGATCCGGAAGGCGAGTTTTTCCGTGCTACCGTGGAGCGGGCGGAGTTCCGGTAGACCACCCGCAGCGTAACGCGCGATCCAGCGTCGCTGCTCCACCCGGCACGAGAAACTTTGAACGAGTGCAGCATCCATGAGTATCCGTAACCTGCAATATCTGCTGCGCCCAAAAAGCGTTGCGCTGATCGGTGCGAGCGCCACGGAGGGCGCGGTCGGCGCAGCGCTTGCGCACAACCTGCTCGAATTCACGGGCGAACTGTACTTCGTCAATCCCAAACATACGGAGATCCAGGGGCGACGCTGTTGGCCGGAGGTAGCTTCGTTGCCCGCAGCGCCCGACCTCGCGATTATTTGTACGCCCGCCGCGACCGTACCCGCTCTGGTAAGCGCGCTCGGCGCGTGTGGCGCACGCGCAGCCGTGGTCATCAGCGCGGGTTTTGGCGAGAGCAGCGGCAACGGGCGCAGGCTGCAGCAAGAGCTGCTCGACGCGGCGCAGCCTTACACCTTGCGGCTGGTCGGCCCGAACTGCATCGGCGTGCTCAATCCGCCGCTCGGCTTGAATGCGAGTTTCGCGCCCGCCGCCGCAGCGCCCGGGCGGCTCGCGTTCATCACCCAATCCGGCGCGCTGCTCACGGCGGTGCTCGACTGGGCGCGGCCGCGCGGCATCGGGTTCTCACACATGATCTCGCTCGGCGACATGGCGGACGTGGATTTTGGCGATCTGCTTGACTGGCTCGCTACCGATCCCGACACCCAGGCGGTCCTCTTATATATAGAGGGCATCCGCCAGGCACGCAAATTCATGTCGG
>JBOIBB010000075.1:0-3419 GCA_050739335.1 Gammaproteobacteria bacterium
CGAAGCAGCGTTGCGGGCATCCTGTTGTCCGCAACGGCGCTGTGCGCCTTATGCGGACCTACATCAAGAGGTGCAGTCACGCTCGTTAGCATTCGTACTCCGTCTACGTCAAGTTTTCTGCAAGCTCGACGCGCGCGGCGCGCAACGCCGGCACGAGTGCGGCAATCAGCGCCGCAATGCCGAGGGCGATGGCGACGGCGGCGGCAATCCAGGGCGCGATGGCACCCAACTCCGGCAGGTGCACGGCCAGCTCCGCCGAGAGCGCATAGGCGAGCGGAATGCCGATTACGCAGCCGGCGATCCACAGCACCACGGCTTCGACGAGCACGTAGACGAAAAGCCGGGTAGGTGTTGCACCGAGCGCGCCGCGGATGGCGAACTCCGGTCGTCGCATCAGCGCCCGGTAGGCAAGGAGCGCGAACAATCCCACGGCGGCGATGACGAGCGTGACGAGTGCCACCAGCCCGAAGATCTGTGAGAGCTGGTTGCGCGCGGCGTAGGCCTGCCCAATCAATTGGTCGGCGGCGTGAAACCCTGTGATCCGTGCCTGCGCGTTGATCTGCCGCGCAATATTCGTCAGCGCCGGACGCAAGGTTTGCAGTGGCAGCGCGCTATGCACCACGAAGCTCTGGAGGCCGGCGGCGAGTGTATCCGCCTTTGCCAGCGGCATGAACATGCTCGCGCCGATCGAACCATAGGGCTGCATGCGCATCGGGGCGATGACCGCGGCCACGCGCCAGGGTTTGCCGTCCATGTACAGATCGCGACCCACGGCCTGCACAACCGGGGTCCCGGGCCAGAGTGAGGTAACAGCATTCGCATCGATCAGCACGCCCGGCGCGGCCTGCGCGCCGAATATGACATTCGGTTCGCCCGCCAGCACCTTGAGGCCGAGGGCCGGCACAACGTCCGGTGACACGGCCTGCACGTTAATGAGCACGGCTTTCGCACCCGGTGAGGTGCTCACGTTGATGCTGGACGCGCTCTGTGCAAACGGGACTACTGGAAGCGTCGAAACCTGTTGCACGCCCGGAATCGCCGCCGCGCGCTGCACGAACTCCCGGTCGAATAACTTGGCCCGGTTCAGAAAAGCTTGCACCTCGGCATTGTTGTGAAAGTTGCCCTCGCCGGGCAACGCGATGCTGAAGAAACTTCGACCCGCCGGCACGAAGCCGAGATCCTGGTGTTTGAGGCCGAACACGTTGGATTGCAGGTGTGCCGCGGTCAGCAGCAGGATGAGGCTCGCGGCCAACTGCACTACCACCAGCAATCGCAGCGTGCGCACCATGCGTCGGCCTCCGGTGCTGTGGCCGGTGGAGGTGAGGTCAGCGGCTGCCGCGCCGGGTGCGCGCAGGCGCCGCAAGCCCGTGAGTGCGAGCAGCAAAGTAATCACGACCACGGCGCCGAGCGTCACGAGCAGCACGGGTGCGCTGAATACCGCGGACGCGCCGGCCTGACCGATCATCACTGTCAAGGCGCGGCTACCAAGCCAGCCGAGACCGATGCCGATGATCCAGCCGGCGAGGCCGAGCGCAAGCAGCTCACGCGCGCGTCCGGCAAAGAGACGCAACGGTCCCGCGCCAAGCGCAAGGCGTGTCGCGAGTTCCTGGCGGCGCGCGAGCGCATCGGCAGTGGCCAGACCAGCGAGATTGGCCAGCACCAGCAGCAAGAGGAGCACGGCCACGATCTCCAGCACCTGGAGCCGCGTCAGCACCTCACCGAACTCGCGTTGCGCAAGCGTAGCCACGCGCGGTTGCATCTCGAGCGATACGATGAACTGGCGCATGGCCGGGTTGTAACGCTCGAGCGCCTGTTGATAGGCATCGGCAAGCCTTCCCCGCAAGGTACCGGGCGGCAACGGCACGAGCGGATGAACCAGTGCATGCATGTTGAACTGGATGGCGTCGAGCATTCCGGTTTTCTCGGGCGGGAGCGGCAGCCAAGCCTGCGATTCCTGGTTGTTCATCAGGTTGCCGGATGGGAAGACCAGCGCCGCCGGCAATACGCCGACAATTTCCGTGGGCTTGCCGTTGAGCATGAGCATTTGACCGATGGCCGCGTTGGCGCTGCCGAACTGCTCGCGTGCGAGATTTTCGGAAACCACGATCACCGGCGCGGCGCCGGGTTGGCTGTCCGCCGTATCCAGCATGCGACCGGCGATCACGTTTACCCCGAGCACCTTGGCGAGCGACGGCGTGGTGCGGATGTACGCCAGTTGTTGAGTGTTGCCATTGTTACTGTCGAGCGTGCCGCCGAGCGACCAGAAGAGCGCGGTTTGCGCGCGGCCTTGAAGCTTGGCCGCAAGCGCGTCGTACACCGGCCGGGAAACGCCCATGGCCGATGGAGGCAGCGCCTTGAATTGCATCGGCTGAAGCCACGGCTCGATCAGATTCTGGTGCGCCGCTCCCGGCACCACCGGGCCGAAGAACACACCGAGATTGCCGAGCACCGCGATGTTCGCGCCGACTGCGATCGCAAGTGTCGCGACCACGCCGAGCTTGAACGGCAGGCGGCGGCCGCGCAGCAGGCTGCGCCAGTCGGTCTTGATTGCGTCGAATGCGAAGGGTGGTTTCATAATGGCTGTCCTGTGTTCAGGTTGGTCAGTTGACCGGGACAAGCGTGCCGTCCCGGCGGCTTAAATGCCTGCAACGTCCTGCGGCCTTATGTCGGCCTACATTGATCGCTTGCGTCTCAAGTGGCGTAGGCCCGCATAAGCTGCGAAGCAGCGTTGCGGGCATCCTGTTGTCCGCAACGGCGCTGTGCGCCTTATGCGGACCTACATCAAGAGGTGCAGTCACGCTCGTTATCATTCGTACTCCGCCTACCTCAAGTTTTCTGCAAGCTCGACGCGCGCGACGCGCAGCGCCGGCACAAGTGCGGCAATCAGCGCCGCAATGCCGATGGCGGCGGCGGCGGCAATCCAGGGCGCGATGGCACCCAACTCCGGCAGGTGCACGGCCAGCTCCGCCGAGAGCGCATAGGCGAGCGGAAGGCCGACCACGCGGCCGATCAGCCAGAGCACCGCGGCTTCGGCGAGCACATAGATGAAAAGCCGGGTGGGCGTAGCTCCGAGTGCGCCGCGGATAGCGAATTCCGGCCGGCGCACCAGTGCTCGGTAGGCCAGCAAGGCAAAGAGTCCCACGGCAGCGATCACCAGTGTGACCAGCGCCACCAGCCCGAAGACCTGCGAGAGCTGGTTGCGTGCGGCATAAGCCTGCGTAATCAACTGGTCGGCGGTGTGAAACCCGGTGACTTGCGCCCGCGCGTTGATCTGCTGCGCAATATTCGCGAGCGCCGGACGCAACGTCTGCTGGCGCAGCGCGCTGTGCACCACGAAGCTCTGCGCTCCACCGGCGACCCCATCCGACTTCGCCAGCGGCATGAACATGCTCGCGCCGATGGAACCGTAGGGCTGCATG
>JBOIBB010000076.1:0-3085 GCA_050739335.1 Gammaproteobacteria bacterium
TTTTGGGCGCTCGCGGTCCTGATCGTGCTGATGTTGGCGGAATTCCCGCTGCTCAATCTGTTCCCGGGCAGGCATTACGAGATCTGGTCATGGCTCCCCGGCCTGTTTTTTGGTGCAATGGTGGGGCTGATGAACATCTACTTCGGCGAAATGCACCGCAAGAATCAGGCGCTCAAACAATCGAAGGAAGAAATCCGCAAGCTCGCAGCCAGCGCCGAGCGTGAACGCATCGGCCGCGACCTGCATGATCTCCTCGGCCATACCCTCACGGTCATCACCGTCAAAGCCGAGCTGGCTGCGAAACTGGCCGACCGCAACCTGCCGGCCGCAGCGCGGGAAATTCGCGACGTGGAACGCATTTCGCGCGATGCGCTCGCGCAAGTGCGCGAGGCGGTGGGTGGTTACCGCAGCGGCGGCTTGACCGGCGAACTCGCGAACGCACGCGTTGCGCTCACCGCAGCGAATGTGAAGCTCGCGGAAAAAATCGAACCACCGAATCGTCTGACGCCGGCACAGGATTCCGCGCTCGCCATGGTGCTGCGCGAGGCAGTCACCAACATTATTCGTCACTCGGGCGCACAGCACTGCCGTATTGAGCTCGAAAACGGCGATCCCGATTTGCACCTGCTCATCGCGGACGACGGCCACGGCGGAGAACTGCGCGAAGGCAACGGCCTCAAAGGCATGCGCGAACGCCTGCAGGAGCTCTCCGGCAAACTGGAAATTTCTTCCGGTCACGATGGAACACAGCTCGCCATCCGCATGCCTCTGCACGCGCCGGCCGGTCAACTCGGACCGGCGGCGGCCTGAACATGATCAAGGTGCTGATCGCCGAGGACCAGGGCATGATCCTCGGCGCACTCGCGGCTATGCTGGATCTCGAACAAGACATCTCCGTCGTGGCGCGCGCGCATGATGGCAAGGAAGCTCTCAAGCTGGCGGCGGAATTCCATCCCGACGTGGTGGTAACCGATATCGAAATGCCCGGCATGACCGGTTTGGAACTCGCCGCCGCGCTCAAGGAAAAACGCCATCCGGCCAAGGTCATAATCGTCACCACGTTCGCGCGCCCCGGCTACCTGCGCCGCGCACTGGATGTCGGCGTGAAGGGTTACCTGTTGAAGGACGCGCCGGCGGAACAACTGGCAAACGCCATTCGAAAAGTGCACGCGGGCGGCAAGGTCATTGCGCCGGAACTGGCCACCGAAGCCTGGGGCAACGAAGACCCTCTGAACGATCGCGAGCGGCAGGTGTTGCGCCTCGCGGGAGAAGGCCTGGCGAGCGCCGACATCGCCAAGCAACTGTTCCTGTCCGAGGGCACGGTACGCAATTATCTGTCCGAAGCCATCGGCAAACTCGGCGCCGGCAACCGCATCGAAGCCGCGCGCATCGCCCGTCAGAAAGGTTGGCTGTAACTCTTCGGGAGCGCATACTTCACGCCCCTCCGCAACCTTTTCCCCACCGAGGTGCGCGATGTGCAAGCTCTTCCTCCGCATTTTCCCGCTCGGCCTTTTGATCCCAATGGTCTGCGTGTTCGCGGCGCCTCCCCAGGCATCCAACAGCATGTACAGCGGCATCGCGATCCCGGCCGAGAAGGCGCCGGTAGCGATCAACGGCTTCCCGCCGCGAGTTGAAACCGCCGATCTGGTACTGCAGCACGGCAACATCGAAACGCTCAGCCCTACCCTTCCTGAAGTTCAGGCGCTCGCGGTGCGCGAGGGCCGAATTCTCGCGACCGGCAGTGACGCCGCGATCGCCCGCTACATCGGCAAGCAAACCCGGGTGATCAATCTGCACGGCGCGTTTGTCACGCCGGGCTTCATCGAGGGCCACGGGCATCTGCTGCAGACCGGCGAATCGCTGCTGCAGGTGAACGTCGGCACGGCCCCCAACTGGGGCGCCATTGTCGCCATGATCAAGGCGGCGGTCGCCAAGGCCAAACCCGGCCAGTGGATCGTGGGCCAAGGCTGGCAGCAAACCAAATGGAACAAGGTGCCCGAACCGAACGTCGGCGGCCTGCCCTTGCCCACCGCGCTGGATGCGGTGTCACCCGACAACCCCGTGATGCTGTTGCACGCGAGCCGCCACGCGGTCTACGCCAACGCCGCGGCCTTGAAAGCGGCGGGCATCAACGAGCAAACGCCCAATCCGCCGGGCGGCACCATCGTGCGTGATGCGCGGGGCCACGCCATCGGCATGCTGAATGACACGGCAGCAGGGCCGGTGTATGCGGCTTACGAAAAACACCTGGCGTCGCTCACCCCCGCCGAGCGCGCCGCACGCCGCGAACAGGTGCTCAAGCTCGCTGTGGATCACGCCATCCGCACCGGCATCACCACCTGGGTGGACATGGGCGAGGATTTCAAAACGATTGACTGGCTGAAAGCGCAGTCGGCCAAGGGCCTGCCCATACGCCTGTACGTGAACGTGGCCGGCGAATCGGTCGCGGCGCTGAACGCGCATCTCACGCAATACCGCAGCATCGGTTACGCCGACAATCACTTCACGGTGCGCGGTGTGGGCGAGATTCTGTCGGACGGCGCGCTCGGCACGCGCAGCGCCTGGATGCTCAAGCCCTACAGCGATGCGCCGGACATCACCGGCAAGAACGTCACGCCGATGAGCGAAATCCGCCAGATCGCCGAAATCGCGGCACGCGACAACTTTCAACTCTCGGTGCATGCGATTGGCGACCGCGCCAACCGCGAAGTGCTGAACATGTACCAGCAAATTTTCACCGCAGACCCGGCCGCGCACGCCTTGCGCTGGCGCATCGAGCACGCACAGCACCTGAGCCCGTCCGACATTCGGCGCTTCGCGGAGCTCGGCGTGATTGCTTCCATGCAATCCATCCATGCCTGTTCGGACGCGCCCATGGTCATACCGCGCCTCGGCGAAGAGCGCGCCAAAGACGAGTCCTACATGTGGCACTCCTTAATTGAATCCGGCGCCATGGTGCTCGACGGCACCGATACGCCGGTCGAGGATACCAACCCGATCCCGAATTTCTACTGCGGCGTGACCCGCAGTTACGCGCCCGGCAAATATTTCTTCCCGGCACAGGCCAAAACCCGCATGCAGGAGC
>JBOIBB010000077.1:0-39961 GCA_050739335.1 Gammaproteobacteria bacterium
CGTTGGGACAGGAAATGTTGATCTCGATGGCGTCGATCGGCGAATCGTCGAAGCGGCGCGTCACTTCGGCGTATTCCTCGACCGTCGATCCGGACACGTTGGCGATGAAGCGGGTTTCGCCAAAGTCGAGTGCCGGGAGAATCTTGTTTATTATGTGATCAACGCCGGGATTCTGCAGGCCGATGGCGTTCAGCAACCCGTTTGGGGTTTCCGAGAGGCGGTGCGGAGGATTGCCAAGCCGCGGTTCAAGCGTTGTACCCTTGAGACAGATCGCGCCCGCGTCGCGGTTGGAAAACCCGTCGATCCGGGTATATTCCTCGCCAAAACCTACACAGCCGGACAACAGCACCAGCGGTGAATTGAATTTCAAGCCGCAGAATTCAGTGTGCAACGAGACGGGCGGCGCAGACATATCGCTCACGGGGTTTTATCCATGCTGCATGTCGTCTTGTATCAACCGGAAATCCCGCCGAATACCGGCAATATCATACGCTTGTGTGCCAATTCAGGCGCCGCGTTGCACCTCATCCAGCCGCTTGGTTTCGAGCTCAGCGACGCGCGCGTGAAACGCGCCGGTCTCGATTACCATGAAATGGCCGATGTGCATGTGCACCAAGACCTGGATGCATTCCGTCACCGGGTTCAACCCGCGCGGATGTTTGCGGTTTCGACGCGCGGCCAGCGCAGCTATGCCGAGGTGCGATTTGTCGACCGCGATGCACTGCTGTTTGGACGCGAGACCAGCGGCCTGCCCCAAGCGCTGCTGGCTGCGATGCCGGCGGAGCAAGTGCTGCGCATTCCCATGCGTCCGGATAACCGCAGCCTGAACCTTGCGAATGCGGTCGCGGTTCTGGTCTACGAGGCGTGGCGCCAGCAAGGTTTCGCGGGCGGCCGTTGATACGCGCCCGGATCGGTGGATCGCTATGGATTGATGTGAGCCGCCCGGCGGTGGCTCAGGTTTCCGCGGTCGACTCGCGTGCCATCAGCGCCTCGACGGCAGCACGCGGCAGCAACTGCTCGTGCAAAATCCGGTACACCTGTTCGGTGATAGGCATGTCGACCCCGAGGTTCTGGGCGAGCTGGCGCGCGGCCGCCGCCGCCATCACGCCCTCGACCACCTGACCGATGGCAGCCTGTGCCGGTGCGAGCGTGCGGCCAGCGCCGAGCGCGAGCCCCAGGCGTCGATTGCGCGATTGATCGTCAGTGCAGGTGAGCACCAGGTCGCCGACGCCGCTTAGTCCCTGGAAGGTCTGCGCCTGTGCACCAAGCCGGACACCCAGCCGGGAGATTTCCGCGAGCCCGCGGGTAATCAGCGCGGCGCGAGCGTTCGCGCCGAACTTGAGGCCATCGCTCAAGCCGCAAGCGATCGCAATGACGTTCTTGACGGCGCCGCCGACTTCGACGCCGATCACATCTTCCGAGCTATAAACACGGAAGCTCGGACCGTGCAGACGCGCGGCGAAATCCTTGGAAAAGTGTGCATCCTCGGAGGCCAAAGTCACTGCGGTCGGCAAGCCCGCGGCGACCTCACGTGCAAAGCTCGGGCCCGACACGACGGCGAGTGGTACCTCCGCGCCGAGCACCCTCGCAGCTACCTGATGCAGTAACTGTGCACTCCCCGGCTCAAATCCCTTGGTGGCCCAGGCAAGACGCAGGCCTTGCCGAGAGTACACCGCGAGGTGCGTGACAGTGTCGCGAAATCCTCCACTGGGTACCGCCACCAGCACGTCATGCACGCCCGCGAGCGCAACACTGAGGTCGGTCTCAATTTGCAAAGTCTCCGGAAAGGCGAAACCCGGCAGATAGCGCCGGTTCTGGCGCTCGCGGGCGAGCGGCGCGAGTTCTTCCGCGAAAGGCGACCACAGGCGCACCGGGTGGCCATTGCGCGTGAGTTGGAGTGCGAGCGCCGTGCCCCAAGAGCCGGCACCCAGAATGCCAACGGGCGCGGCACCGGCCACGACGGCGTGTTTCAGGCTGGGTTACCTGCGGCGGGTGCCGAGGTGCCGGTGGGCGAGGCGTTCGCCTGGCCGACCGTCTGCAGATACACCGCGTCGAAGTTTACGGGCTGCAGCAGCAGGGCCGGCATACTGCCTTTCTGCACCAAATCGGAGATGGCCTCACGCGCGTACGGGAACAGGATGTTGGGGCAGTAGCTGCCGAGCACCGCGCCCAACTCCGCGTCGTTGAAACCGCGCACCACGAACATCCCGGCCTGGTGCACTTCCGCCAGAAATACGCTGCGGCTTTCGGCCTCGGCCTCCACCGTCACCGTGAGCACCACTTCAAAGTTGTCCTCGGCGAGCTTGTTGGTGTCAGCGCGCATGTTGATTTTTACTTCGGGATTGACCTGACTGCTGAAAATGGCCGGTGCGTGCGGCGATTCAAACGAACAGTCCTTCATGTATATGCGCTGCAGCACCACCTGCTTGCCGGCGTCTTGGCCGTTGCCCGGAACTGGTGTCTGGGCTTGCACGTTGTCGGGAGCGGATGCTGGGTTCTCGGCCATGGGGGCTCCTGGGTCGGGTTGCGGGTTGGCGCTGGCTCAGTCGGCCAGCAGGGTGTCGAGTTTGCCGCTGCGCTCGAGCGCGTAAAGCTCATCGCAGCCGCCAATGTGCCGGCCGCCGACGAAGATTTCCGGCACGCTGCGTCGGCCGGCGCTCTTCTGCAGCATTTCGGCGCGCCGCGCCGCGTCCTGGTCGACCAGGTACTCCTGGTAGGGCACGTGCTTGGCCCGCAGCAGCGCCTTGGCACGCAGGCAGTAGGGGCAAATGCGGGTGCTGTAGATGGTTACCGGTTGCATACGCTTGTCTTGTTAGCCGCGCTCGAGTGGCAGATGCTCATTTTGCCAGGCGCGGATGCCGCCCTTGATGATGTGCACGGCCTTGAAGCCGTGTTTCACCAGCACGTTGGCAGCTTTTTGGCTGGCCTGGCCGGCATCGCAGCACACCAGCATCGGTTGCTCCTTGTAGGAGTCGAGTTCCGTTACACGGTCGCCGAGTTCCGCCGCCGGAATGTTGCGTGCGCCAATCAGATGACCCTTGTCGAAATCGCCGCTTGCACGAATGTCGAGCACCGTTGCGCCCCGGTTGATCAGCAACACGCCCTCCGCCGGGCCTACCTGACGGTACTTGCGCAGGCGCCGCAGCAGTTCGTCACCGATGAACAGCAGAATGACGACGACGGCCGCAGCGATGAGGTAAGGCTGATGGTGAATGAATTCAACCAGGCGCGGCATGGACTCAATACGGACCTCGCAAACGGGCGCGTAGTATACCAGCAGGCCTGCAAGTCTTTGAGTGCACAGCGTTATCTTCTAGAATCTCGGTTGCACTCCGCCGGGATCTCCGATGCCAGTACCCCTGTTCACGTTGCGTAGCATGGTTTGCCGGTTGGCATGAAATACGCCGCGCTCTTTCTCGGCGCGTGTCTGCTCGGCGCCGCGGCCGGCGCTGCGTTCGCGGCGACCCAGCCCACGGCGACGCGCAAGGCGGAGCTCGCCGGATTGCGTGCGCGCATCGATAAACTCCAGGCCGCGAGCGACGCGGACGTACGCCGGCGCGGCGAGGTGTACGGGCAACTGCGTACCAGCGAGCAGCAGATTGCCGGGCTCAGCAATGCCTTGCGTACGCTCGAGAACTCGCTCACTCAAGCGCAAGGGCGTCTCGCCAAACTGAAGCAGCAGGACGCCCAGGTTGCCGCCGGACTTGCCACGCAAAAAACCGCGCTCGCGCGCGAGCTGCGCAGCGCCTACATTCAGGGGCGGGCGCCCGAGCTCGACATGCTGCTGAATGCGCAGGATCCGGCGACGCTCGATCGCATGCTTGCCTACTACGGATATCTGAACCGCGCGCGTACGGCCGACATCGAGGCGCTGCGCGCCAGTCTCGCGAGACTCGCCGCGCTCAATCGCAAGCTGCAAGCCGAGGTCACGATGCTCGCCGGCCTCAAGCAGCGGCGCAGCACCGCGCTTGCCGAACTTGAGTCGAGCCGCGACCAGCGCCAGCAGTCGCTCGCCGCGCTGGATACCCGTATCCGCGGACGCCAGGCCAAGCTCGCGGAAATGCGCCGCGATGCCCGCAACCTCGAAGATCTGCTGGCCAACCTGCAACAGACACTCAGTGACATTCCGGTGAATCTCGAGGGCGAGCATCGATTTGTGCGGCTGAAGGGCAAACTCCCCTGGCCCGTGAGCGGGCACATCGTGCAGCGCTTTGGCGCGCCGCTCGCCGACGGCCGTCTGCACGCCCAGGGGGACTTGATCGCGGCGCCACTCGGTACCCCGGTGCACGCAATCGCTTGGGGACGCGTGGTGTTTTCCGACTGGCTGCCACACTTCGGCCTGCTGGTGATCATCGATCACGGTGACGGTTACATGAGCATTTATGCGCATAACCAGACGGTTTACGTGAAAGTCGGCGATTGGGTGCAGATGGGCGAGACCATCGCCACGCTTGGCGACAGCGGCGGACAGAACCGGCCGGCGTTGTATTTCGAGATTCGTCACCTCAAGGCGGCACTGCGTCCGCAAGATTGGTGCCGTTGATCGAATGCCTTGATTTTGCGCCGGTGCATGGCGCCCGAACGCGCACTCGGCCTGTGCTATCTTGAAGGCGCCTGGTCACAAGCCGATTCCCGGCCGGAGATTTCCTGCATGTTTGCGCGTGTGAAAAGACTGTCGGCGCTGCCCGCCAGCTTAGTGTTGTGGCTGCTTATCGTCGTCGCGCCGGTCTTATATGCGGCGCCGCTTGTCGCGGCGACGCCGGCGCCGGCTGCGGCCACGCAGGTACCGTGGCAGCAGATACGGCTGCTGGCCGATGTCATGCAGCTCATCAAGGAGGACTACGTTGAGCCGGTGAGCGACCAGACGATCCTCGACAACGCCATGCGCGGCATGCTCGCGGGATTGGATCCGCATTCCGCTTACCTCGACAAAAGCGACTACCAGCAGATGCAGATTCTTACGGACGGCGCTTTCGGGGGTGTGGGGCTCGAAGTGACCGAGCAGGGCGGCAACGTGGTGGTGGTCACGCCGATCGACGCTGGACCGGCGGCCAAGGCCGGTCTGCAAACCGGCGATGTGATTGTGAAGGTGGGCGAAAGCGCACTCGGCGGCTTGAGCCTCGATCAAGCAGTCGCCCTGATGCGCGGCAAGCCCGGGAGTCGCGTGACGCTCACGGTGCTCCGTCCAGGTGCGCCGCAACCGCTCACGTTTACCCTTACACGTTCTGAAGTTCAGGTACCGAGCGTGAGCGGCCGGCTCCTCGAACCGGGCTACGGCTATGTGCGCATCAGCCAGTTCAGCGCTGATACCGGCACCGGCCTGCGCAGCACGGTCGCAAAACTCGTGCGCGGCAATCGCGCGCCACTCGAGGGGCTGGTTCTCGACCTGCGCAATAATCCAGGTGGATTGCTGGATGCCGCGGTTTCGGTGTCGGATGCGCTTCTGAACAGCGGCATCATCGTGATTGCGAAGGGGCGTGCCCCGGACTCAAATTTTGTCCGCCGCGCGACGCCCGGGGATATCCTCGCTGGCGCACCACTCGTGGTGTTGGTGAACGGCGGCACCGCCTCGGCCGCGGAGATCACCGCCGGCGCCCTGCAGGACAATCACCGGGCGCTGGTGCTCGGCACCCAGACTTTCGGCAAGGGCTCGGTGCAAACCGTAATTCCACTGCCCGAGGGCGAGGCCATCAAGCTCACGACCTCGCTCTACTACACGCCGAACGGCCACTCGATTCAGGCCGAGGGCATCAAGCCGAACATCGTGGTGCCGCAATTCACGCTCGCGGCCTCAGCCGCCTCGGACAGCGATTACACCGAAGCGAACCTGCCCGGGCATCTCGCCAATCAATCGCCAACGCCCGAGACTGCTGCTGGCGCACCGGCGGCGCTCAAGCTCGCGCACACGGACTTTCAGCTCTATGAGGCGCTGAACGTGCTGAAGGGCATGCGGCTCGCGGCCAGCGCCGGATGACAGACTGCGCCCGGTGGCCCGCGGCGCTTGCGGTGGCGCTCGCGCTCTGGGTGGGTTCGGCATTTGCAGCCACGCGCCCCGTGGTCGCGTTCATCATCGATGATCTTGGCAATTCGCTGGCGGCGGGCCGAAGTGTTGCGCAGCTCCCCGGTCCGGTGGCCTGTGCGATCCTGCCGCATACGCGTTACGCGGTGGAGATCGCCGACCTCTGTCATGCCCGCGGCAAGGAAGTGTTGCTGCACCTGCCGCTCGAGGCGCTGGATGACGCGCCGCTCGGGCCGGGCGGCATCACGCTCCCCATGCGCAAAACGGATATCCAGCGCACGGTGCGCGGGGACCTGGCGTCGATTCCCCATGTGAGCGGAGTCAACAACCACGAAGGCAGCCTCATCAGCATGCATCCCGGCGATCTCGCCTGGATCATGCAGACCCTGCACAGGATCGGACACTTGTATTTCGTCGACAGCTATACGACGGCCGGCAGTATTGCCTACCAAATTGCGCGGGAAAATGGCGTACCGGCCGCGCGCCGTGATGTATTTCTGGACGATGTAAATACCGAGACCGCCGTGCGTGCCGAGGTCCAGCGTTTGCTCGGCATTGCACGTGACAAGGGATACGCGCTAGCCATCGGCCATCCGCGGCCTGCGACGCTCACGGTGCTGAGACAAGAGTTGCCACGGCTCGCGGAGCTGGGCATCGAAGTCGTGCCAGTACTGACGCTCGTACGCATCCAGCAACAGCATCCGATTCCCTGGCCTGAGTCCAGGTATCCGCTGCCGCGGGGCGTGCGTCCTTAACTCCGAAGAAAATAAACCCCCGTCCGCACCGTTTGCACGGCACGGACGGGGGTCGGGAAGTGCGATCAGAACTTGACCGAAGCCGTGAGCAGGTACTGGCGACCGGTCTTGTATTCCTGGGCAAGTTGCGTGGGGTTCGCGAGGAACTGGTAGTAGGTTGAATTGAGCAGGTTCATACCGCTCAAATTCACCGACCAGTTGTCATTGATCGCGTAGCCCACCTGTGCACCGAGTTCCTTGTACGACGCGGTATTGGTCGGCGCCGCGCCGGCCACGTAGCCGCCGGCCACATAGCCGCTGCGCCAGTTGTAGGAAATACTGGCACTGAACGGACCGTTCTCGTAGTACGGGCTCACGCTGAACGACTGCAGCGAGTTGTAGGGCATCGGCTGACCGCTGCTGGTTTGGGCGTTCGAATAGGTGTAATTCGCCCGCAAGCCGAAGTCCGACGGAAGCTGCTGCTGGTAGGCGACAGCGAAGCCGTTGACGGTGGCATGGCCTCCGTCCACCGGCGAGGTCACGCTGTAGTTGCACAGGCCCGTCGGGGTGCACAAGCCCGCCGCAATCTGCGCACTGCCGGTCGAGTTCAGGTAACCCGGCAAGGTCCAAGAGCCGTTGATGCGCTGCTGGAACACCGCCTGGTTGACGATATAGTTCTTGACGTCCTTGTAGAACAAAGAACCGGCGAGCACGGATCCCGGCGCGAAATACCATTCGAGCGACTCATCCAGGTTCACCGACTTGTAGGGGCTCAGGTTGGGGTTGCCGGAGGCCGCGGTGAGCACCGTGTCGTTGGCTTCGAAATAGGGCGCCAACTGGTTGTACGGCGCATAGGCAATCGTCTCCGAGGCTGCGCCGCGCAAAACCAGATCCGGGGCAATGTCATAGGCAACGTTCAGCGCCGGCAGCAGGTTGGTATGCGTGCTGGTTAAAGTCTGCCAGCCGAATCCCGCCGGGAAGTTGCAGGGGTAAGAGTCTTTGGCCGCGCAGTCGCCGGGCACGTTGAAGCCCTGCGAACGCAGGTGGGTTTGCACCACGCGTGCGCCGATGTTGCCGCGTACCGGACCGGCGGAGAAATTCGCCTGCAGGTAGCCGGCGTAGTTCTCCTGCACCACGTTCCAAGTGTTGTCGTAGAGCGAGTTGCCGTCGGGGCTGTTCGGATAATTCGCGGTGTTGGAGAACGCATTGGTATTCATGATGGCGCCGTATCCAGCGGTCTGCACATGTGAAACCATGCTCGAGGACAGCCCGAGATCCGATGCGCCCTGCATATTGGTGAGCCCGCCGTAACCGATCTGATTGAGCGTTACCGCCGGGAAGCCTCCGTACACGAACTCGGATTGGCTTTCCCAGTGACCTGCGTAGCGCACTCCGAACAGCAACTCGTTGAAGAAACCGTCCAGACTACGCGTGAAGTCCACCTGTCCGTAGCTGTCACGCGCGGCGTAGGGCAGCAGCGAATGGTTGCCACCCCAGCCATAGTCCGCCCAGTAGTTCGGGTTGTTGGCGGTGGCCGGATTGGTGAACGTGAAACCCTGACCCATGTTCCAGTTGAAGCTGTCTTCGTAGGCGATTTCCTTCAACACCTGGCTGATGGGGTTGGTGGAGTTGCTCACGCCGAGTTGGGTGGCGATAGTCCAGAGATTGTCGGTGTATTTGGTGCGCCAGTCGAAGCCCTTGGTGGTGATTTCCGAGCCGCGCGCGAAGTTGTCGGAAAGCGTAAGTGCATCCTGACCGCAGGCGCCGGCGGTATCGTTTTGGCAGACCGTGCCCGGTCCCGCGACGCTCGCGCCTTCAGTCACGATGCCGTTCATCACGTCGCCGAGGCTGGTGATGCCCTTGGGACGCAGTGCCGCCCAAGCGTAGGTTGACTGATTGGTGTTCTGCAAGTTATCCAACATGTACATCAGTGACAGCGTGGTTTCGAAGTTGTCGCTGGGTTTGAACTGGATATTGGTGAATATCGAGTTGCGCCGTTCCACTTGGTTGAAGTTGGCTGCCGAAAGTTGATTCGGCATCATGTCCGTACCCTGCAATGTGCCGTTGGCTACTTCGGCTGCTATTGCGGGGTTCTGCGCCGCGATGCTGTTGACCGTCGAGTAGCCGTAATTTTCCATGCCCTGCCGGCTAATCACTTGCTCGTAATGGCCGAGCGAGATGTCGACGCCGAAAGTACCCGAATCGTTCTTGATGCTGTAAAACAGCGAAGCGTTCGGTTTGCCTTGACTCACAAGTGCGCTGTAGTTGTAACCAGCGGAGCCGGAAAAGGTGTTGGACTTCAGGTCCAAGGGCTCCAGCGTGTGCATGACGATCAGGCCGCCAAGGCTCCCCGCCGGGAGGCGCGCCTCGGGGCTTTTGAACACCTCGATGCTGCTCACCAGATTCGCAGGCAACAACGAGAAATTGAAGCCGCGGTTCGGCTGGTCGCCGAACAGCCACATGGCTTGCGCTACCGGATGGCCGTCCAGAAGGCTCATGTTCAGGCTCGGATCCAGGCCGTCCACGCTTACGCGCTGCGTCGCGGGCATGCTCTGATCCAGAGTGACACCCGGAATCAGGGCCAACGACTCGGCGATATTGGTGGTCGGGAATTTGTTGATGTCCTCCGCAGTGACGACATCCACAATGGCGTTGGCTTCTTGCTTGACTACCAGCGATCGCGCCAAGCTTGCGCGAATGCCGACCACCGAGACCGCGCTGAGCGATACCGAAGTCGGTGCTTGGGTGGCCTGATTGCTGCTGCTTTGCGGGCCACTGGCAGCGGCGTTGTCGGGGCCGGGCGTCGCACCCGGCTGTGGAGATGGGCCCTGCGCCGCGGCTCTACCGCCAAATCCCAGCGCCGCAAGCAGCCCCATTGTGATCAACATGTTGCGGTAACTCATGGCATTTTTCCTCCAAGTGTGGGCCCAGTTGAAGGCGGTGCGACGCATGCCTGCGCGTCGCACCGCCGAAGAGAAATTGTGCGCGGCTCAGCCGCGTTGCCAGTCCAAAGCTTCATGTCTTGCGCTGCCTCAGATGCCAGCGTGCCGCGCCGAGCACCCCGAGCTGGTTTTGTTCGAGCAGCTTGACGGGGATACGTTCGAGAAATCCGCGCATACGCTCTTTGGCGAGAAAACGCGGCATGAGATGGCTGTGTGCGAGAAACCCGCGCATGGCGGGCAGAATTCCGCCGGTCAGGTACACGCCGCCGCGTGCTCCGTAGGCCAGGGCCAGGTTGCCGGCGTAGCTGCCGAGGAGAGCACAGAACACCTGCAGGGTTTCTTCGGCGAGATGGTCGGAGCGTCCGAGCGCGGATGCCGTGACGGCTTCGGGGGTGGAAAGCGTGGCGGGCATGGCGCGGATCTGGCCCAGTGCCCGGTAAAGCGTGACCAATCCCGGTCCGCACAGCACTCGTTCGTACGACACGTAAGGCAGATCGCCCGCGAGCCGCGCCAAGATTTCACGCTCGATCTCCGTATCCGGCGCCAGGCTCATTTGACCGGCCTCGGTAGCGAGTACCAAATCGTGCGGCTTGGCAGGTATGGATACCGCGGAGCCGAGCCCGGTGCCCGGGCCGATCACGACCAGGGTGCCGGCGGCCTGATGTGGTCCGCCCAGCTGCAAAGTTTTTGCCGCGTCGACGAAGCGTGCGGCGTGCGCTACGGCCTCGAAATCATTGATCACGGAGATGCGTTCAATACCGAGCGTGGAACACAACTCGGTCATCGAGACCTGCCAAGGCAGGTTGTAATTGACCACCATGCCGTCCTGCAGGTAGCCCGCGCAGGCGAGAGTGCACGTGTGCGGCGGCTCGTGCACGCGTGTGGCGATGAAGTCCTGCAGGATTGCGCCGAGACTCGGATAGTCCGCGCACAGGTACTTGTGGTAGGCGAGCATCGACAGGGCGTCGTGGTCGGTGCGCATCAGGGCGATGCGTGCGTGCGTGCCACCCACGTCGGCCGTGAGGAAGGGCGTGTCGGCGGCGCTCATGGGTTCTGGAATAATTTGCCGGACTGGCCGCAACACACGCGTTCTCCCTCCGTTAGGGGCGGATCGATTAATGTCTCGGCCAGAGTTTGAAATTAAAATGACAACGTTGTCAATAGTGTCTCAGAATCACCGTTTTGTTGTTTTCGCAGCACCACGAAGCGTTTATAGGGCTCCGTACAGCTTATGTATGCAATTTATGAAACGTCATTTATGTCAATAGGTTACATAGGATGTTATCGCATGGCGGTGCCAGCGCAATAACGCCCACACGATGTCTGACACCGTCGACAGATTGTGGCTGACAGCGAAGCCCCAGCAGCTTGTCCTTGACCTATAGGACATTTTTGTCGCATATAGGGACAATCGAGTGACCGGAGTACCCAGATGCCCACCAACCCCGTAGCCGAGATCCGCAACGTATCGAGTTACTGGCTGCCGATGTTGATCATCGGCGTGTTGTTTTTCATTTTCGGTTTCGTAACTTGGTTGAACGGGCCGCTCATCACCTTTTCGAAGCTGGCGTTCCAGGTGCCAGATACCTACGCGTTCCTGGTGCCTGCGGCTTTCTACATCTCGTATTTCGTTCTGGCTCTGCCTTCCTCGGCGGTGCTCAAGCGCATCGGCATGAAGCGCGGCATGGCCTTGGGGCTGTTTTTCATGGCGATCGGCGCAGCGCTTTTCAGCCAGTTCGCGCCGCTGCGCGATTACGCCGGAGTGCTCACCGGCCTGTTCGTGATCGGCGCCGGCCTCGCCTTGCTGCAGACTGCCGCCAACCCCTACGTCAGCATTCTCGGGCCGATCGAAAGTGCCGCGCGACGCATCGCGGTCATGGGGATCTGCAACAAGGGCGCGGGCGCGATTGCCCCCTGGGTCATCGGGGCTCTGGTATTGCACGGCATCGACAAGATCGACGTTCAGGTCAAGGCGGCGGCCACCCCGGCTGCCCGGGATGCCGTGCTGAACAGCTTCGCGGCACAGGCGCGGCTGCCGTACATCGTCATGGCGGTGATTCTGGTGCTGCTGGCAATCTGGATCCTGCGTTCGGCCCTGCCGGAGATAGCCTCCGAAGGTGCGAACCGCGAAGCTCCCGGCGCGCGCGCGAGCCTGTGGCGTGTCCCGCATTTCTGGTTGGGTGTGGTGTGCCTGTTCTTGTACGTCGGCGTGGAGGTCATGGCCGGCGACGCCATCGGCACCTACGGTCAGGGCTTCGGATTGCCGCTCGGCGAGACCGCACACTTTACTTTCCTGACCATGCTCGCCATGCTCATAGGTTATGCGTTGGGGTTTTTCCTTACGCCGCGCTTTTTCTCCCAGGAGCGCTACCTGGCCGGCTCCGCGGTGCTTGGCGTGCTCTTGACGTTAGGTGCGTGGCTAACTACGGGGTTTACCTCGGTACTGCTGGTGGCGGCACTCGGCTTCGCTAATGCCATGATGTGGCCGGCAATCTTTCCGCTCGCGATCCGCGGGCTCGGGCGGCGCACCGAGCTTGGTTCGGGGTTCCTGATCATGGCCATTGCTGGCGGTGCCGTGATTCCACAGCTCTTCGTACACCTGAAACTGCACATCAACTTTCAGCTCGCGTTTATGGTGTTGATGGTGCCCTGCTACCTGTACATCCTGTTTTACGGCGTGTACGGCCAGCGTGCGGGATTGGCAAAATCGACGCCGGCACGCGCAGGCGCGATTCCAAATGCGGATGTCTCGTTGTGATGCGCACGCCGCACGGAGACTGCTACGATTGATCTCCATCCGCAGCCCGGCTTCGAGGGTTGCTGTCCAATTCCGCCAAGGTCCAGAACTGCCATGCTGGGAGCGTGATGAACGCCGCCACGATAAAAGATGTCGCGCTGCGCGCCGGGGTTTCCACCAAAACCGTATCGCGAGTCATTAATCACGAGACGGCGGTGCACCAGGACACGCGCGCGCGCGTGTTGCAAGCCATCAACGAGCTGCGCTATCGGCCGGACCTCTCGGCCCGCAGCCTGCGCAGCGCCAAGGCCTATGCCATCGGTCTGGTGTATGACAACCCCAATGCGCATTACGTCATCAACGTGCAGAACGGCGTGCTCAGCGAGTGCCGTGAGTCCGGTTATGGATTACAGATTCACCCCTGCGATTCGAGCGCACCGGATCTGGCGGAGGAGCTCACCGAGCTTGTGAGGCGCGCGCGGCTCGCAGGGCTGGTGTTGGCGCCGCCGATGTCCGAACAGCTGGAGTTGTTGCAGGTGCTCGCCGCCAGCCACATCCCGCTGGTGCGCATCATTTCCGCGGCAGCGGATCCGGGCGACGGCTACCCCTGCGTATTCGTCAACGATCGCGATGCCGCCTATGACATCACCGAGCACCTGATCCAGCTCGGCCATACCCGCGTCGGCTTTTTGTGGGGCGGCAAGAAGCACCGCTCCAGTCCGGAACGCTTCAGGGGTTACGAAGACGCGTTGCGCGCCTATCACGTGCGCTTCGATCCGCAACTGGTGGTGGATGGCGATTACACTTTCGATGATGGCTTTCGCGGTGCCCGCCAGCTGTTTGCACTCGAGCACCCGCCGACCGCGATCTTTGGCTCGAACGACGAGATCGCGGCCGGGGTGCTTGCGGCAGCGCGCGTCGCCGGCCTGAACGTGCCCTACGATCTCTCGATTGCTGGCTTTGAAGACAGTCCGTTTTCCCGTCAATCCTGGCCGGCACTGACCACGGCGCGCCAGGCGACCGAAAGCATTGCCCGGCGCGCAGCGCAGCTCCTGATTTCGCAGTTACGGGGAGAGGACCCCCAGCTCGCCAATGCCGGCTTCAGCCCCGAACTTGTGGTGCGCGGATCGACGGCGCCGCCGCGCCCGCTCAGCTGAGTGGGCCCCCGGACGCCGGGCCGGGCACACCGAGAAATTCCGCCGCAGCTGTGGGGCCCCAAGTCCCGGCCGCGTAGGGCAGCGGCGCCGCCCCGGAATCGGCCCAGGCACGCGTGATCGGATCGATCCACTCCCACGCGACTTCCACTTCATCACGGCGTTTGAAGAGCGTCTGGTCGCCACGTAACACATCCAGAATCAGCCGCTCGTAGGCATCCAGCGGGTACCCGCCGAAGGCGGTCGCGAAGCTCAGGTTGAGCGCTGCCGGGCGCAGGCGCAGCTCGTCGCTGTTCGGGTATTTGACCATGAGCCAGAGCTTTACACTTTCGTCGGGCTGCAACCGCAAGACCAGACGGTTCGGGGCAATCGCTCCCGGGAAGATTGAGTGCGGCACTTGGCGGAAGCTCACGGTAATTTCCGACAGGCGTTGCGCCAGGCGCTTGCCGGTGCACAGATAGAACGGCACGCCCGCCCAGCGCCAATTGCCGACCGCCGTGCGCAACGCCGCGAATGTCTCTGTGCTGGAGGCGGGCTTGCCGACATCCTCGAGATAGCCCGGCACCGCGAGTGCCGCACTCACGCCGGCCCGGTATTGTCCGAGCGCGCTCTGCGCCGCGACGTTGTGCGCATCAATGGGTTGCAGCGCACGCAGCACCTTGAGTTTTTCGGTGCGCACCGCGTCCGCTGCGAGTGAGGCCGGCGGTTCCATCGCCACAAGGCACAACAATTGCAGTAAGTGGTTTTGCAGCATGTCGCGCAACGCGCCGGTGGCGTCGTAATACGCGCCGCGCTGGCCCACACCGCCGGTCTCGGCCACGGTGATTTGCACGCGCTCAATATGCGCGGCGTTCCACAGCGGCTCGAACCAGCCGTTGCCGAAGCGCAGCACCAGCAGGTTCTGCACGGTTTCTTTGCCGAGGTAATGGTCGATGCGGAAAGTCTGGCTTTCCCCGAAGGCTGCACTGACCGCAGCGTTGATGACGCGCGCGCTCACCAAGTCGTGGCCGATGGGTTTTTCGATGACTACCCGGGTATGGGCGCCGTTGAGCCGGTGCTCGCCGAGATGCGTGCAGATCTCCGCATACAGCGCGGGACTGGTGGCGAGATAAAAAACCCGCCGGCGCGCGCCGTCGGTACCACAAGTCGACGTGAATTCCTGCCAGCCCGAGTCCGATTGGACGTCGAGCGCACAGTACTCGATCCGCCCGAGGAACTCGTCGAGTCCGTGTACGTCGCCCTCGGGCAGTACGTCCAGCAAACGCGTGCGCACGGCCGCGCGGTAGGCCTCAGCCGACCGGGGCTCACGTGCCACGCCGATGATACGGGCGCCAGCCGGCATCTGACCGCCGCGGAAACGTCGATAGAGCGCGGGCAGAAGCTTGCGCATCGCAAGGTCACCGGTGCCTCCGAAGATGACCAGATCAAACGGTTCTATAACGTTCACAGCCATATCCAAAAAGCACCACAATAATACCTATTGAATATTATAAGCCTTGCTTTAAGTGATACAGGTATCTAAGTGGTATCATTACTTCATGACTACAGACCTGCGTATCGACTTCCTGCGCACGGCAAGCGCAAGCGCGCCGGCTTACCTGCGCCTCGAACGTTTGCTGCGCCATCATGTAGAGGCCGGGGATTTGGGTCCCGGCGAAGTGCTGCCAAGCGAGCGCGACCTCGCGGAGCAGCTCGAGCTCTCGCGGGTTACAGTGCGCAAAGCCTTGGCGGGTCTGGTGCGCGACGGTGTCCTGGTGCCGCGGCGTGGCGCCGGCACATTCGTCGCCGAGCGCATCGTCAAGCCGCTCTCCAAGATCAGCAGTTTCACCGAAGATCTCGAGGCCCGTGGTTTGCACCCGCGCTCGGAGTTTCTTGAGCGTTCTGTGGGCGAGGTCACGCCGGACGAGGCCATGGCACTCAATCTTTCGCCGGGTAGCCGCGTAGTGCGGCTCTACCGGCTGCGTTACGCCGGCGACGCGCCCCTCGCGATCGAGCGCAGTGCAGTACCCGAGGCGCTGCTCGCAGATCCGGCACTGGTAAAGGATTCGCTCTACGCGGTTCTCGAAACCCTGGGCTGCCGTCCGGTGCGTGCCTTGCAGCGCTTGCGCGCCGTGAATCTCACATCCGAACAAGCGGACCTGCTGCAACTGCCCGCCGGGAGTGCCGCCCTCGCAATCGAGCGGCGCAGCTTTCTCGCCGACGCGCGTTTGGTGGAATTCACGCGCTCCTGGTACCGGGGCGATGCTTACGATTTTGTGGCCGAATTGCAGGGCGAGTAGATGGCGCGCGCATCCAAGCTGCCGGAGTCGAGCCTGATGTACGCGGAAGCGGCCGATGCCCCGCGCGTGGTCGCAGCGCAGCTTGCGGGCAACTCGGACCGGCTCGCGCGGCTTGCCACGCGGTTACGCGAGCAGCCGCCGCGCTTCGTGGTGACCTGCGCGCGCGGCAGTTCGGATCATGCCGCGACCTTTGCCAAATACGCCATCGAGACCCAACTTGGGCTGGTGACGGCATCGGCGCCTCCGTCGGTAACCTCGCTCTACCGGGTTACGCCGCAACTCGCGGGCGCGCTGTATCTCGTGATCTCGCAGTCCGGCGAGAGCCCCGATCTGCTGCACTGCACCGCCGCGGCACGCCGTGCCGGCGCCCAGGTGGTGGCGTTCACCAGTCATGAGCACTCGACGCTTGCCGGACTCGCCGAGCTCACGATCCCGCTCGGCGCCGGCGTGGAACGCAGCGTCGCGGCCACCAAGACCTTCATCGCGAGTCTAAGCGCGATTCTGCAGTTGCTCGCCTTCTGGAAGGAGGATGCGGCTTTGCAGACGGCGCTCGAAGCTGTGCCGGCAGCACTCGAGCGCGCATTTTCGCTGGACTGGTCGGCGCTGGTTGCGGGGCTCACCCGCGCCGAACATGCCTTTGTGCTCGGGCGCGGGCTGATGCTGGCCGCCGCCGAGGAGGCGGCGCTCAAGCTCAAGGAGACCTGCGGCCTGCATGCCGAGGCCTTCAGCAGCGCCGAAGTGAAGCACGGCCCGATGGCGCTCATCGGTGCAGGATTCCCGGTACTGATGTTCGCGGAAAAAGATGCCGCCCTCCCTGACACCCTGGAGACTGCAGGCGCATTTCGCGCCCGCGGGGCGCGGGTCTGGACTGCGCTGCCGGGCGACACGCACGCGGATGCCCTACCGCTCGCCGGGGCTCCGCATCCCCTATGCGCACCGCTTCTCATGGTGCAGAGCTTCTACCGCGTGGCCAACGCACTCGCGCTGGCGCGTGGCCGCGATCCCGACGCGCCACCGTATCTTCGCAAGGTCACCGAGACCCTGTGAGCAGCGCGCTCGTAAACGCGCGCGTGTTGACGCCCGAAGGGTGGCGCGACGATTGTGGCGTGCTCATCGAGGGCGCGCGTATTGCGGCCGTGTTGCCGGCAAATGACTCGCGCCTGCGCGGCAGCGAGCCGCACGATCTCGGCGGTTGCGCGCTGCTGCCTGGATTCATTGACTGCCAAGTGAATGGCGGGGGTGGTGTGCTGTTCAACGACGCGTCCGATCTCGCCGGCATTCGCGCGATCGCCGCGGCGCATCGCCGCTTCGGCACCACCGCGCTCCTGCCGACGCTCATCAGCGCTCCGGCCGAGCACATGCAGCGCGCGCTGCACGCGGTAGACGCGGCGATCGCCGCCGAAGTCCCGGGGGTACTCGGCATCCATCTCGAAGGGCCTTATCTCGCGCCGCAGCGCAAAGGCGTCCATGACGCGAGCCTGCTACGCGCGCCCGACGCGGCCGAGACCGCCGTTGCGGGCTCGCTGACGCGCGGTCGCACTCTCATGACGCTTGCTCCCGAGCGCGTTCCGGAAGAATTCCTGCGCCGTCTGGTGGACGCTGGGGTGATTGTGAGCGCGGGGCATACCGCAGGTGACTATGCCGCCATCCGTCGTGGACTCGATTGCGGCGTGCGCGGTTTTACGCATTTGTTCAACGCCATGTCACCGCTCGCGAGCCGCGCGCCGGGGGCGGTGGGCGCCGCGCTTGAAGACCCGGCCAGCTGGTGCGGCGTGATCGTCGACGGCCGGCACGTACATCCCGCGACGCTGCGCGTGGCGCTCGCGGCGAAACCGCGCGGCAAAATCTTTCTGATAACCGACGCCATGCCGCCAGCGGCTGGCGGCGCAGCCTCATTCACGATGAATGGCGCGCCGGTTACGGTCAACCGCGGAGCCTGTGAGACTGCGGACGGCGTGCTCGCGGGCTCGATCCTGACGCTGCGCGATGCGGTGCGCAACGCGGTCGAGCTGCTCGGCCTGCCGCTTGCCGAGGCTGCGCGCATGGCGTCCACTTATCCAGCCGATTTCCTCGGCCTGGAAAAAACCCATGGTCGGATCGCTGCCCGCTGGCGTGCCGACTTCACCGTCATGGATAGCGCATTCAATGTGCGCGAAACCTGGATTGGCGGTGAGCGGTATGGCCCCACGTAAACCCGGCGTGACACAATCACCGCACATCCAAGGAGTAGCGGCTTATGCGTACACGGACCCTTGAGAATCTCGGCGCTGGTCTTGCGGCTGGCCGCTGGGCGGCGCTCACGCTGCTCGGTGTGTTCATCGCCCTTGCCGGATTCTTGCAGCCGGCGCAGGCCGCGGCGCCGATTGCCGCCTACTACGATGGGCGTATGCCGGTTGCGGATATTCCGGCCGACAAGCTCAGCGACGTGATTTACGCGTTTGGCGAGTCCGACGATCAGAATCTCTGCGCCGCACCGAATGCCAAACAACGGCAGACTTTTGCGGAATTGCGCAAGCTGCGCCAACGCCACCGCGGGCTGCGCCTGTTGCTCTCGATTGGCGGTTGGGATGCCGCTCCGCAGTATTCTGATCTCGCGCTTACTCCGGCTTCGCGTGCCGCCTTTGCGCGCAGTTGCATCCGGCTGTTTGTCGAGCAGCAGGGCTTCGATGGCATTGATCTGGACTGGGAATTTCCGGTGCACGGCGGCACCCACGAATCGCGCCCCGAAGATCGTGCGAACTTCACTGCGCTCGCGCGCGAGTTCCGTCGCCAGTTTACCGAGCTTGGCCGCAAGACCGGACGTCACTATCTGCTTACCGTGGCAACGCCGGCCGGCACCTGGCAGCAGGGCGGCGCCTATTCGGTCAGCGACAGTTACGACTTGGCCGCCCTGGTCCCCGAAGTCGATTGGCTGAATGTCATGACCTACGATATGAACAATATCTTTAGCCCGTTCAGCGGTTTCAATACCCCGCTCGCAGCCGATCCGGCCGACCCCACGCCCGAGCCACAACGCTCACGCGACAATCTCGAAGCGGCGGTGCAGTTCTACGAATCGCAGGGCGTGCCGGCGGACAAGATCATGCTCGGAGTGGCGTTCTACGGCCGCGGCTTCACCGGCGTGTCGGCGCAAAACGCGGGCCTGTATTCCAAATACAGCGGTGGCTTCCCGGAAACGCCGTGGGAAACTGTGCGTGCGCAATTTCTGACGAGTCCCGACTGGGTACGGCACTGGAGCGCGAGCGCCCAGGCGCCGTGGTTGTACAACGCCAGCAAAAAAGTTTTCTTCACCTACGATGATCCGCAATCTCTCGCCATCAAGGCGGACTTTGCGCGGCGCGAGCACCTGCGCGGCATCATGATTTGGGTGCTCGGTGAGGACGACGCAGAGCATTCGCTGCTGAATGCCCTAGTGACGCACCTGGCCGGTGGAATCAGCGCGGATCAGCCGGTGAGCCGAGCCAACTGATGGCGCGCATACCCACGCGCACGCCGCCACAGGCGCAACGCAGGATGTAGCCATGCACGCAGCAGGTTCGGCGTCTGGCCCCACAGCAAACACTGTGAGACCAGCTTGATGCATGGCGCCACGATCTTCTGCGTTCGTGGATTCAGGTCGAGCGGTTTGAGCGTCATCTTCACGCTCATGTCGTGCGGAAACCGACTACCCATCTGGTGGCGAGCGCGCTTCTGAAACGCCCGGTACACGTGTTCGCTATAGGGGGCGTCCGGGTGACGCACGTGGAAGACGTGTTTGAACGCGATGCTGCTGTCCTCGCCGTCGATCATGCGCAGACGGTGCACGATGGCCTTGAAGATGCGCCAGCGGCCCACGCCTTCCTGGGCCCGGTAGCGCCGGAAGTAGCGATAAAAATACTTGTAATGGTGGACCTCGTCTTGGCGAATCAGCTGCGTAAGATGGCGCAACACCGGGTCGGGGCTCATGGCGCCAAGCGTGGTGTAAAAGCTCGAGGTGCCCATCTCGACGATGCAACGTGACACCATTTCGAGGCAGCGGCTCGGCTCCAAGGCCTCGAGCGTACAGTTGCGGGAAAACTCTGCGAAGAATGCCGCATAAACAGTGTCCCAGTCGAACCCTGGCCAAGCCGTCTGCACGTAATGCCGGAGTGCACGGCCGTGTTGCAGCTCTTCGTGTTGCCAGTGGTCTTCGAGCCATGCGGTTGCTTCGCTGTCCCCCGCGTAGTACTGAATCAGATTGTGCGCGTAGGTATCAGTCGCGGTTTCGATGAACGAGGCGCTGCTCACCAGATAGAAGAGCGTCTCGCGGTCGGCCATGCGGTTCGGGTTGACGTCTTGCCAGGAAATGTCTTCGAGGCGCCAGTGTTGCTGCGCTGCGAAGTCGTGCTGTCCTGCTGCGGGGGTCATAAAGCGTGTCCGGAAACTAAGGTGCAAGTATGCGCTAGTTTCAGTGCGCACCGCAGTTCGCGAGATCTGCACGGCCGGCGTCGCCGGTAGGCCGTACCGCGTCCGGAGGCGCGCGGAGGCTCTGTTAAAATCGCGAGCATGGATGCCACACGTCTGCTCGAGTCGCTGAATACCGCGCAGCGGCAGGCGGTCACCACCTCATCCAAACCCACCTTGGTACTGGCCGGCGCCGGCAGCGGCAAGACCCGTGTGCTGGTGCGCCGCATCGCCTGGCTGATTGAAGTCGAGCATCTCTCGCCCTTTGCCGTGCTCGCGGTTACCTTTACCAATAAGGCGGCAGGTGAGATGCGCGCCCGGCTCGAGCAGATGCTGGCACAGCCTCTGCGCGCCATGTGGGTCGGTACCTTTCATGGCCTCGCGCACCGGTTGTTGCGGTTGCATTGGCGGGAAGCCGGATTGCCGCAGAGTTTCCAGATTCTCGACGCCGAAGATCAGCAGCGTCTGGTGCGGCGCGTGCTCAAGAGCCTGGATCTCGACGAAGCGCGTTATCCGCCGCGACAGGCGCAGGCGTTCATCAACGCGCGTAAGGACGATGGTCTCAGGCCACGTGCACTTACGGATAGCGACAATCCGGTCGAACGCCAGCTGCAGCGCGTGTATGAGGCTTACGAGGAAGCCTGTGGCCGCGGCGGGCTGGTGGATTTCGCCGAATTGCTGCTACGCGCGCTGGAATTGTGGCGCGAGCACCCGCCGTTGCTGGCACATTACCGAGAGCGCTTCCGGCACGTGCTGGTGGATGAGTTCCAGGACACCAACGCGATTCAGTATGCCTGGATCCGACTGCTCACCGCCGGCTCGAGTGTGCCGTTCGTGGTGGGCGACGATGACCAGTCGATCTACGCCTGGCGTGGCGCACGCGTCGAGAACATGCTCAAATTCGAGCGCGATTTCCCCGGCGCGCAGGTGATTCGCCTGGAGCAAAATTATCGGTCCACGGGCAGCATACTCAAGGCCGCAAATGCCTTGATTGCCAACAACCACGCACGGCTTGGCAAGACTTTGTGGACGCGCGGTAACGCGGGTGCGCTGATCCACCTGTACGCGGCCTACAACGAGCAGGACGAAGCACAATTCGTCATCGACCGTATTCAGCGCTGGCAGACGGAAGGTGGCAGGCGCCGCGAAGTCGCGGTTCTGTACCGCTCGAACGCGCAATCGCGCGTGTTTGAAGAGCGGCTGCTCGCCGAGCGCATTCCGTACCGGGTATACGGAGGCTTGCGGTTTTTCGAGCGCCAGGAAATCAAGGACGCCCTTGCCTATCTGCGGCTCCTCGAAAACCGCGATGACGACGCGGCGTTTGACCGGGTGGTGAATTTGCCGCCGCGCGGCATCGGCAACCGCACGCTCGAGAGCCTGCGCGAGACCGCCGTCCAAGCGCGCTGCTCCTTGTGGCGCAGTTTGCAAGTGGCGTTTGAGCGCGAGGAGTTGCCGGCACGGGCCCGCAACGCACTGCATGCTTTTGCGCAGTTGCTCGATCGCATGGACACAGGAATCCGCGGTTTGGAGCTGTTTGAGCAGGTGGACCATGTGATCCATGCCAGTGGCCTGGTGGATTATTACCAGGGCGAGAAAGGCGAGCGTGGCGCGGCGCGCGTCGAGAATCTGCAGGAGCTGGTGAGCGCCGCACGGGGCTTTCTGCCCGAAGAACCCGATGCGAATCTCACGCCGCTCACGGCGTTCCTGGCGCACTCGTCGCTCGAGGCCGGTGAGGGCGAAGCGGATGCCTGGGAAGACTGTGTACAGTTGATGACCCTGCATTCAGCCAAGGGCCTCGAGTTTCCGTTGGTGTTTATCTGCGGCATGGAGGACGGCTTGTTTCCGCACGAGCGTGCGAGCGAGGACCTGGAAGGTCTTGAAGAGGAACGCCGGCTCTGTTACGTCGGCATGACACGCGCCATGCGCGAGCTCTATCTCAGTTACGCCGAGACGCGGCGCTTGCATGGCATCGAGCGTTACGGCACACCCTCGCGTTTCCTGCGGGAAATCCCCCCCGAGTTGCTCGAGGAAATCCGCCCGCGTGTGCAGCTCGCGCGGCCGGTCGCGCCTGGTGCGAGTGCGCTCGAGTCGGCGCCCCTGGGGCTGGCACTCGGACGGCGCGTGCAGCATCCGAATTTCGGCGAGGGCGTGGTGCTCGATTACGAGGGCAGCGGTGCCCAAGCTCGCGTGCAGGTGAATTTCAGCCAGAGCGGCGCCAAGTGGCTGGTGGTTGCCTACGCCCACCTGACGCCGCTATGAACCCGGTGCGTTGCGCAGGCTGGGTATTGACCGGCGCACTGCTGTTTGCCGCGTTGCCGGCGGCCTGGGCCCAGGCGGGCGACCTCGATCTGATGCTGCTGGGCCAGGGAGGGTTTTCCGGCAGCAACAATCCGGATAACAACGGGTTTTACACCACAGGTATGAACAGCTACGCCTTCGTCGGCAATTTGGGCTACTGGTTCGACGACACTTGGGAGGCCGGCCTCGGGGCGGGGCCGGGCCGAATCGACTATCAGAGTTGCAGCTCCGGGTTAGGGTGCAGGAATGCCTCCCACCTAAGCGCGCAGGCGCGGATTTTTGCACGCTACAATTTCAATTCCGGTTTCGGCGGCGAGTCTTCGTTCGCCGGGCTGCAGGTGGTCTATATGCGGGTCGGCCCGACGCTCGGCAACGTGTGGCTGCTGCGCCCGGTCGCGGGTTACCGTTTTGCCTTGCTTCAGGATTGGTCGCTGGAACTCAGTCTTGGCGCCGGGGTGCCGGTCGCCGGCGACACGGTACGTTTCCCGACCAATTATGATGTGCAAATGGGGCTGGTCATACCGCTGTGGAATTCACAATGATGGCGGCGGGCGTGCACGTCGCGCCGCCTGAATGCGACGCATGGCAGGAGGAAATTACCCAATGAACGACGTTCGCGACCCGCTTCCGCCCTCCGCCGCGGAGGGTGAAAACCTGAGCCGCGAGGCTTGGAAGCTGTTCCGCATGATGGCGGAATTCGTGGATGGCTACGAACGGCTGGTCGCGATCCGTCCGGCGGTGAGCATTTTCGGCTCCGCGCGGGTTGTGCCGGAGCACCCCTACTACCGACTGGCCGAAGAAGTTGGCCGCGCGCTCTCGGATGCTGGATTTTCGGTAATCACTGGTGGCGGACCGGGCATCATGGAGGCCGCCAACAAGGGTGCCTACGCGGGGAAAGGCCAGAGCGTCGGCCTCAATATCCAACTGCCGCACGAGCAGCATACCAATCCGTATCAGGACATTTCGCTTAGTTTCCGGCATTTCTTTGTGCGCAAGGTCATGTTCGTGAAATACGCCTCGGCCTACGTGGTATTGCCGGGTGGATTTGGCACCTTGGACGAACTCAGCGAAATTCTCACCTTGACCCAGACCGGCAAGACACCGCGCATTCCGATTTTGCTGGTGGGACGTGATTATTGGGGGGGCCTCGGCGAGTGGATCAAGGCCAAGCTTGTGGTCGAGCACATGATCGAAGCAGCCGATCTGGATCTCTTTAAACTGCTAGACCAACCCGCCGAGGTGGTTGGTGAAATCGTCAAGCATTATGGTGCGCGCAGCTTCGAACCTTCCGCCAAGGAGCGCAGTGCGCTGCTCGAACTCTGACAGTTTCAGTGCTCGGGTTTGCCGACATCCACGTCGTCGAGATCGTGTGAATAATCGGTGGCCAGAATGCGTTGTGCGTGCTCGCGGTCGCGGCGGCGCACCCGCAGGCGGATGCCGCTTAGTGCAAAACAGTAGAGCCCGTCCATCTGCATCATGTGGTTGTCGAAGAGCTCGGTGCGGATGCCCTCGGTATCGAGCCGCCCTTGGGCGATGTATGCGTCGATTGGCCGGTCAAAGCGCGCGAGGGTGACGAATTCATCCATTTTGACAACGTCGTCCGTAGCTTCGGGCGCGGCCTCGCGCTGACCGGTACGCAATTCATCCAGGTGCGCGGAAATCCGCCGAAAAAACGGAAACATGATCAAGTCGCGGTCCGTCCAGCAGAATTGCAATGCAGCAAACGTGCTGATTAAAGCATAAACCGTGGGGGCCGTGGCAGAATAAAAAACCCGGCGGGGATACCGCCGGGTTAAAGCCTTCATGGCTGGAGGTGATTGAGTGTTCAACTCGCAAAGGGCGTCAGCATCCTTGCTCATCCATGCCTCGCCCCGGGTCCGTCCTGCTTCCCTGTCCCGCCATCCATTGGCGGATTAGGCGGGAGTTACTTTGCCATCCGCGCTGCGCGGTGCCAGTCGGGCGGTTTCGCCGCAGTGTGTAGGATACGGCCTACAAGGGCGACTCGTGGGCGATCGGTCCTTGGGCATCTACGAGTGACCGGCACCGAACACCGCCTGGATTTCCGGAGCATGCGCATGCGTGAGCTTTTCCCGCCGATTGAGCCCTACAGCGCCCGTACTCTCAAGGTTGAATCCCCGCACGAAATCTACGTCGAGGAGTGCGGCAATCCAGCCGGCTTGCCGGTGGTATTCGTGCACGGCGGCCCGGGCGGCGGTTGCACCACCGACAACCGGCGGTTTTTCAATCCCAGGCGTTACCGTTGCGTGCTCTTCGATCAGCGTGGTTGCGGGCGTTCGACGCCCCATGCGGAACTCGCGGGCAACACGACCCAAGCTCTGGTGGCTGACATGGAGCGCATCCGCGAAACTCTTGGCATCGAACGCTGGGTGGTATTTGGTGGATCCTGGGGCTCAACGCTTGCGCTGGTGTATGCCGAGATCTATCCCGAGCGGGTGCTCGCGCTCATCGTACGCGGGATTTTCCTGGTGACCCCGGATGAGCTGCGCTGGTTTTATCAGGACGGCATTCAACACTTGTTTCCGGATTATTTCGAAGAGTTCGTGGCGCCGATTCCCGCGGTGGAACGGGCCGATCTCATGCATGCGTATTACCGCCGCCTCACCAGCCCCGATCTGCAGGTGCGGCGCGCCGCCGCCGAGCCTTGGTCGCTGTTCGAGGCGCGTTGCTCGTCATTGCTGCCAAGCCAGAGCATCGTGGAGCATTTTTCCGACCCCGATATGGCCATGGCCATTGCACGCATCGAATGCCATTACTTCGTCAACAATTGTTTCCTCGAACCCGACCAGATCATTCGCCATGCTGCGCGCCTCGCCGATATCCCGGGGATCATCGTGCAAGGTCGTTATGATGTGGTGTGTCCTGCGGTTTCAGCCTGGCGCCTGCACCGCGCGTGGCCGCAAGCCAGGTTCGTGCTGGTGCCGGACGCCGGACACGCTGCGAGCGAGCCCAGCGTTTGTGCGGCGCTGATCGAGGCCACGGATCTCTTTGCCCGCCGCCTGGCGCCGGCGTGATTGCCCTGCTGCAGCGCGTGGCGCGCGCCTGCGTATCGGTTGCGGGTACCGAGGTCGCGGCGATCGGCACGGGCCTGCTGGTGTTCGTGGCAGTCGAGCCCGGCGACACCGATGCGCAAGTCGAACGTCTGTTGGTACGCCTGCTTGCGTATCGAATCTTTCCGGATGCACAGGGCCGCATGAATCTCGACATCCGAACTGCCGGCGGCAGTCTGCTGCTGGTGCCGCAGTTCACGCTCGCGGCCGATACCCGCAAGGGCAATCGGCCGAGCTTCACCTCCACCGCATCCCCCGAGCTTGGTGAACGTCTGTTCCGCAACCTCTGCGCGCGGGCCCAACGCCTATATCCGCGGGTGGCGGTCGGCGTGTTTGGGGCCCACATGCAAGTGGAACTCGTGAACAATGGGCCGGTCACCTTCTGGCTGCGGGTAGCCGCGCGGCAAAGCTAAGGCTTGCTTTGCCGGTGGGGCTCTGGGCTACACTTGCGCCGACGCACACGACTATCTGACCGCCAAACTCACACCCAGCCTATCAGCGCTCCGGATTCCGCGTTCTCCATGTGCAATACCCGACCCCCAGTGAACTCCTCGCGCAGCGCGCTGGCCCCCGAATGTGCCACCAGGCATGACAAGGTGACTCATGCTGTTGAAACCGGCCATTGCGCTTAAAGACGGCAGACTCACGGACGCTGCGGGCACCCCGGCCGCCGGCGATGTCCTGCAACTCGCGGCGGCGTGGACCGCGGCCGGCGCCGGGCGCTTGCACATCACCGACCGCGATGTCGGTAATGCCGGCAAGCGTGCCGGCGTGGAAGTGATCCGTGAGCTTGTGCGCACGCACTCCGGCGTACCGGTTCAAGTCGCGGGGGATTTCCGCAGCGAAGACGATGTCGAGCGCTATCTAGGCGCCGGTGTGGAGTATGTACTGCTGGAGATGCGCGCGGCCGGTACTCCGCATCTGGTGAGTGATCTGTGCTTCGCCTACCCGGGTCACATCCTCATGAGCCTCGAATCCCGAGCCGGCAAACCTGTTCCCGGCGGTGGCTCGCGAGCGGCGCGCCGTCCGCTCGCCGAGAGCGCGCGACGTTTTCAGCAGGAAGGTGTCGCCGCGATCCTTTTTCATGCGGCCGCGGATGCGGCTGGCCGTTACGACCACGCTCCAGCACTGGAACTCGCCGCACTGGTAGCGATCCCGGTGCTGGCGAGCGCCGGGCTCGTGACTCCTGTCGACGTCGCGGAGTTCTGTGGTGCCGCGGAAGGCTTGGCCGGCGCCGTACTCGAGCCTGCGTACCCGGTTGAACCGCGGGGCTTCGCGGCGCTGCTGCAGGCGGCGGAGCGCGTCGCGGGCCCGGAATAGTCCGCGGAATACCGCGGTAGAATAGCCTCCGACCGGCTGATCTTGGCCGTGTTGCAGTAATTGCGGCTCCGCGCGGTACCGCAGGAGTAGATATGGAACTCAGTGTCGGCAAAATTCTTTTGATTCTTCTTATCGTAGTGTTGGTGTTCGGCAGCGCCAAGCTGCCGAAACTCGGCGAGGACATCGGCAAGGCAGTGCGCAGTTTCAAGAAGGGCATGCATAGCGGCCAAGACGGGGCCGTGCCGTTGCCCAAAGCCACGGACGACAAGCCGGGCTCCGATTCCGGGCACAGTCCGCACTGACGCTGCGATGTTTGAAGGTCGCTTCTGGGAGTTTGCGCTCCTCATCGTGATTGCGCTTGTGGTGTTCGGGCCCGAGCGCCTGCCGCAGGTGGCGCGCACCGTCGGTCTGTGGGTGGGCCGAGCACGCACCGTGCTGCGCAAGCTGAGCGAGCAGATCGAACGCGAAGGGGAGCTCGACGAGTTGCGGCGTAGCGCGGCGGCGGCGCAACGCGCCGTACGCGATCCACTCGGCGCGGTCCATCCGGGCGAGCCGTCCGCGGACAGCGCCAAGCATGAGCCCCCCACCCGATAAAGGCGCAGGCGCGTCTCTACTCAGCGGTTCGGTCATCCGCTATCTGCTGGAAGCGCGCCGCCGGCTTTTGTGGTGGCTCGCGACTTTCTTGGTGATTTTTTTCGCATTGCTGCCTATCCAGAACCGGGTATTCGATTTCGTGGCACGGCCGCTGCTCCGGCACCTGCCGGCGGGCTCGAGCATGATCGTGACCGGGGTAGCCGCGCCATTCATGACGCCGCTCAAGCTGGTGCTGGTGGTGGCGCTGTTCGCTTCGATTCCGATCCTGCTTTACCACGTGTGGCGCTTCGTGTCGCCGGCGCTCTACAAGAGCGAGCGCCGCATGTTCTTCCCGCTCTTGATCATCAGCGTGGTGCTTTTCTACGCTGGGGTTGCTTTCGCCTACTTCGTGCTTTTTCCCGTGGCCTTTGCTTTTCTGTTGGCGGTGGCCCCGGCCGGCGTCAAGGTCATGACCGACATCAATGCCTACCTGGATTTCGTGCTGACGATCTTTTTCGCTTTCGGCGTGGCTTTCGAGGTGCCGGTCGCGATCGTGCTGGCGGTATGGGCAGGGTTCACTACGCCCGCCAAGCTCGGCAAGTGGCGGCCCTACGCCTTTGTCGGTGCCTTCGTGGTAGGCATGATCCTCTCACCCCCCGAAGTAATCTCCATGATCATGCTGTCGTTGCCCATTTACGCTTTGTACGAAGGCGGCATGGTGATGGCGCGCATCCTGGTGCCGCCGCGTCGGGCCAAGACTCAGCCCCAGGATTTGTCGTGAGCGCCGCGCACCGCCTGTATCTTTATGTACGGTTACACGTGGACTGATCCGCACTTCGCCGAGACGCGCTGAAAAGCACGGCGCGGCGAGTCTCATGCCAAAGCAGTCGCCGCGGCGAGGATCTCGGCTTCGCTGACGAGCACCAGATTGGCTGCCGCCGCGAGCGGGATATAAGAATCCTCGCCAGTGACGCGCCGCTTGACGATTCCCGACCCGGCCTCCTCATCGAGAGCCGTGAAGATTTCCTCGGAGATTCCACCGGTGGCGCGGCCTTCATCCACGACCAGCACTTTGCCGATTTCGGCAGCGTGCTGCGCGATCCACGCAGCGTTCAACGGCTTGAGCCAGCGCAGGTCGAGCACGCGCGCCTGTTTGCCCGTAGCTTGTTGCAGGCGGCGCGCTGCTCGTAGCGACATCGGCACGCCATTGCCGAAGGTGACGATCAACAAATCCTTGGCCCTCGGGTTGTAGACGCGGCCTTCGCCGAGTGGCACGGCCCGATCCGGCGCGGGATACGCGCTCAGCCAAGCCTTATCTCCATGCGTGTACAGGTCCTTGGCCATGTAGAGAGCGATCGGCTCGAGCCACAACACCACACGGCCATCCACCTTCGCGAGCGCCGCTGCGGTGCGCAACATCATGGCGGCGTCGTCGCCACGCGCTGGACAGGCAACCACAATCCCTGGGATATCGCGTAGCGCAGTGAAACTGTTGTCGTTGTGAAAATGTCCGCCGAAGCCTTTCTGGTAAGCGAGCGCCGCGATCCGTACCACCATGCCGTCCCGGTATTGGGCCTGGGAGAAAAATTGCAGGGAGGCGGCCTCACCCCGGATCTGGTCGCAGGCGTTGTGGAAATACGCGAGGTATTGGATTTCGGGAAACGGCAGTAGCCCCAAGTGCGCCGCGCCCTGTGCCAGGCCGAGAATCGTCTGTTCATCGAGGAGTGTATTGAATACGCGCTGGCCCTTGAAGGTTCGGTACAAACCTGAGGTCACGGTGTAAACACCACCCTTTTGTGCCACGTCCTCGCCGAACACGGTCATCTCGGGATACTTCGCCATGAGATCGAACAGCGCGCGGTTGATCTGGATAGAAAGGTGGTGCGGGGGCAGGTTTTCGGGTAGCTCGGCCTCGCTGCCGAAGGCTGCAAGCCGCGCTGACTTGGCGGGTATGCGCACGGCTTCGGCGTTCACCTCTGCGATGTGGTAGGGCGCGAGTGGCGCCATGACCTCGGCGGCGCTCGCGAGCTTGGGTCGCCCCGCGGCTCGCTTGGCGGCCGCCTGTACGCGCGCACGCGCCGCTTCGTATTGGGCGAGCAGCGCGGTGGGCGTGTAGATACCGGCCGCGAGGGCAATGCGCGCGGACACGAGCAGCGGATCGTGGGCTTCGTCGGCGTCGAGTTCGGCGGCGGAGCGGTACTCGGTCTCGGCGTCAGTCCCGGCGTGCGCCAGCAGGCGCACGAGTTTCAGATGCAGGAACACCGGGTGGCGCGTGCGGCGGCAGTAGTCAACCGCCTGTTGTGCTTTTGCGTACACCTCCACGACGTCGGTGCCGTCGGCCGCGATGTATTCGAGTCCAGGGCGGTCACTGTAACTTGCTGCGATCCAGCCGGCAGGTGTCTTCACCGAAATGCCGAGGGAATTGTCTTCGCAAACGAACAGGATTGGGCAGGGCAGTTTCTGGAACGCGGTCCACTGCGCCGCGTTGATGGCGCCGAGCGCCGCCGAATGGTTGGCGCTGGCATCGCCGAAACTGCAGACCACGATGCTGTCTTCCGGAATCGGCAGCTTGGCGCCGATGCGTTGCGCCTGACCGATGGCGACCGCCGTGCCCATAGCCTTCGGCAGGTGGCTGGCGATCGTGGAAGTCTGCGGCGGCACCCACAGCGGTACCGAACCCCAGACCTTGTGACGGCCTCCGGAAATCGGGTCTTCGCTGGACGCGGCGAGCGAGAGAGCCGTGTCGTACACCATGTCGATGCCGAGCTTGCGCGCACGCTCCTGCATGAACGCGCCGCTGCGGTAATGCAGGAAGGCGATGTCGGTCGGGCGCGTGACCCTGCCCAGCGCAGCGTTGCCTTCGTGGCCGGAACTCCCGATGGTGTAGAAGCCCTCGCTGCGCGCGCGCATGGCGCGGGCTTCGAGATCGAGGTGCCGTGACAACATCTGCGACTCGAACAGCTCTCTGAAATCTCTGACTGTCAGTGCCACGCCGGCGCGGACGGAGTCGGCGTCCGCGAGTCGGCGCGCCGGTGTACCGTTCCACTCCTGCACGCAGCGGATGAAATTCCGGTCCACGATCTCCGCGCGGTTGACGGCGCGGGTGGCGACGCGGGCAATTCCGGCGGAGCTGCTGTGTTTGTCACTCATGGATAACGGAAATTCCGGAGTGTTTGCCTACGCTTCCTCTGGAGAGGGAGTGAGGAGTGAGAGCGTGAGGGGAAGAGGAACATGGGTCCCATCGCTCAGTCCTCACTCCCTGTTCAGAATGCATTGACGCCGGTAATCTCTTTGCCAATTACCAGCTGGTGCACGGACTCGGTGCCTTCGTAAGTGATGACCGATTCCAGATTGAGCGCGTGGCGGATGGGGCAGAATTCGGTGGTGATGCCGGCGCCGCCGAGAATGTCACGTGCATCGCGTGCGATGTCGAGCGCCATGCGCACGTTGTTCCACTTGGCGAGTGACACCTGGCTCGGATGCAGTTTACCCGCGTCTTTCAGGCGCCCAAGTTGCAAGCATAAAAGCTGCGCGCCGGTGATCTTGCGCACCATCTCCGCCATGCGCACTTGCACGAGTTGATTGTGGTTCAGAGCCCGGCCAAAGAGTTGGCGGGTCTGGGTGTATTCCAGCACTTCTTTCAGGCAGGCCTGCGCGGCGCCGATCGCGCCCCAAGTAATGCCGTAGCGTGCCTGATCGAGACAGGACAAGGGGCCTCGCAGTCCTTTGACCTTTGGCAACATATTCGCGTCCGGCACGTGCACGTTGTCGAAATACAGCGCCGAGGTGACCGAGGCGCGCAATGACATCTTGTGATGCACCTCGGGCGCAGCGAAACCGTGCATGCCTTTTTCGACCAGAAACCCGCGCACACCCTGGTCGGTTTTGGCCCAGACCACGGCCACGTCGGCAATCGTGCCGTTGGTGATCCACATCTTGGCGCCGTTCAGTACCCAATCACTGCCGCGTTTTTCAGCATGGGTTTTCATGTTGGCGGGATCCGAACCGCCGTGCGGCTCGGTGAGGCCGAAGCACCCGATGGCCTCGCCTTTCGCCATGGCGGGCAACCAGCGCTGCTTTTGCTCCTCAGAACCGAAGGTGAAGATTGGGTACATCACCAGCGAGGACTGCACCGACACGAAACTGCGCATGCCGGAGTCGCCGCGTTCGAGTTCCTGGCAAATCAGGCCGTAGGCCACGCTGTTCAGGCCCGCACAGCCGTAACCCTGGATGGAACTTCCGAGCAGGCCGAGTGCCGCGATATCCGGGATCAGCTCCTTGGGAAAGCGCGCCTCTTCGAAGGCCTGGCCGATGATCGGCAGCACCTTTTCGTCGACAAAACGAGCGGTACTGTCCGCAACCAATTGCTCGTCTTCCGCGAGCAGATGGCGGACTGCGTAAAAGTCGAGGGGGTTCGGTGCTTCCAAAATGGTCTCCAGCGGCGACCGCGCTTGCTGAGCCGAAAAATCGTGCTCAGGTCTTGACGGGCTGCGCCATTTTACCCGCAGCGGCCTGCGGCTCGGCTCAATACGCGCGCAGCAGACTGCGCCAGCCGTAGGCTCGCGGTGGGGGCTGGAAGGCCGCGGCCCGCGCCAAATCCCGCGCGGCTTGCGCGGCGTTCGGACCGCAATTTCCGTTGGCGATGTAGTACAAGGCCTCCGCAAGCGAAGCTTCGTCGGGGTCACCAAGGGGGTGATTCAGGTCGTCCACTGCCGGACAGCTGGGCGCAATGCCGTTGAAGTAATTGCCGTCGCCCGCGGCGTTCAGCATGTTGAAGGTCATCGGATAGAGCACGTAGCTGCAAAAATTGAAGCCGTTTTCCCCGACTGGCTTGCCATAGGTATCGTTGCCGATCGTGACCACGTCTATATAAGGCTTGAGGGCGTTGATGATGAGTTCGCTGGCCGAGGCCGTGGAGCCGGTGGTGATGAATACCACGCGATTCAGGTTGAGCGCATTGCTCACGTTTTGGAAATCGAGTGTCTGATTCTGGTCGCTGTGCTGGCTGTTGTAATTCAGGGTGGCGAATACCTGGCCAGAGTCACCGTTGCCCACGATCAGCGAGCCGAGGAATTGCGCTACCGAGAGCAGCCCGCCCGTGTTGTAACGTTCGTCGATGATGAGTTCGTTGTCGCCGTCGGCTTGCAGTGTTTGGAAAGCCTGCTGCAACTGATCGGTGGACGGCGTGATGAAATTCTGAAAAAAGAAATAGCCCACCTTGCGTCCGCCGGCAGTGATACTCTGCACCAACGAAACATTGGGTTGTGTCACGACTGCCTCGACGAGGGTTACCGTTTGAGTGGCGCCGGACGGTGCCTGGTAGCCGAGGGTTAACTGGGCGCCCACCGTGGCATTGGCCATGGCGGCGTCCAACTGGTTGTTGGCAATGAGGGTGGCAACCGGTGTGCCGTTGACGGAAGTGATGTAACCGCCGCGTTCGAAACCCGCGTTGGCGGCCGGACTACCCGGATACACATCGGTGAGTTGCAATTGGTTACCGTTGACGATCTCCTCGCTTATGCCCACCCCCACGTACTGACCGGCGCCGTAGAACGCTTGGTCGGCGGCCTGGGTGGTAATGAAACTGTAGCGGTCGAGCGGTTTGTACAGCAGCGCGTCGAGAAATGCGTCCGTGCTGGTGTAAGCGGCTGGGTTTACGTTCGTGGGCAGGTACTGGTTCCAGTAGTACCAAGATTGCATGATGCCGAGGATCTGCTGGTTCTGGCCGGTAACCGAGCAGCTTGCAGAGCCGGGGGCACTGGTCGCGGTGCTGCCTGCTCCGCCCCCGCAAGCCGAGAGCAGGAGCACAAAGATGGCACTCGAGAGTCCCCAGAGAAACCTGCGCATGGTCCTGCTCGTTGGTTCGGGCGCGCCTGTTATAAGCCCGTCAGCGTGACGACAGCAAGTGGCTGATTTTTCCCGGGGAAATCACGCCAGTGCTCGGCGAAACTGTGGCCGGTGAGTGGGTGGCGCAGCGCCGGCGCCAGATCAGCTAGCGGCTTAAGCACATAGGCGTACTCGAGGATTTCCGGGCGCGGCAGCTTGACCGGAGCATCCGCCACGAGCTCGCCGTACAGCAGTAGATCGAGGTCCAGTGTGCGCGGCGCGAAGCGCGGGCCACCGCGCACGCGTCCACAGGCCCGTTCAATGGCATTCAGCGCCGAGTGCACATCCGCGGCGTCTTCCGTGCTCGCGAAACCTACCACCAGGTTCAGAAAATCATCGCCCTTGAAGCCAACCGCTGGATTGCGGTACACGGGCGAAATCCGGAGCGCCCCGTAACGCTCGCGCAGCCGCGCGATGGCCTCGCGCACCCGCCGCTCCGGTTCGACATTGCTGCCGATCCCGACAAAGATCGCGGTCATGCGGGCCGCACACCCCGCTCGATGCTGACCCCCACGCTCTTGCTGCCGCTCACGGCTCCCGGTTTGTGCAGCGTCACTTTGACGTAGGCCACGTGAAATTCCGTACGCACCAGGTCCGCGATTTTTTCTGCGAGGGTTTCCACCAGCTTGAATTGGGCGGCGCCCACGTACTGCGTCACACGTTTGGCGACGGCTTTGTAGTCGAGCGTGTCATCGATGCTGTCGGAGCGCGCGGCACGCGCGATGTCGGCACTCATGTCGAGGTCGAGGCTCACGGTTTGGCGGATGCGCCGTTCCCATTCGTAGATGCCAACAATCGTCGGGACGCGTAAGTCGCGGATGAAAACCGTATCCATGCTCTACTCCGTTGCCGGCGCAGCCAGAGTGTCGAGCGCCCAGCGCTCCACTACCCCGTGGCTCGGGTGCGGCCTCCCGGGCGTGAGCCGCAGGCAGCCGGCATAGGCAATCATGGCGCCGTTGTCCGTGCAAAACTCGATGCGCGGATAAAACACCTCGCCGCCGAGCTGCTGCACGCGCTCCTTGAGGCGCGCGCGTAAACGCCGGTTCGCGCCCACGCCACCCGCCACCACGAGCCGCCGGTGACCGGTTTGCTGCAACGCGCGTTCGCATTTGATCACCAGCGTGTCGACCACAGCCTCCTCGAAACCGCGCGCCAGATCGGCCCGGGTCTGGGGATCGTCGGGCGCGTGCTTCTGAGCGGTGAGCACCGCGGTCTTGAGCCCGCTGAAGCTCATGTCGAGTCCCGGACGGTGGGTCATGGGCCGCGGAAATTGAAAGCGCCCGGGCACACCCTGCTCCGCGAGCTTGGCCAACGCCGGGCCGCCCGGGTAGGGCAGGTGCAACAGCTTGGCAACTTTGTCGAAAGCCTCGCCGGCGGCGTCGTCGAGCGATTCGCCGAGCGTGCGGTACTGGCCCACACCCCTGACGTCCACGAGCAGACTGTGACCGCCGGAGACCAGGAGCGCCACGAACGGAAACTCGGGCGTGGGCTTTTCCAGCATGGGCGCGAGCAGATGGCCTTCCATGTGATGAATGCCGACGGCCGGGACTTTCCACGCAAAGGCTAGCGCACGCGCGAAGCAGGCGCCGACTAGGAGCGCTCCGAGCAGCCCAGGCCCCGCCGTGTAGGCGACGCCGTCGACGTCGCTGGGGCCCGACCGGGCCTCGGCCAGCGCCTTGCGCACCATCGGCAGGAGCTTGCGTACATGGTCACGCGAAGCTAGTTCCGGCACCACGCCCCCATACTCGGCATGCAGTTTGACCTGGCTGAAGAGCGCATGCGAGAGCAGGCCGAGGGTGCCGTCGTACACCGCCACCCCGGTCTCGTCGCAGGAAGTCTCGATGCCCAAAACCCTCATGATTTTGCAATTTTACACGTGGGTCGGTAAAATTCCCCGCCTTTTCAGACTCCCCTGATTGCCTAGTATCGAGACAAGCCGAGGTAGTGGCTGCATGCCGAGCGTACGCGTAAAAGAAAACGAGCATTTCGATGCGGCCCTGCGCCGTTTCAAGCGGGCCTGTGAGAAGGCCGGATTGATGACCGAGCTGCGCCGGCGTGAGTTCTACGAGAAGCCTACCCAGGAGCGCAAGCGCAAGCGCGCCGCGGCCGTGAAGCGGCACTTGAAAAAGCTTTCGCGTGAGCAATCGCGTCACGTGCGCCTATATTGAGATCGGCCCGGGTGCAGACCGGGCGCTGATGAATGCATGAACGGCGCTTTCCGCAGGGAAAACGCCGTTTTGTTTTGTGAGGTGCGTGTATGTCGCTTAAAACTCAGATTACCGATGACATGAAGACGGCGCTGCGCGCCGGCGACAAGCCGCGCCTGTCGACCGTGCGGCTGATCCTCGCGGCCATCAACCAGCGCGAAGTGGACGAACGCATAGAGCTCGACGACGCGCAGGTGCTGGCGGTACTCGATAAGATGTTGAAACAGCGGCGCGAATCCATTATCCAGTATGCAAAGGGTGCGCGCGCGGACCTGGTCGCGAGCGAGCAGGCCGAAGTGGCCCTAATCCAGGGCTACCTGCCGGCCCAGCTTTCCGATAGCGAGCTGGATGCGTTGATTGCGGGTGCCGTACAAGCAAGCGGCGCGGCGTCGATGCGCGACATGGGCAAGGTCATGGGGCTCTTGAAACCCAAGGTCCAGGGCCGGGCCGACATGGCGGCCGTAAGCGCGCGTATCAAGGCGAAGCTGGGCCGGTGAGGGTCGGCGCTCCGATCCGTGCAAATCCACCTGCGTGGTCTATTCTTTCTTGCAGAGTCCGTGGAAGTGAGGAGTGAGGGGTGAGGAGTGAGGTGCTGATACCTTGCTCAAACCGGCTTCTCACTTCCTTACGCCTTACCCCTCACTTTTCAGATGGCGCGTATTCCTCAAGCCTTCATCGACGATCTCGTGACCCGCATTGACATCGTGCAGGTAATCGACGCGCGCGTGCCGCTTAAGAAACAGGGGCGCGAGTTCGTGGCCTGCTGTCCGTTTCACAACGAGAAAACCCCGTCGTTCACGGTGAGCCCGAGCAAGCAGTTTTATCACTGCTTTGGCTGCGGCGCGCACGGCACCGCCCTGGGATTTCTCATGGACTACGAGCACATGGACTTCCTCGAGGCTGTACACGCACTCGCGGATCAGGCCGGTGTGCAGATCCCGGTGGACACCGTGGACAAGGCGAGTGACGGCTTTAAGCCCATGTACGCGCTGCTCGAACGCGTTGCGCATCAGTACGGCGAGGAATTGCGCAATTCGCCCGCGGCGGTTGCCTATCTGAAACAGCGCGGCGTGAACGGAGAAATTGCCGCAGAATTCGGCTTGGGTTACGCCCCGCCGGGCTGGGATTCGGTGGTGAAGTCGCTGGGCAACGACGCCGAGACTCACAAGCTGCTTGTGGCTACCGGCCTGGCGATCGAAAACGCCGCTGGCGGTTACCACGCGCGCTTCCGGGCGCGGGTAATGTTCCCGATCCGCGACGGGCGTGGACGGGTCATCGCCTTCGGCGGTCGAGTGCTCGACAAGGAAGAACCTAAGTACCTCAATTCGCCCGAGACCCCGCTGTTTCACAAAGGCCGCGAGTTGTACGGGCTCTACGAGGCGCGCCAGGCATTGCGGGACATTCCGCACCTGCTGGTGGTCGAGGGGTATATGGACGTCGTCGCTCTCCACCAACATGGCCTGCGGTATGCCGTGGCGACGCTCGGCACCGCCACCACCACGGAGCATGTGCAGAAGCTGTTTCGCATCACCGAAGAAGTGGTGTTCTGTTTCGATGGCGATCACGCCGGCCGCAGCGCTGCCTGGCGGGCGCTTGAGAATGTGCTGCCCGAGGCCCGGCAGGGCCGGCAAATCAGATTCCTGTTCCTGCCGGAGGGCGAGGATCCGGACACCTTGGTGCGCAAGGAGGGCCGCGAGCGTTTCGAAGCGCGCCTGGTCAACGCAGTACCCTTGTCGGCGTTCCTTTTTGACCACCTCGGAGCGCAAACCGACCTCGGCAGTCTGGACGGCCGTGCACGCCTCGTCGAGTTGGCCCGCCCTTTGCTTGGGAAGCTCCCGGCCGGCGTCTATAAGGAAATGCTCAAGGCCGAACTTGCGAAACGTGCAGGCCTGGATCCCGAAAAGTTGACTATCCTTGGTACAGGTCTGGGCCGGGGCACGCCCGGACGAGCACCGCAGCCGGCGGGACGCGTGCGCCTGACCGGCCCGGTGCGCAAGGCCCTTGCCTTGCTGCTCAGCCGGCCGGGGCTCGCAGCGCTCTGCGAGGCCCCCGGCGGCTTGGTAGCCACGGGTCTGAAGGGTGCAGACCTGCTGACTGCCGTGGTGGAATTTGCCCAGGCGAATCCCCACATAACGGGAGCAGGTTTGCTGGAGCACTGGCGCGACACTGATACAGGAAGCTACCTGATGAAACTCGCTCAGGCCGAGCTGGTCACACCCCCCGAAGCGATGGAAAGCGAGTTCCGGGCGGTGCTGGCCGACCTCACAGCACGCCGGCCCGCGGAACAACGTTTGGACGAGCTGCTCACCGCATCGCGGACCCGCGCTCTGGAGGCGCCGGAGAAGGCCGAGCTCGCTGATCTGCTTAAGATGCGTGGCCGGGGAGGTTCACAAGCATGAAACGCTTGATTTATATGGAAAAACTCAGGATCTCTGCTACAATTAACAATTTTCCCGGCGCCCAGCAGGCGCCGTTTTCATCCGGGACACCATGAACGAACTTACCGACGACAAGCAATCACAGCTCAAGCTCCTGATCGCCCGCGGCAAGGAACAGGGTTACCTGACCTACGCCGAGATCAACGATCACTTGCCCAACGACATCGTGGATCCGGAGCAGATCGAAGAGATCGTCTCCATGATCAACGACATGGGCATACCGGTGCACGAGGAGGCCCCGGACGCCGACACGTTGCTCATGAACGAGGCTGCGCCCACGAACACCGACGACGAAGAGGCGGCGGAAGAGGCGGCGGCTGCGCTCGCGGCGCTGGATGCAGAATTCGGCCGCACCACCGACCCGGTGCGCATGTATATGCGCGAGATGGGCACCGTCGACCTGCTGACCCGTGAGGGCGAGATCAAGATCGCCAAGCGTATCGAGGAAGGCCTGATGCAGGTCTTGTCCTGGGTGACCACCTATCCAGGATCCGCGGCGCTGCTACTCTCCGAGTATGCCGGCATCGCTGAGGGCCGCACCAAGCTCACCGACATCATTAGCGGCTTCGTGGACCACGAGACCGGCGCACCCGTGCAGCCCGGAGCGGCCGCGGTCGAATCCGAAGCGGCCGAGACACCGGCGGTCGAGGAATCGGGCATCGACGACGACAGTGACAGCGAAGCGGACGACGACGAGCCAGTGCGCGCCAAGGCGACCAAAGGTGCCAAGGTCGCCAAGGCCGAAGACGAGGAGGACGATGACAACGATTCCGATGCTGAGGCGAACCCCGCCGACACCGGACCGGATCCGGAAGAGGCCGCGCGCCGCTTCGTCTTTTTGAAAAAACTGCATGAGCGCGCGGTGCGCGCCATTCTCAAGCACGGCACCGCGCACAAGAGCACCATCCGCGCGCGCAAGCTGGTGACACAGGCGGTGATGGACCTCAAACTTACGCCGCGCATGACCGACGCGCTGACCGCGGGCCTGCGCCGGTGTGTCGACAACATCCGTAGAGTGGAACGCGAAATCCTGCAGCTCTGTGTCACCAAGGCCGGCATGCCGCGCAAGGACTTCATCAAGAGCTTTCCGGAGAACGAAACCAATATCCGCTGGATCACGCGTCAGATTAAATCCAAGCGCAAATGGTCCTCGGCGCTCAACCGCCACAAAGATGAAATCATCCGTCTCCAACACCGGCTCACGGTCATTGAGCAGGACGTCTATCTGTCGATCGTCGAGCTCAAGGAAATCAACCGACAAATGTCGGTGGGTGAGGCCAAGGCCCGCCGCGCCAAGAAGGAAATGGTGGAGGCCAACCTGCGCCTGGTGATTTCCATCGCCAAGAAATACACCAACCGCGGCCTGCAGTTCCTCGACCTCATCCAGGAAGGCAACATCGGCCTGATGAAAGCCGTGGACAAGTTCGAATACCGGCGCGGTTACAAATTCTCCACTTACGCCACTTGGTGGATTCGCCAGGCAATCACGCGTTCGATCGCCGACCAGGCGCGCACCATCCGCATCCCGGTGCACATGATCGAGACCATCAACAAATTGAATCGCATCTCACGGCAGATGCTGCAGGAAAAAGGCCGGGAACCCACGCCCGACGAACTTGCGGTCAAGATGGAGATGCCCGAGGACAAGGTGCGCAAGGTGCTGAAGATCGCCAAGGAACCGATCTCGATGGAAACTCCTATCGGCGACGATGAAGACTCGCATCTTGGCGATTTCATCGAGGACGGCTCGGTGGTGTCGCCTTCCGATGCCGCCACCAACGAAAGCCTGAAGGAACAGACCCACTCGGTGCTCGCGAGCCTCACGCCGCGCGAAGCCAAGGTGCTGCGTATGCGTTTTGGAATCGACATGAACACCGACCACAC
>JBOIBB010000078.1:0-3558 GCA_050739335.1 Gammaproteobacteria bacterium
GCCACCGGGAAACTACGAAGTCAGGGGCGGCATTTACTGCTGGAGTCCGCCGCCAGGCGGCGGACCCGTGGGATCCTACGACACCACGGATTGCATGGTGCCCGGCGTTCCCACACCGGCGGAACTCACGTCCACGCAGTTTCGCTCCGAACTCGTACCGTTTACCATTCAGTAAAGATTGTCTGTGCCAATGCTCATCAGGTTCAGCAACACCTTGAGTCGGAAACCTCGCGGGCTCACACGAGGAGGTGTGTTCATGGATCGTCTGTTGCGCCTCAGCGGAATACTACTGATCGCTGCCCTGACGCTCGGCAACTCCCAGTGCCAACAGAGTAGCAGCGCGATCGAAAACGGCCCGGCGTTCGTGACCACGCTCTCGGTGGAAGACGCCAACGGCAATCCCGCGAGCCAGTTTTCGCAGAGCCAGGCGATCCAGTTCGTCATCAGCGTGCATAATCGTCTCGACACGCCGCAGACCGTCGTAGTCGCTCAGCCCTGCAGTCCTCCCTATTACAGCGCCGCGGTAGTGCAGGCGGGCACCTCCAACGTGGTGTTCGCCGGTAATAATTACACGGGTTTACATTGTGATTTAGCTGTCGGGCCACAGGGCTACCAACTGACGTTTGCGCCCGATCAAACCATGACCTTCACCGTGCCTTGGCAGCAGACGGAGGCGAGCGGCCAGTTGGTGCCGCCCGGCAATTACGAAGCGATGGGCGGGCTCATCTGCTGGGATCCGCCGCCGGGTGGCGGCCCTTCCGGTTCCTACGACACCGTGGATTGCACGGCGCCCGGCGCGCCTGCAGCGGACGAACTCACGCCCACGCAGTACCGTTCCGACCTGGTGTCATTCACGATTCAATGAATCCATTTCCCGTCACACCTTGTGGAGGCTCCATGAAAACCGCTTATTCACTCGCCTGTTTGTTACTGGCCCTGGCATTTTTACCCGCGAATGCGCTGTTCGCCGCCGAACCGCCGGTGCACTGCGATGCCGGCAACGGTGGCATCACTTTGCCCAGAGGATTTTGCGCCACGGTGTTCGCCGACAACCTCGGCACCGCGCGTAACCTTACCGTAAACAACAACGGCGATGTGTATGTCGCGCTGCTCAGCCCCGAGCACGGCGGCGGCATCGTGGCCCTGCGGCCGGGCAGGGATGGGCACGCCGCCCAAACCAAATACTTCGGCAAGCTCGGCGGTACCGGCATCGGAATCCACGCGGGCTATTTGTATTTCGCCACGCCGACCGAGGTGCTGCGCTATAAATTGGTGCCCGGACAACTTCTGCCGGAGACCACGCCCGAAGTGGTGGTGAGTGGCTTCCCCGAGCAAAACGAGCACGCAGCCAAAACCTTTGCGTTCGATGGCGCGGGGCATCTGTACGTGAACGTGGGTGCGCCTTCGAACGCCTGCCAGCGCCAGGACCGGCGCGCGGGCTCACCCGGCATCCGCCCCTGCCCGTATCTCACCGAACACGGCGGCATCTGGGAATTCAGCGGCGACGAAATCAACCAGCATTTTCCACGGGATGGCGAGCGCTACGCGACCGGCATCCGCAACGGCATGGCGATCGCGTGGAACCCGCGGGTGCAGCGGTTATATGACGTGCAGATGGGCCGCGACCAGTTGTACGACAACTGGCCGAAGCTCTACACCGCGATGCAGAGCGCGGAACTCCCGGCCGAACAGTTTTTCGTGGTGCGCAAGGGCGAGAATTACGGCTGGCCGTATTGCTACTACGACGAGCTGCAACACCAGAAGGTGCTGGCGCCGGAATACGGCGGCGACGGCAAAAAAACCGGCGACTGCGGCAAGTACGGTCAGCCGATCCTGGCTTTCCCCGGTCACTGGGCGCCGGAGGCGCTGACGTTTTATGCGGGCCGTGCTTTTCCCGCGCGTTACCGCGGCGGAGCCTTCATTGCATTTCACGGCTCCTGGAACCGCGCGCCGCTGCCACAGGCGGGTTATCAGGTAGTGTTCGTGCCGTTCAAGGGCGAGTTGCCCGCCAGCGGTTACGAAATTTTCGCCGGTGGTCTGGCCGGCGTGAGTCCGCTGATGTCGCCCAGCGATGCGCGCTTCCGTGCCAATGGCGTGGCCGTGGGTCCGGACGGCGCACTATATATAAGCGACTCACAGCACGGCCGAATCTGGCGGGTAACCTACCGCGGGTGAGCCCCGCATTCTGCCGAAATGCCAGTGGCATTTCGGCCAGAGGAACGCCCTGACAGGGATGTCAGGGCGGGGCGGCGCACCAGGGAAGCTCGCGGTAACAACGTTGATGATTGCCTTGACCCCCGAACCTCAGCATTTCTCTGTGCGCCGAACGCCGTTATCATTGGATTTTTCCGCTGGGTGTGTGCATGCGCCTCGCCGTATTGATTCTGGTGATCCTGGTGCTACTCGCGGGGCTCACGCTCGCGACGCTCGGTTTCCGCCGCCGCCGCGTACCGCTTGTTGTCAGTAGCCTGCACGGGCTCGCGGGCTTGGTCGCCATCGCGTTGTTGATCGTTCTGGATACGCAGTTTCCACACAACCGCGCGCTGCTTGCGGCCACGGTACTATTCATTCTGACGGCCACCGGCGGGCTGCTGCTTTTCGGCTTGCGCGCCGCACATCAGTCCTTGCCCGGCGCGGTCGTCATCATGCACGGAGGCTTTGCCGCGGTCGCGTTGATCGTGATGCTGGTTGGCTACGCACATCTCGCATGAGCATTCCTGCAGACAAAACCAAAGCGGGAATCTCCACCGTGACCTTGCAGCTCGCGGCGACCGTGCTCGGTCTGATAGGTACGGCGCTCGTCATCGTGCAGGCCGGCGTCTGGGTGGCGCACAGCGGCGCGAGCATCGCGGCCCTGATCGCGACGGCCTGCGTGCCGCTGATCGCCGCCGGAGCGTTCGCCGTCGTGCCGCGCCGTGCCGACGAAAGCACGGCGCTGCATTACCCGCTGAGCGCGCTGTTCGTCTGGATTACGCTCCTGCTGCCCGTGGCGCTCACGGCGCTTGCGCTGATCTTGGTCGGCGTGAGCGGCAGCTTCGCGCACTATTTCGGGCTGGCACTGCTCGTCGCGGCCAACGCCGGGCGCAATCTGCGCGACCTGGTGCGTGCCATCAGGCTGCACGCGCTGAGCACACGCGCATGATCCGACGCGAGCTCGAGGTTTCGGTTGACATCCGGGCGACGCCTGAAGAAGTGTGGCGGGTGCTGCTGGATTTCCCGGCCTACCTCGAATGGAGCTGCTACCTGCTGAGCGTGGAAGGGCCGGCGGTGCCCGGTTCGTACCTGCGCATTCGCTGCGGCGCGGAGCAAAAGTTCAGCCTCCTGAAAGCCCTGGTGCTGCAGGTTACGCCCAGCAAGACTTTCCGCTGGCTCGCCGCTTGGGGAGTGCCGGGACTGCTCGATCGCGAGCACGGTTTTTTTCTGGAGTACGCACTGGAAGGCAGCACACGCTTGCGTCAAACCGTGCGCTTTGGCGGATTTCTGACGCCGATTCTATGGCGGCGGCTTGAACCATTCAGCGCCGAGGGTTGTACCGAGTTCAACAACGCCATCAAACGC
>JBOIBB010000079.1:0-29976 GCA_050739335.1 Gammaproteobacteria bacterium
ATCATCATGGTCACGCACGATCCGCATGCCGCGGCCAGAGCCCAGCGCACGCTCTTCATGAACAAGGGTGTACTTGCGCAGGAACCCGAGGTCTGAGTCCGTGTTCGCGCTCATCTGGAGTAATTTCCGGCGTAACCCGGGGCGCAAGATCCTGACCTTGCTGTCGCTGCTGATTGCCTTTGTGCTGTTCGGCTTGTTGATGGCCTTGAGGCATTCGTTGACGTTTTCAGGTGCCGGAGCGGGCGCGGCGCAGATTCTGGTGACGATGAACAAGGCGGGCACAGGCATGCCGATGCCGGTGGCCTATGCCGAGCGCATCGCGCAGATTCGGGGCGTGAGCGCGGTGAGTTACGGCACGGGTACGCTCGGCACTTATCAAAAGCCGAGCAATGCATTCCTGTTTCTCGGCGTGGCAGGCCGCCAGATGTTCAAGGTCCAGCCGTTTCTGCGCATCTCGGCTTCGCAGCAACAGGCCTGGTTCGACGACCGTAGCGGCGCGCTGGTGACGCCGAAGCTGGCACAGAAATTCGGCTGGCGCATCGGCGAGCGTGTGCCGATCGAGACGCCATTGCCTCAAAAGGATGGCAAGACCACCTGGTACGTGACCATTGACGGCATTGTGACCGATCCTACCAGCCACGCCGCGCTGGGTCTGCAAAAGATGATCGTGCACTACAGCTATCTCGACGCAGCGCGCGCCGCGGGTGCCGGAACGGTGCTCTCGTTTTCGGAACGCGTGGCCGACATCCACGATCTCGACAAGGTCGGCCACGCGATTGACGCCATGTTCACCAATGCTTCACCCGAGACGCATACCTTTCCGGTAAATGCCGTGTTTCGCAACATTTACGGCCAGATCGGCAACATCAGCCTGATCGTGGCGGACGTGGCGCTGGCGGTATTCTTCAGCATGCTGTTGATCGTTGGCGCACTGCTGCTGCACTCGGCGCGCGAGCGGCTGTCGGAGTTCGCGGTACTGCGGGCGCTCGGCTTCCGGGCGGTCACGCTCAACTGGATCGTGTTCGGCGAGGCGCTGTTGACTTGCCTCATCGGAGGGCTGCTCGGGTTGATTGTCGCCTGGTTGGTGGTCGGTAGTTTCCACAGCTCGCTCAACCAGATTCTCTCGGTGATGATCCTGACGCCCGAGGTCTGGGCTCTGGGCATCGGTTTGATGGTGCTGTTCGCGGTGCTGGTGAGCGTGCTGCCGGCGCTGCAACTATGGCGCAGCTCGGTGCGTGATGCCCTGGGGAGGGCTTGAGCGTGAAAGGCTGGCGTGAATTCACGGCGGCGCTGGCACTCGGAGTTCGCCATGCCCTGGTGCGTCCACTGTTACCCGTGATTGTGATCATCGGCTTTTTCGCGGTAGTGCTGGTCATGGTGAGCGTGCTCTCGATTGGGCAAGGGCTGCGGAATACCTATGCCAACTCGGGTTCTGCCGATGTGGCCATGGCACTCGCCGATGGTTCGCTGACGGAGTCGCAGAGCGGCCTGAGCGTGGCCGAGATCCAGGCGCTCGCGGCGGAGCCGGGTGTGGCACAGGGTGCGAGCGGTCCGCTGGTATCCCCGGAGCTGGTGACCACGATTGAGCTGCCCAAGCGCGGCAGCGGCGCGGTGAGCGATGTGGTGCTGCGTGGCGTGCTGCCGGCGGCGTTCCAGATCCATCCCAAAGTGCAGGTAATCGCCGGAAAAATGTACCAAGCTGGTGTCAATCAGGTAATCGTAGGCCGGCAGGCGGCGCGCGAGTACCGTGGGTTGAGCGTCGGCTCGGTGATACGCACGGACGGCATAGCCTGGACCGTGACCGGGGTGTTTGCCGCGGACGGCGACATCCACGAATCGGAAATCTGGACGGATTTGCCCGGGCTGCAAAGCGCGCTTCACGAAGCCAATCATTACTCCAGCATGTATCTCAAGATGGCATCGCCGCAGGCCTATGCGACGTTTGCCAAGGCGGTGAAGAATAATCCGCGGCTTGCGGTGCAGATCCAGACGGAGAAAAGTTACTACGCCGGGTTTGCGGCGGGGGTTTCGAACCTGTTTCGCACCGTGGGGTTTGCCATCGCGGTACTGATGGCTTTGGGCGTGGTGATCGGCGCCATCAATCTCATGTACGTCAATCTGGCCGCACGCCTGCGTGACGTGGCCACACTGCGCGCGGTTGGTTTCCGGCGCGCGCCAGTGTTGTGCGCCCAGCTCTGCGAAGGGCTGATGTACGGGTTGATCGGCGGCGTCGCAGGCGGCCTGATCGCGTATGCGGCTTTCAACGGCTATCAGGCGGGCACCCTCCTGGGTGGGCCGACGCAGGTTGATTTTGAGTTTACCGTGAACGCCGGTTTGCTCACCACCGGTATCGTGTTTGCGCTGATCATGGGTTTCATCGGTGGGCTGTTCCCGGCGATGCGTGCCGCACGCTTGCCGGTGGCGGAAGCGTTGCGGGAAGCATGAGCAGCCGCACTGTCGTGACTCCGGCCGCGGAGATTTTTACACGTGCCTGGAATAACGCGAGCTACCATTGCAGAGGGATCCTGGAGTGAACAATTTAACGCTGGTTTGGACTGCATTGAGGCGCCACAAGGCACGCACGGTATTTACCTGGCTCTCGGTAATTGTGGCCTTTGTGCTGTTTGGCATCTTGGCCGCGGTGCGCTACGGAATGACCGGGCAGTTGCAGGTGGCCGTGGCGCAGCGCCTCGACACCAACAACAAGGCACAGGGCACGCTGCCGCTGAGCTATTACGCCAAGATTGCCACGGTGCCGGGCATGACGGCGACGGCCTACCTGAGCGGCTTCAACGGATATTACAAGGATCCAAAAAACGCGTTGCAGGTGCTGGCGTTCTCGCCCAATTTTCTCAAGGTTTATCCGGAAGCGAAATTGGGTCCGGGGCAGGAACAAGCTTGGCAGGCGAATCAACAGGGGGCCATCGCGGGATCCGAGTTGGCGAAACGCATGGGCTGGCGGGTCGGCGATACGATCCCGATCCAGTCAAAAACTCCCCAGAAGGATGGCAGCACCACTTGGTATTACCGTTTATCCGGGATTTATACCGCGAATTTGCCGACGATCTATCTGAACTTTTTTATCACTCATTACCGTTATTTCAATCAGGGCGTCGCGGATCCGCGTGCGCAAAATACGGTATTCCAATACGTGGAGAGGATCGAGGATCCGCGCAACGATGCGCGGATTTCCAGCGCCATCGATGCGATGTTTGCCGATTCCTCGCCGCAGACCTTGACCCAGTCGGAAGCCAAGGAGGCGATCAGCGGCATACGTCAGTTTGCCAACATCACCGCCATTGTTGTGTACGTGGGCATCGCGGTGTTTTTCAGCCTGCTGCTGATCGTCGGCAATGCCCAGGCGCAATCGGTGCGCGAACGCACTTCGGAATTTGCCATGTTCCGCGCGCTGGGTTTCAGACGCGGCTGGGTGATCGCCCTGCTGTTCGAAGAAGCGCTGCTGTTGATTGTCTCGGGCGGCATCATCGGACTGATACTCGGCTGGCTGGTCACGCACGCGTTGTATCCCAGCCTGGGCGCGATACTGCCGACATTCGAATTGACCTGGGGCGCGTCGGGCACCGGCATTCTGCTGGCGGTCATTTTCGCGGTGCTGGTGACTTTGGTGCCGCTGCAACGGATCGTCGGCTTGCGGGTGGCCGACGCTTTACGGAGGGGCTGACATGGCCAATATGTTGAGGCAATCGCGGGCGGTCAGCCTGTGGAGTTTCCAGAGCCTCGGCACGCGGTACAAACCGAGCCTGGTGGCGATCGCCGGGTTTTTCGCGGTAGTGCTGGTGTTCGTAGCCGTGCTTTCGATCCGCGAAGGCTTCGCGCGGGTCATGACCAACAGCGGCTCGCCCTACGTGGCCTACGTGACCGGCAACAGCAGCAACGTGGATGGCAACGCGCTCAACGTTATCGGCCAGGCGCCGGGGGTCGCCCACGATGCGCGTGGACCGCTGGTGGCGGGCGTATTCGCCGCGACCGCACAGATCCCCACGCGCAGCACCGGCATGCTCGGCAGCGTCAACATGCGCGGTGTGCCGCCCGACATCGGTGAGGTGTGGACGGATTTCCACATTGTCCAGGGCCGCATGTTCAGGACCGGAGTGGACGAGATCATCGTCGGCCGGCAGGCAGAACGGCTGTTCCCGGGGTTGGCGATTGGCGATACCTTTGACTGGAATCACCATCATTGGAAGGTCGTTGGCATTTTTGCCAAGGGTGGTGGCATTCGCGAGTCGGAAATCTGGACCGACGTTAATCAATTGCAGGCGGCGTACAACGCGACCAATAGCTACACCAATACCTATGTGCGCTTGACCGCGCCCTCGGCGTTCCCGGCATTCAAGAAATGGGTGGAAGGCAATCCGCAATTGAATGTGACCGCGACACGGGAGGATGTGAGCTGGCAGCAGAGCGCCAGCAGTTACGATGAGCCACTCGCGCTGATTGGTGGGCTGATCACCATTCTCATGGCCGTCGGCGCGATCTTTGGCGCGCTCAATATCATGTATGCGAACGTCGCGAGCCGCATGCAGGACATTTCCACCTTGCGGGCCTTGGGATTTTCGCGCGCTCCGGTGCTGGTGGCCGTGATTCTCGAGGGCCTGGTGCTGGGTCTTGTGGGCGGCATTGTGGCGGTGATCGTCGCGTACTTTGTGTTCAACGGCTACCGGGCGAGCACCAGCGCCAACGGCGCCATGGTGGGCTTCACGTTCTCGGTTTCCTCGGCACTGATGATCACCGCACTGATTCTGGCCCTGGTCATGGGTTTCATCGGGAGCCTTTTTCCCGCCATCCGTGCCGCGCGCATGCCGGTGGCGCAGGCATTGCGCGAAACGTGATGGCGTAGGGGCCGGCATCGGCTGGGGCTTGCGATATGCATTCCACGTTTAGCGCCAGCTAGCCGGTCACATTTTCAAACGACTGTGAAAGAGGGGTGACGGTCATGAAATATTTAATTACAGCCGGCGCTAGCATCGCAGCCACGTTTTTGTGTGTTTCCGTTTACGCGGCACCATCACTCAATCCGGGTATGCAGATGCTGGAAACGGAGAACTATGCGGCCGCCCAGGCGTATTTCCAGGCAGCCTTGCAGAGGGACCCAAAGGACGCGACGGCTACGGCGGATATGGCCAAGGTCTATCTGTCCCGGGGGCAGAATAAAACCGGGGTGAATTGGGCAGAAAAAGCTGTGACGCTTGCGCCTAAAGATGCTGCATATCGAATCTTGTTGGGCGGCGCGTATGCGGCGGGCGCAAATCTTGCATCGACCCCTGGGGAGTTGTAGCTTGGCACGGGGCAGGGGGCGTATCGGATTGTTACCAGGGGCATGAGATGCCCCGTCCACCTTGCCGTTCTTGCCTGTCGATGTGCGTTGAATGGGCAAGCACGCGCCTGTGGGGGGAACACGGATGCATGGGATTACGTTGGTGTGGGCCGCACTCACGCGCCACAAGGGCCGCGCGATTTTCACCTGGTTGTCGATAGTCATCGCCTTCATGTTGTTTGGTGTGCTCGCGGCGGTGCGTTACGGCATGGTGGGGCAGCTTACGATCACCAGTGCCGAGCGTATCGAGACCTTCAACCGGATCGCACAACTCGGTCCCATGCCGCTGAGTTATTACGCGCGAATCACCCGCGTACCGGGCGTGGTCGCGGCGATCTATTTCAATGGCTTCGGTGGTTACTACCAGCAACCCAAGAACCAGGTTAACGTGCTGGCAACCAATACCGGCAGCGTTACCGAGGTGTATCCGGAATTTACTTTGTCGGCCGCCGAGAAACGGGCTTGGCTCACCGATCGTCAAGGGGCAATCGCCGGACCGGCGCTCGCCCGGCGCATGGGATGGAACGTCGGCCAGACCGTCGCAATACAATCGCAGGTCCCGCAAAAGGACGGCAGCAGCACTTGGTATTTCCATCTGGACGGGATTTATCACGCCGATCTGCCGAGCCTGTATCAGGATTTTTTTGTAGTGCATTACCAGTATCTCAACCAGGGTATCGCCGATGCCCGGGCTCAAAATATCGTGACCCAGTACACCGAGCGCATCGATGATCCGAGGAACGCGGCACGCATTTCCGCGGCCGTCGACGCCGTATTCGCCGATTCTTCACCACAAACTCTGACGCAGCCGCAGCAGCGCGAGGTTTTGAGCGAGATCCGCCAATTTGGCGATTTGACCGCGATTGTGATTTATCTCGGCATTGCAGTGTTTTTCGCACTGCTGCTGGTGGTCGGCAACAGCCAGGCGCAATCGGTGCGCGAGCGCACTGCGGAGTTTGCCATGATCCGGGCGCTTGGCTTCCGGCGCCGGTGGGTCTTGCTTCTGGTCTTTTCCGAGGCGTTCATATTGATCATGTCGGGTGCTATTGTCGGGTTGGTGCTCGGCTGGCTGTTGACCCGTGCCATGTATCCGCTGGTGGGCAACATTTTGAGTGCCTTCGGCGTAACTTGGGATGCGGCCGTCGCAGGGATAATCCTGGCGGTACTATTCAGCGCGCTTGCGACCCTGGTGCCGGCGTTCCGGGTGTTGAAGCTGCGGGTTGCCGAAGCGCTGCGTAGCACGTAACACACGAGCTAACGTGTCGCGCGAGCCTGTCTACTCGGTTCGGGCGAACCGGGTTACATTGAAGACGCGCTCGTGAAGGCTGAGCACACGACCGCCTGTCGCCACTTTTTGTCCGTCTGTCTCCTGGGCGTCTGGCGGTGCAAATCACGCCTACATTTTTGTATAATATGCACGTCCGCAGTTTCCCGCTTTTAACAATAAGATTCTAAGTTACTCGGAGGCGCCTTCAATCCCTGCGTGCAGGGAGGCAGAGGTGTAGCGCTGTGTCTGGGCACAGCGCCGCGGGTGGTTGCGTGCGTGCAGGTTGTGCGGGTTTGACAGGATGTTACGGAGAACCGGATGAAGTTTTTGACGGTTGGTTTGCTGGCGGGTTTGATGATGGCTCTGGCTTGTTCTGCGCAGGCGGCGAGCTTGCAGGGCCCCGGCATGCAGATGCTGGAAACGGAAAATTACGCGGGCGCACGCAACTATTTCCAGAGCGTGTTGCAGCAGAATCCCGCGAACGCGCAAGCGGCCGCCGGGCTCGCAAGCGTGAATCTCGCCGAGGGCCAGAACAAGGCAGGTGTGGACTGGGCGCAGAAGGCCATTGCACTGGCGCCGAACGTGGCCTTGTACCACATGCTGCTCGGAGTTGCGTACGGTCAGTACGTGCACGACGTCAGCATCTTCAGCCAGCTAGGTATCGCTTACAAGGTCCGTGACGCCTTTCAACAGGCGGTGCAGCTTGATCCGGAAAACGGCCAGGCACGTGCCGGACTCGCCAAGTACTACATCCTCGCGCCCGGCATCGCCGGTGGTAACCTCGAGAAAGCCGGTCAACAGATCTCTGCGCTCGACAAGCTCGACCCGGTGCAGGCGGCGGCCGTGCGTGCCACCTGGGCGGAGCACGACAAAAACACCACGCAGGCGGAAAGTGAGCTGCGTACCGCCGCAAAGCTCGATGCTAGCGGCAACGGCGATTACTGGTTGGGCGATTTTCTCCTTAAGCAGAAACACTACGCCGATGCGGTTCAGGCATTTGAGAATGGCATCCATCGCAATGCCGGCAATAGCCTGAATTATTTCGGTGTGGGTGCGGCGGCTGCAGAAGGCAAGCTGAATATTGGACCTGGCATCCAAGACCTGCAGAAGTTCCTCGCCATGCCGCATGACTGGTTGCCCGGTACACCGACCTACAAGCAGGCGCATTACCGGCTTGGTCAGTTGTACGCCGTTGCGGGTGACAAGAGCAGCGAGAAAGCCCAGTACTCCGCGGCACTCGATCTGGATCCGAATTACCAGGCTGCACGCGCCGCATTACAGGCGGGCTCGCGCTAGCGCGCTGCGCCGGGTCTTCGCTCTTTATATTGCATACGCCGCCTGCGGGCGGCGTTTGTGTTTCTGCTATAGTGCCCGGCGTCGAGCTGGGGGTGCCCTTTGCGGGCTGAGAAATACCCTTGGAACCTGAACCTGGTTAATACCGGCGTAGGGAATGCTCCGACGTTCCAGTGGCGTCGCTCATGCACACCTGCGCTCGGTCCCACGAGGACAAGCCATGAGCGCCGTACCCGAAGAATTCATCCGCCGCACCGCCGAACTTTCCGCTGAAGCCACGCGCCCGTATCCGAGTTCCCACAAAGTCTTCGTGCCAGGCACGCGTTCCGATGTGCGGGTCGGCATGCGCGAGGTGCAGCAGTCCGACACGCCCGGGCTGCATGGTGCTGAGGCCAATCCGCCGATTCCCATATACGACACCTCCGGCCCCTACACCGATCCTGCAGCTCATATTGACCTGCTGAACGGTCTGCCCCGGTTGCGCGCGAGCTGGATTGCGGAGCGCGGGGATACCGAACGGTTGGCTGATTTCACCTCGCAATACACGCGTTTTCGCAACGCGAATCCTGCGCTCGATAGGGTGCGCTTCCCCGTGCCACCCAGACCGCGCCGCGCGCGATCTGGCGCCAAGGTTACGCAGATGCATTACGCCCGGGCCGGCCTAGTCACGCCGGAGATGGAGTACGTGGCCATCCGCGAGAGCTTGCGGCTCGAAGAGGTGCGTGGCGATGTACGCTACGCGGCGCTGTTGCAGCAGCATCCAGGCCATGCGTTTGGCGCCTCCATCCCCGCAAGCATCACGCCGGAATTCGTGCGCGCCGAGGTCGCGCGCGGCCGCGCCATCATTCCCGCCAATATCAATCACCCGGAACTCGAGCCCATGATCATCGGGCGCAATTTTCTCGTGAAAATCAATACCAACATCGGTAATTCGGCGGTGACCTCGTCGATTGCCGAAGAAGTCGAAAAGATGGTCTGGTCGGCCCGCTGGGGTGGCGACACGTTGATGGACCTGTCCACCGGCAAGAACATCCATGAAACCCGCGAGTGGATCATCCGCAACGCGCCTGTGCCAGTCGGCACGGTGCCGATTGATCAGGCGCTCGAGACGGTGGACGGCAAGGCCGAAGAGCTCACTTGGGGAATGTTCCGCGACACACTCATCGAGCAGGCCGAGCAGGGCGTGGATTACTTCACCATTCACGCGGGCGTGCGCCTGCCGTTTGTGCCGCTCACCGCCCAACGTGTGACCGGCATCGTATCGCGCGGCGGCTCGATCATGGCCAAGTGGTGCCTGGCGCACCATCAGGAATCATTTCTCTACGAACACTTCGAGGATATCTGCGAGATCATGCAGGCGTACGACGTTGCGTTTTCGCTCGGAGATGGCCTGCGGCCGGGGTGCATCGCGGATGCGGATGACGAGGCGCAGTTTGCGGAGCTCAAGACCCTGGGCGAGCTGACGCAAATCGCCTGGCAGCACGATTGTCAGGTGATGATCGAAGGCCCCGGGCATGTGCCGATGCAACTCATCCAGGAGAACATGGACAGGGAGCTTGAGGATTGCTTCGAGGCGCCGTTTTACACCCTCGGGCCGCTCAGCACCGACATCGCGCCGGGTTACGACCACATTACCAGCGCCATCGGTGCAGCTCAGATCGGCTGGCGTGGTACGGCCATGCTTTGCTACGTGACTCCGAAAGAGCATCTGGGTCTGCCGAACAAACAGGACGTGCGCGATGGCATCATTGCCTACAAGATCGCGGCGCACGCCGCCGATCTTGCCAAGGGTCATCCCGGCGCACAGTTGCGTGACAATGCGTTATCGAAAGCGCGGTTCGAGTTCCGCTGGGAAGACCAGTTCAATCTCGGCCTGGATCCCGAGAAAGCCCGGTCATTCCATGACGAGACTTTGCCCAAAGACGCGCACAAGTCGGCACATTTCTGCTCCATGTGCGGGCCGCATTTCTGTTCGATGAAGATCACCCAGGATGTGCGCGAATACGCCCGGCAGGGCATGGCGGAAAAAGCCAGGGAATTCCAGCAGGGTGGGACAGAGATTTACCACAAGACTTAGGAATCGTACAGTTCGCGTTGATCGAGCCTGCGTTGAAGGGAACGGAGGTCGGCCCCGGCGTGAAGTACCCGTTCCCGCGGCACGGAATCCTCGCTACTTGATCCGAGTTATGCCCTTGGTCTGGTAACTTTTGAGCTTGGCATGCTGTGAATTTATACGTCCTGGTGCTGCTGTTCGTGACCCTGGTCTGGGGCACCACGTTCCCGGTCATCCAAGCCGGCACGGCGCATCTCACCGGCAGCGAAATTTCCGCGTTGCGCTTCGTAGTCGCTGGAGTTTGTGTGCTGCCGTGCGCCTGGAAGGCATCGGCGTCAGCCTGGCGCGACGGCCTGCTGCTTGGCGTGGTGGCGCTCGTGTCTTATGTAACCCAGGCGGTGGGTCTCGAGTTCATAGCGGCTAACCGCAGCGCGTTTCTCACCAGTCTCAACGTACTCATGGTGCCGTTTCTGTTGATCGGCTGGGGTGTACGGCTACGTCTGCAGGTGGTGGCCGCGGCGCTGCTCGCCTGTGCGGGTGTGGGCCTGATGACCTGGGGAGGTGGCGCGAATCTCCTGGGTGACAGTCTGACGCTTGTATGTGCGCTCGCGTATGCGATTTATGTGATTTTGCTGTCGCGCTGCATTCAACGCCATGCGTCGCGTACGCTGGCGGCCACTCAGATCGTGGTGATGGCCTGCGTCGGAAGTATGTGGATGCTGGCGAGCGATACGCTGCGCGGAACATTGCCCACACTCACGGCGCGGCTTTTGCCTGCATGGCCCGAGTGGGTTTATCTCGGCGTGGTTGCGAGCGCGGGCATGTTGTTTCTGCAGGCGGTCGGTCAGCGGCATGTCGCGGCCGAAAGGGCCGCGGTGATTTACGCGCTCGAGCCGGTGTTTGCCGCCTTGTTCACCTGGCTGTGGTTGCATGAGGCCTTGGGCACGCGCGGGCTCGTGGGCGGCGCACTGGTGGTAGCGGCGGTGATATTGGGCGAGTGGCGCGTGCGGAACAAGGTTCCGGCACGTGCCTGACAGCGCCTGCGTACCGAGCTTGAATTCGGAGAACGAAGTGGATGAGTTGTTGAACGACGTAGTGCCGCGTGTGCTTGCTTACTTACGTGAGCTCGCGGGGCGCCTGATGCGGTCGGATCTGCAAGCGGTCGCGAAGCTCGCCGCCTTGAACGACTCTTTGACGGAAGATTCCCCGCGTCCGGAAGCGATACTCAAGGGGCTCGACGAGGCTTGCGCGGATGCCTGGCTGCGGCGCCGGCGATCGTCTCTACCCAGATGGGCAACGGGAATACCAGCGCCTTCGATCCGGTACGCGAAGTCGGCGAGCTGTCACGCAAGCTTGCCTCAAGGCGACCGGCGCTGATTCCCTGGTAAAACTCGCCGAGCAATCAGCACGACTCCGGAGTGGTCCGCAAGAAGTGCTTCGGGTTCGTTGGCCGAGCCCAGTGCACGTCGGCCGAATCCCCGCTTGAGTCTTGCGTGGTCCGAACACGCAGGCGCGCGCGACGCCGTGAATTGCGTGAGGTATGTCCCGCGCGCTACCATGCATCGCATTACGATATAAATAAGATCAAATCGCATTGACTGCTGTTGCGTCTATGCCCGACGATCCCCCGCTGCATCCGGTAACGGATGATGACTACGCCACGCTCGCGGATTTTCGCTCGGCGCTGCGCAAGTTTTTGCGTACCAGCGAGGAAATTGCTCGCAGCCTGGGGCTTACGCCCCAGCAGCATCAAGTGCTTCTCGCGGTAAAGGGCTTTCCCGGTGGCACGCCGCCCACGATCAGCCAATTGGCCGCGCGCCTGCACATCCGTCACAACAGCGCGGTGGGCCTGGTCAATCGGCTGGCCGGCGAGCGTCTTGTCAGGCGCCACCGCTCCCAAGTCGATCACCGTCAGGTGTTCGTGGTACTGACCCCCAAAGGAGCGAGCATGTTGCTCAAGCTCACGCGCAGCCATCGCCTGGAATTGCGGCGTATGGGCCATGAAATCACGCGCCTGTTGACCGAGTTGACGCGTTAGCTCGCGACACACTCCGCAATTGGTTAACATCTGTCGCCTCCGATCCGATGGAACGCGTGCGCAGTGTTGAATCCCGCCCTTGAAGTTGAACGTCTTGCAGCCAACTTTGCCCTGTCGGGCCGTATCCAGATTCACGACATATTGGTGCCGGAGGCAGCCGAGAGCCTGTATCACTGCCTGGTGCACGAGGTGCCCTGGGGCTTTGCATTCACCGATGGCGAACGCTCGCGCTTCTTGCATGCCGACGAGATAGCGGGTTTTGGCCAGACGGCTTGGATGGATCTCGTGAACAAGTCGTACCGGCCTACCGGCAAGTATCAATTCCGCTTCGCGTACAACAGCTACATGATGGTCGAGGCGCACAAGCAACAGCGCGATCCGGGTCTTTTGCTGCACCACGTGCTGGAATTCGTGAACTCCGCCGAATTCCTGGATTGCATGCGCCGCGTCACGGGTTGTGCAGACGTGCGCCTCGCGATGGCCCAGGCCACGCGATACATGCCCGGGCATTTCCTGTCCAAACACAACGATATTGCCGACAAGGAATATCGCCGCGTGGCTTATGTGTTGAACATGACCAAGGATTGGTGTGCGGAATGGGGCGGCCTGCTCCAGTTCACGGACGAGCAGGGCCGGGTTGTCGAAACCTTCATGCCCACATTCAATTCGTTGACGCTGTTTCGAGTGCCCATGTGGCACCACGTAAGCTACGTGGCACCATTTGCCGAGCATGGCCGTTATGCCATTACGGGATGGGGGCTGACACGCAGCGCGGATGCCTGAGGGCTATATAGTCGGCGCGTGGCCTTCAGCCGTTGTGACCTGCGATCGGGTGCCGCGCTTTGCTGTTGCCGCGGGCGAACGCTGCGCCTGATGGCATTTTAAAGCGCGCGCGGAAGCGGCAGTTGGATGGCGCCTTCGGGCCGGATGTGCGCGCTCCATGTGAGTATATTGGCGATATCCTCGGCATATTCTTTCGCGATCCGTGCGTTGTCGGCGGCGTACTCGGCCGCGTCGTAGCGGTGCGCCGTATCTTTGGCGTAGCGGTGAAAGGCGGGCCCGGCAAGCACATCTTGCAGCGTTGCGGGGGCCACCCGGACCGTGAACAGATCACACAGCTTCATCAGGCTTGCCTCGGGCGCCGCGAGGAAGCGGTCACAATCCAGCGTGCGGATGCGTGCCTGCGGGAAGCGCGCGAGCAGCCGCAGGTAATGGTCCATTTGCTGGTACCAAACAAAGGCGGCAATTTGCAGGTCCGTGAGCTGCATGAGTGTTGCGGGCGGGAGTGCTGCTGTCCGCACCGAGTCCGCGAGGATGGCATCGAAGAGCTGGCGCACAAAACTGCGCCCGGCTTCGCCTTTGTGGATGGTGGACATCAGAAACCGGCGCAGGCTCGAATATAGCAACAGGATACCGCCGCTGCGTGGGTGCGCGATCAGGTCCTCGGCGAGATTGTTGGCCGCGATGCTGGGCTTGATAAGGGTGACTTCGCCGGCAATCCAGGGCTTGGTCAAGAGCGCAAGCGCGGTGTCGAGTAACGCATTCCAGCGTACGGAATCGGCAGGCTGCCCGCCTGCGGCGCGCTTGTAGTTGGCGAGTTGCATGAGCACCCACGGTTCTCGCAGCGCGCAGCAGTAGCCGTCGATATCCAGGCAGCGGGATATCAGCGTCGAACAGCAAAAGCTCGTGTGCAGGATGAAGTTGACCCGGGGTTCGGCCTGCCCCCGGCGGGATGTCTGGATTACGTTTTGCATGACTGCGAGCGGCACGCGTATCACGACCTGGCGCCGCGTCATGTCGCGGCCATCCATGAAGGTCGACTCACGCAGCGTTTTACGGTCCAAATTCCCGAAACCGAGTTCTCCGCTTTCCAGATTGATTTCCTGTAGGTAGTACCTGGGTTCAGTCGCGAGCGCGTGTGGATCGGGTGCTGGCGTCATGCGGCGGTCCGTTACAGGCTTTGCGTAATGGTATAACCTCAGGCCACAGTGCGCTCGGGTTCTGGAGGACACTGTGGGCGGTGTGGTCCGAGACCCGCACACAGCATTGCTGGGGGCATTATGCCGATATCGGAATAACGTACATAAACTACGAAATCTTTACGCTCGCGCACCGAAAGGGTTGCAGGCAGAGCTCTCTGCGGACTACACGTAGGTGATCTGAGCCAAAACCGTTACCGACGTGCATATGAAGCGTAAACCCGGGGCAATGGGTCGGCTTGCAAAGCGCATGACAGCTGGGTTTTCTCAAACACTGAGACCGACAGGATCTGTAGACGGGTGTACAAAGAGGCATCGAGTTGAAGCTCTTTCTTGATGATGGCGATCAGCACATAGGTGGCCACGGCGCACCAGACTTGGGTCTTCACGGCGTTCTCGCTGATGCCCAGGAAATGCTTGATGCGCAGATGCTGCTTGATCCACGAGTTAATGTCAAATCTAATGTATGCACGGATGTCAAGGTCAGGCAGCTTTCCGCAGCGTCGGATCTTGCAGGGTCCCAGGGAAGATGGGGCTGTCGAATTGAGGCTGGTTGAACTGGCGAATGTCCATGGTGCGTGGGGCTGCCCTCAATTGCATCAACAACTTCGGCGGGAAGGTCATCGAATAAACCACAAACGCACGCACCGGTTATATCGCAAGCATGGCCTGTCCCTGCGCCGACGGCGCAGGCGTCGCCTGCCCGAACGGGTGCAGCAACCGTTGGTACAGCAACTGCACCCTAACCAGGTTTGGTCGATGGACTTCATGAGCGACACGCTGGTCAACCGTCGCACGTACCGCACCTTCAATGTCATCGACGATTGCGCGCGTGATGTCCTGACGATCGAGATCGACTTCAGCCTGACTGGCGAGCGTATCGTGCGTGTGTTGCAGCAGCTATGCGAATGGCACGGCAAGCCCGCGACGATGCGCAGTGACAATGGACCGGAGTTTCGCAGCAACGTCGTGCAAGCGTGGGCCAAGTCCAGCGGTATCGAATGGCAGTTCACTCAACCCGGTTGCCCAGCGCAGAACGCGTACATCGAACGATTCAACGGCACCTTCCGTGTCGAAGTACTCGACGCCTATCGGTTCGGAAGCCTTGATCAGGTTCGCGCCCTCAGCGAGCTGTGGATCCCTGTCTACAACGAACAAAGAACCTACAGCGCTATCGGCCACCTGCCGCCGATGGAGTTCAAACGCCAGCGACAGCTACTAACTTCTCTACTTTCGAATGGTACCGGGTGAGGGGTATTGACCAGGCGCAGGCGAGCAGTGACGGAGGCGCGGTACTACTGAAGGCGGTCGATACGGGGCTCGGGCTGATGGCGCGGCTGGCGGCGTGCCTCGAGGATGGAAGGCAAGCGGGAAAAGTACGCCATGCGATGGAGGAGCTTGTCCGCCAGCGGATGTTCGCGATCGCCTGTGGCTATGCCGTGACCGGTTCAACCACCGCCGATTGCTGGAGCCGATCGCGAATATCCCGCCAGCACAAGCCGAAGAGGCTTACCGTCGGCAACAGGCCGCGCTGTGCGAAGCTGCGTGACTCAAACCCAGCAGCCTCCGGGAATCCGGGGGCGGTTCACTGGATTGAACGTCATGTCCGGCCGCTCCCGGCTTGACTGGGGGTGCCATGATAGAAAGTAAGGTGGGCGTGGACTGTCGAGTTATATCTTGAGCAATTCCTCACCGTCGATGGGCACCATTTGGGCACCAGATGGGCACCAAACGTTGTGAAAGCGGATTTGATGCTCCGACGGTACGGCGTTCGACTAGTGGTCACAAGGGACGATCGTGGGGCAGGTGACTGTGGGGGTCGCGTCGCGCTTGGGCTAGAGAGGAAGCAGAGGGAAACGACTTCAGAGAACGCAGCGGACTTCAGGTGGTCGGGGTGACAGGATTTGAACCTGCGACCCCTTGGTCCCGAACCAAGTGCTCTACCAGGCTGAGCTACACCCCGAAAGCCGCGCTACTATAAAGGAAGGTTCACACGCTCGCAATCCGCTGCGTGGCAATCATGAGCGGCGTTCCACTGAGAACTCCGCGAGCCGTCGCAGGGCGTCGCGGTATACCGTGTCCGGCAGGGCGTCGAGGGTGGCAATCGCCTGATCGCGCTCGTGGCAGGCGCAGGCGAGCGTGTAATCCAAAGCGCCGGTCGCGTGGATGATCGGCATCACTGCTTGAATCTGTTCACGTCCGCCGGATTCAATCGCGCGGCGGATCAGGCTGCGTTCTACGGGGGCGGCCTGCTGCATTGCATAAATGAGCGGCAGCGTGGGTTTGCCTTCCTCGAGGTCGTCGCCGGTGTTCTTGCCCAATTCGGCGCTGGTGGCGCTGTAGTCCAGGGAGTCGTCGACGAGCTGGAACGCCGTCCCGAGGTGCAGGCCGTACGCGGTCAGTGCGCTTTCAACGGTCTCGTCCTGGTTGCTGATGACCGCGGCCAAGCGTGCACCGGCCTGGAACAGGGTTGCGGTTTTGCGGCGGATGACCTGCAAGTAACGCGCTTCGGTAGTCTCCGGATCGTGGCGATTCAGCAATTGCAGGACTTCGCCTTCCGCAATCAGATTGGTGGCATCCGCCATGATGCGCATGACGCGCATATTGTTGACCGCCACCATCATTTGAAATGCACGTGAGTACAGGAAATCGCCGACCAGCACACTCGCTTCGTTGCCCCAAATGGTATTGGCCGTCTCACGGCCGCGGCGCAGACGCGATTCGTCGACCACGTCATCGTGCAACAGGGTCGCGGTGTGTATGAATTCGATAATTGCCGCGAGTTGAATGTGACGTGAGTCCTGCGCGTGGCAAGCGTGCGTCGCGAGCAGCACGAGCAGCGGGCGCAGGCGCTTGCCGCCCCCATTGATGATGTATTCCCCGAGCTGATTGATGAGCGCCACGTCTGAGCGCAAGGCCTCGCGGATGGCGGCGTCGGTGGCGCGAAAGTCGGCTATCACCAGTGCCTGCAGCGCGTCGAGGTCGGATCTGGGCCCGGCAGTATTTGCAGGCGTGGAGGCGAGAACCATCAGAGCGGGCCGGGGTTGGGAAGAGCTAGAGATGATGCTAGGGAGGGCCCGGGGGGGTGTCAAGGCACACGCGATGCGTTTGACCGCTACCGGAAGAAGCCTTAGAATTCGCCGCCCTTAAGCGGGTTTTTCGCCTAAATTTGCCTGGATGTGGAGAGTTTCGATGTACGCGGTGATTGAGACCGGCGGCAAGCAGTATCGCGTGAGCCAGGGTGATCTGATCCGGGTGGAAAAGCTTGCGCTTGAGCCGGGTGCGGGCGTGGAGTTCGACCGTGTGCTGATGGTTGGCAAGGACGAAGGTGCGCCGGTGCTCGGCAGTCCGTTGGTGGCCGGCGGCAAAGTGACCGGCACCGTGAAGCGCCAAGCGCGCGACGCCAAGGTGCTGGTGTTCAAAATGCGCCGGCGTAAAAACTACCGGCGCACGGCGGGTCATCGCCAGTTCTATACCGAGATTGAAATCACCGGCATTGAAGCCGGTTGAGTCCACGGAGTCAGTGTCATGGCACACAAGAAAGCAGGCGGCAGCAGCCGCAACGGGCGCGATTCCGAATCGAAACGCCTGGGCGTCAAGCTCTACGGCGGGCAAACAGTCACCGCCGGCAACATCATCATTCGCCAGCGCGGCACGCGTTATCACGCGGGCCTGAACGTGGGCGTAGGCCGCGACCATACCCTGTTCGCCAAGGCTGACGGCAAGATCAAGTTTGGCCTGAAGGGCCGCCCGGCACGCCGCTTTGTGAGCGTTGTGACCGAGTAAGCGCGGTGCGGCGAAAATCGTTTTGATCCAACCCCGGAACACCGGGGTTTTTTGTCGTTGTGGGTAAACTGCAGCGCGTCCGGGCCGCGTCGCTGATCCATTCACAGTAATTCGGCAATCGTGGCGGAGCCCGCCGCTGCTACTCTGGCCTTCGCGTTGGTGACCCGTGAAATTTATTGACGAGGCCCTCATTCAGGTGATCGCCGGCGACGGTGGCGGTGGAGCCGTGAGCTTTCGGCGTGAGAAGTTCATTCCCTATGGCGGCCCGGATGGCGGCAACGGCGGTGATGGCGGCAGCGTATATCTGGAAGCACGCACTGGGTTGAACACTCTCGCGGACTTTCGCGCGACGCGCACCTTTGAAGCGGAGCGTGGTGAGCGCGGCATGGGCCGCGACATGACCGGCAAGAGCGGCGCGGATTGCGTGGTGGCGGTGCCGGCCGGGACCCTGGTGTATGACGTCGACACGCAGGAGCTGCTCGGCGACCTGGTTTTACCCGGTGCGCGACTCAAGGTGGCCCAGGGCGGATTTCACGGGCTGGGCAACGCACGCTTTAAAAGCAGCGTCAACCGCACACCACGTCAATCTACGCGCGGGTCGGGCGGTGAACGGCGCAACCTGCGACTCGAACTCAAGTTGTTGGCGGACGTCGGGTTACTTGGCTTGCCGAACGCCGGCAAGTCGACGCTGATTAGAAAGGTGTCGGCGGCGCGTCCCAAAGTGGCGGATTACCCGTTCACGACCCTGCACCCGAATCTCGGAGTGATTTCCGTCGGCGACGAACGCAGTTTCGTGATGGCCGATGTTCCGGGTCTTATCGAGGGAGCCGCCGAAGGCTCCGGTCTCGGTATTCAGTTCCTCAAGCACCTGCAACGCACCCAGCTCTTGCTGCACATCGTGAATGTGCTGCCGGTGGATGGCAATGAGCCTGCCGAGAGTGTCCGCAAAATTGCCGCAGAACTCGCGAAGTTCAGCCCGGAGCTTGCGGCGCGCGAGCGCTGGCTGGTGTTGAACAAGATCGATCTCCTGCCTGGCGAGGAGCGCCGCGCATATTGCGACGCGATCTGCAGTGCGCTTGACTGGCGGGGGCCGGTATTCTTGATATCGAGCCTCTCGGGGGAGGGCACCCTCGAGCTCTGCCAGGCGGTAATGCGGCGCCTCGAACAACTCGGGACGGATGCATCTTCCGGATGACGGGAAGCTTGGTAGGGGCCCGCCGGTTATGGTCAAGCCGATGGCCTTAATCTTTATGTGGTAACCACCTGAATTATTTGGGGTTGTGGCATGAGGATGAGTTTGAGCCTGATGCCGGTAGCCGTAATTTGCCGCAGTTACGTCGGTGCAACGCTCGTTTGTGCGGCGGGCGCCAAGTTGGCTCCCTCACCTGGAGCCGCCGCCGCGAGTGCGCCTAAGATCAAGCTTGCGTCGAATCCGGCTGCCGGAGGTCACCGGGCTGCGTTGGGGTGCGAGAGACGCCGTCAAGTTGCTTGCTCATGCCACTCGGTCACGCGTGCATATGCAGGATTGAGATTGGAAATTCGGCCGAAACTGACTAGACTCCGCACGTCAGAGTATAGTCATGTTCGTTCCCATTGCTTGTGCGACATGGATGTTCGTTCCTAGGTTGAGCGAGCGAATAGATATGCGCACACTTTATTTCTGAATGTGCTTCGCTGTGGCTATGCGCCGGACCGAGGCATGGTGAACGACTCGTTGTGCCACCTAATTGGAATACCGTCCTTCGTTCCTGGGATCTCTCACTAAATTACTTAGTACGAGGCGAATTTTTATGACTCGACCGAATCATCGTCTGACCGCCCTGGCCGCCAGCGCTCTGTTACTGGTCACGTGCGCGGTATTCGCCGCACCCGTGCCGCCGGCCAGCTTGGCGAGCGTGTTGCAGTGGCGCAGCGTGGGCCCGTATGAGGGTGGACGCGTGACCACCGTAGCCGGTGTGCCCGGGGAACCGAATCAGTATTACGCCGGCTACGCCAGCGGCGGTCTGTGGGAAACGGACGATTACGGACAGCATTGGCACAATCTTTCGGACAAATATTTCGCGCCCGACACCAGCGGCAGCGTCGGCGCGATTGCCGTGGCGCCGTCCAACTCCAGGATCATCTATGTGGGTACCGGCGATCCCGCGCCGCGCAACACGGTGATTACCGGGCACGGGATGTACAAGAGCACCGATGCCGGCAAGACCTGGAAGTACATCGGCTTGGGCGACACGCACATTATCAGTTGGATCGTGGTGGATCCCAATAATCCGGACGTTGTGTATGCCGCGGCGCTTGGTCATCTGTTCGCGCCGAACAGCGAACGCGGGGTGTTCAAGAGCACCGACGGCGGCCAGACGTGGAAGAAGATTCTCTACACCAACGACAACGCCGGCGCGATCACCATGGCCATGGACCCGAGCAATCCGCAGGTGATCTACGCGACCATGTGGTACATGTCACGCAGCCCGTGGACCTTTACGAGCGGCGGGCCGGGTGACGGTATCTTCAAGAGCACCGACGGCGGGGCGCACTGGACCGATATCAGCCACAACTCGGGCTTGCCAGCGGGCGTGCTTGGAAAAATCGGCGTTGCCGTGGCGCCGAGCAATCCAAACGTCGTATATGCGCTGGTGCAAGCGAATTACCAGCCCGGACATCCGGGTGGACTGTTCCGTTCCGAAAACGCTGGCCAGACTTGGTCACTCATGAATGACAGTCTGGACATCACCCAGCGCGCGTTTTACTACATGCGCGTGTACGTGGACCCCAAGGACCCCAATACCATTTACCTGCCGAACGTGGGTGTCTATGTTTCCCACGATGGTGGCAAGAAGCTCATCGCCCTGCGTCCGCCGCATGGTGACAATCATGCTTTCTGGATCAATCCCGGCAATCCGCAGTTGCTGATCGAGGGCAATGACGGGGGCGCGACGGTGTCGCTGAACGGAGGCAAGAGCTGGAGCAGCGAAGACAATCAGCCGACCGGACAGTTCTATCACGCGGATCTCGACAATCAATTTCCGTTCTGGATTTACGGCGCCCAGCAGGACCGCAATTCCAACGCTGGGCCGAGTGCCGTGCAGGGTGGAAGTATTCCACCGGTGTGGACGCACGTGCAGGGCGCCGAGATGAGTTGGGTGGTTCCGCAGCCGGGCGAACCCTGGATTACCTACGGCGAGGGTTATTACAGCCTCATGTGGCGCGAGAACCGCCGCACCGGCATCACGACCAACGTGACGCCGTGGCCAGCCGACAAGTTCGGTCTTCAGGGCACCATGCTCAAGTATCGTACCGGCTGGAATCATCACCCGGTGGTGTTCGCGCCGGGAAATCCGGATGCCTTGTTCATGGGCGCGAATGTGTTGTTCGAGTCCACCGATCAGGGTGTGCACTGGAAGATCATCAGCCCCGATTTGACGCGTAACGACGCGAGCAAGCAGCAGCGGCCGGGCGGACCCATCAGCGCGGACGTGACCGGCGAGGAGATGTACGACACGCTCTCGGCGGTTTCCGTGTCGCCGGTCAATGAGAACGTCATCTGGACCGGCTCGGACGACGGGCTTGTGTACCTGACCACCGACGCGGGCGGGCATTGGACTGAGGCACGCCCCGCGGGCCTGCCCACCTGGTGCGTGATCACGAGTATCGAGCCTTCGCACACCGAAGCCGGGGCGGCCTACGTCAGCGCGAGCCGCTACATGTGGGATGACTTCCATCCCTATGTCTACAAGACCACGGATTACGGCAAGCACTGGACGCAGATTATTTCCGGGCTGCCCGACAACGAGTACGTGAACAGCGTGCGCCAGGATCCGGCCGATCCGAGCCTGCTGTTTGCCGGCACCAGTGCGAGCGTTTACTTCAGCCTGGACGACGGCGGCGCGTGGCAGCCGTTGAAGCTGAATCTGCCCGCCGTGCGCGTGAATGACATCGAGATCCAGCCCGAGCAACACGCGGTGGTGCTGGCGACGTTTGGCCGTGCCTTCTGGGTGCTCGACAACTTGCAGTTCCTCGAGCAACTGAGTCATGTCAACGTCGGCGCTGAGGAGGCCTATCTCTTCAAGCCGCAGCAGACCTGGCTCACGACGCTCGGCGGTTTCGGATTCAGAGGCGGCGCCGGCGGCGAGAACCGTGCATCGGGAGCCGCGGTATATTTCCATCTACCGCAGGATTACACCGGCACGGCGCCGGTCAAACTCGGCTTCACCGATGCGTCGGGTCACCCGATCGCGAGCTTTACTCTGACTAACAAGCCCAAGAAGCCTACGTCCATGTTCGGGCCGCCGAGTGTGGCTCTGCATCCGGGCATGAACCACTTCCAGTGGAATCTGCGTTATCCGGAGGGCGTGGAGGTGAAGGGCGTATTCCACTCGTTCTTTGCCGCGGTGCCGCCTACCGGGCCGGAAGTCGTGCCCGGCACCTACTATGCGGTGCTGAGCTACGGCAACATGAGCGTGAAGCAGCCGTTCACGGTGACGTTGGATCCGCGCCTGGATACGACGCAGGCACAACTGCAGCAGCGTTTCGACCTGCTGATGAAGATCCACGCGGCCGTGAACCGGTTGGATACCAACTTGAACCAGGCCATCGATGCACGGAGCGCGCTGGAGAAAGCACTTGGCAGCCACGCCGTGTCCGGTGCCCAGGCGCAACAGGCGCTGGACAATCTGAACCGCGATATCGACGCACTGGTGGATCTCAAGATCCAATCCGGTGAAGGTGCGCTGGTCTATCCGCCACGGCTGCGCGCCTGGCTGAGTGCCATCACCAATATGGTGAGCGCTCAGTTCGTGGCGCCCACCACGTCGATGGTGGAAGTGGCGAACATGTACTTTGGCGACACCGATGCGGGCGTGGCCAAGCTGCAGGCGGACGTCACGGCCGCGAATGCGGTGTTGAAGCGCTAAAAAGGTAAAACTACTGCCGCAATCCCGTCCATGCCGCAACTAGCGCGGCACGGGCGGGATGGGCGGGCGGCGGACCGCGCACCTCAGCGCCAGGCGAGCAGCACGCACATCAACACGTAGCTGAATACGGCCGGCAACAGCCACAGGGGCTTGAGCCGGTTGCCTTTGACCAAAAAAAGCACCCAGAGGGTCGATGCGAAAGTCAGGCCCATGGCGAGCAACATGTCGCCTTGCGCGTGCCAGGCGCCGAGCTGGATGCCGAACGCCGGCAGCAGCGTGCCCTGAAACACCAATGCCCCGGTGACGTTGCCGAACGCCAGGGTGTCCTTGCGCCGCCGGATCCACAGCACACTGTTGAATTTTTCCGGCATCTCGGTCGCGATCGGCACAATCAGCAGCGACAGCACCAATACGCCTGCGCCCGTCAGGACCGCAAGTTGTTCCACGCCGCGCACGAACAGCCGCGCACCCGCAATGATGAGCACGAGACCGATCAGCAGTTGCAGGATCTCGGACCACAATGCCTGCGGCAGCCGCAGGCGTTGCAGCCACAACCGGCCGTCGGCTTGCGTTGCGTGGCCCTGTTCCACAAGCTCGAAGGATGCGGCCACGGTGTTGTAGACGTAATAACCGTAGATGAACACCAGCGCGACGGTCGCGAGAATACGCGGCATGCGCAGTTGTGCGGGGATGAAAAGGGCGAAGAAGGCCAGCAGGAAGGCCACCAGGAAATACAACAGGTCACGGTAGAGGCCGGTAGCTTCCGGTTTCAGGGGCGCGCGCCAACCGCGCGTCAAGCCCGCGGTCACGGCAATCACCGCCATGGCCACCGAAGCGAGCATGAGTGGGGCGCCGAGGATGGCGCCAATGCCCACGTGCTCGCGTACGCTCAGCGCGGAGCCGCCGAAGAATACCGCGACGATGGGGACAATGGTTTCGGGCAGTGCCGTGGCAACCGCCGCGAGCACCGAGCCGACCAAGCCTTCCGACAAATGAAAGCGCTGGCCGACGTGCTCGAGTGCATTGGTGAAGAGCTCGGCACCGGCCAGGATGATGACGAGCGCCAGCAGCAGCATACCGGCATCCGTGATCAGCATGCAGTGTCTCCCGGTGGGCCGTAGCGGCCGAATCGTCCGCCGCGGTCCAAAGTCGCAGTCAGGCTAAAGGCCTCAATTCAAGCTTTGAGCTTTTTGCTGTGCTGCCTTGAGCGCCTGCACAAAGGTTGCGGCCGGTTGGGCACCGGAAAGTGTGTAGCGATTGCCCAGGATGTAGAACGGCACGCCGCTGATACCTATCTGGCGCGCAAGTGCGAGGTCGGCACGTACCGTGTCGGCCTGCTCCTCGCCAGCCAGGAATCCGTCGAGATCGCCCTCGAGGCCGGCCGCATGGCCCAGGGCGGCAAGCGTCGCGGCATCACCCAAGTCACGACCGTCGAGGAAATAGCCACGGAACAGCATTTCCGCGGCTTGGTTTCCGAGGCCGCGCGTCTGCGCAAGCTGAATGAGCCGGTGCGCCTGGAAGGTGTTGGGGCTGCGCGTGATTTTGTCGAACTGGAACTCGATCCCGGCCTCCTTGCCGGCATCCGTTACGCGGCCGTGCAGACGTTCGGCACTCACCGCGCTGCCGAACTTGGCGCGCAGGTATTCGCTGCGCTCCCGGCCCTCGGGCGGCAGATCGGGGTTCAACTGGAACGCGTGCCAGTGGATATCGGTCGGGCCGGGCGTGGCGTCTGCGAGCGCGCTTTCCAAGTGGCGTTTGCCGACGTAGCACCATGGGCAGACCACGTCCGAAAATACATCGACCCGCATCAACGGTCCACCTTGGTGTAAACCATGGCCGGCTTGTCTCCGGGGCGCGAGTAGAGGTGTTCGCGCGCATAGTCGGCGAGGAACAAGTCACGCTCGCCTTGGGTATCGAACCAGCGGAACGCTTCCCAGTTCGGTCCGACCAGATGCGGAGCGGCAAAGGGATCGTCCGCAGGGAGCGTGCAGCGCACGCCGAAGTGCTTGGTGGTGTCCGGGTTGGCCATGGTGAAGCCTGTAGTTTGCGGTGCGCCGGTATTTTAACGCCTGGCCGCGGCCGCGGCCGCGTCCCGCGGCGTGCAGGGAACGCGTTGCTGACAGGCTCAAGTCTGCGAGAAGTACCACGCGAGATAGTCGTCGAAGGACAGGTGGTCGGCAGCTTCGATCTGCGCCTGCTTTTCCAGCGATTCACGTGCGTGCCTGGCGAACTCCGCTTGGACGCCGGGGGTCAGGCGCCGAGTCTTGAAGAACTCGCGGTGCTCGCGCGAGAGCCGTGCCCCGAATTCAAAGAAGCTTTCGTGCCGGCTGCGCATGTCCGCGAGGACGCGTGCCGAGGGCAGGCGTTCCGGGTCGGTGAGCGCTGCCCGGCGTGCCGCGAGGGAAGCCGCAAAAGCACGGCTCTCGCTGCCCCGGTCCAGGACTTCGCAGATGCCCGCGAGGCGCGTGAGGACCTCGCCTGCCCAATCACGCAGGCTGACGCTGGTGGCATCGCGCTCGAGCTGGAGTGCGGGATCTCGCCCGTGGCGGGCGGCGACGGTCTGATTGTGATTGATCGCGGCTTGCTCGTCTGCGGAAATCGGCGGGCTCTCGAGCAGCAGGCACAGGATCAGCAGGGCCTCGATGAAACGCAGCGCGTCTGCGGCCACGCCGACCGGCTCGTAGGCGTTGACGTCCAGCGCGCGCACTTCCGCGTACAGGACGCCGCGGTCGCGCAGCGCGAGTGCCGCGCGTTCGCCGCTGCGGATCGGCTGCTTGGGACGTATATAGGTATAAAACTCGTTCTCGATCTGCAGGATGTTGGCATTCAACTGGCGGTATTCGCCGTTCACCTTGACGCCGATCGCCTGGTACTGCGGCTCCGGCGTACTGGTGGCGTGGGTGAGGGTGCGGACATAATCGCTGAGGCCGTTGTAGCTCACGCGGATACGGGCTTTGTTTTTGTTCTTGTAACCGATGTCGCTCATGCGCAGCGAGGTGGCGTAAGGCTCGAAGTAGGTGTGCGCATCGAACTCCCGGAAAGGCACATCCCGGCCGTGGAAGAAGCTTTTGCATACCGCGGGTGAGGCGCCGAAGAAGTACGGGACGAGCCAGCCAAGGCGCTGGAAATTGCGCAGCATGCCGAAGTAGGCGGCGTCGGTGAATGCGCGCAGCGGGCCGCGGTCGCCCCGGAATTGCTGCCAGGCGGGCCAAAACTCCGTCGGGATCGAATAGTTGCAGTGCACCCCGGAGATGGTCTGCATGGTGCGCCCGTAACGCCAGCCGAGCCCGCGCCGGTACACGTGCTTCATCATGCCGACGTTGGACGTGCCGTAATTGGCAATGGGAATGCGCTCGTCCGCCTCAAGCGCGCAGGGCATGCTCGTGGCCCAGAGGGTTTCATCGCCGAGGTGTTGGTAGACAAAGCTGTGGATGTCGGCGAGCGAGTCGAGGGTGTCCGTGGCGCGCGCAAACGGCTCCGTGACCAGCTCGATCAAGGCTTCGGAGTAATCGGTGGTGACGTTCGGCCAGGTGAGCGGCGAACCCAGTGCGTGCGGGTGCGGCGTCCGGGCGATGTGGCCCGCGGGGTCGACGCGCAGGCTCTCCTTTTCGATGCCGGTGAGGCCGTTGCAAAGCAGCGGCGCAATGCCGCTGGTAAGGAGTTTTTCAGTGCTGGTGGCGGTGTTGTTATTGTCCGGCATGCATTCGCGTCGGGCCGTGGGGGCCGTATGGTGACGCAAGCACGCAGTGTGGCGCAAGCCGTGTTACCACGGCTTGATGTGCATCAAACTTGCAAGGCTGTCAGTGACCCCAGCAGAGCGCGGTATTTACGGCGCCACCCTGACTCGTGGCGGTCTTCTGGCCGGTGTTCGCGAGCGTGAACGTCTGGCAGGCGGTGTCTTTCTGCTGGGTCCCTTGCGCGGTGGCGGTCAGCACGTAAGCGTTGCTGGTAATGCTCGGAGGTGCCGTGAGCGTGTAGTAGCCGTTTTGGCTGGTGACGATGAGCGGCGCGCAGGTTTCGGCGCCGCAGCTCTTGTAATTGAAGTACTGGGTATAGCGGCGTTCAAGAATTTGGGAGTCCTGGCTCAACAGGGCTTCGACGTCGGAACGGTGCGATTTCAGCACCGAGCGTTGGTACGATGGATAGGCGATGGCCGCAATGATCGCGATGATCGCGAGCACGATCAGGAGCTCGATCAGCGTGAATCCGGCGGCACGCGTGGATGTGAGATGGTGTTTCACGATGCGAGGCCTTCAGTGTCCCTTGGGGGGCAGCACCACAATGTTGGTTATATGGGACCGCGCGCCGGTGGCCGGTCCGTCGGCGACGAAGTGCACCGTCATTCCCGGTCGCAGCCCGCCCAAGTCATGCGTACCGCCACCTATATATATCGCTTTGTCGGACAGTTTGTATACGTGCCCGTCGACCGTGATCGTCCGCGCGGCGTAGTTTACAGCCTGCACCACCCCCGAACCGGTGTCGGCCTTGGGTACCGCGTAGGTCGCCAAGGCGTCATTGCTCAAGCCCAAGCCGGCGGCCAAGCCGAATGCGGCAAGCATGAATCGAATTCGCATAGACATACTCCTTGATGGTCCGAGGGCAAGCATTTAGCTGCCGCCGCTCGAGGCCGGCAGTTCGCGCCAGGAACTCAGCGAGTTGCCGGGCGGTGTCAAGTGACGATTGGCAATTTGACCATTGGATTCGGACACCAGTATGTTGGCCTTGGCGTTGCTGAGTGCGGCCGACATGATGGTTGGCGAGGCCGCATACACAGCGCCAAGTTCCAGGCCGTCACCGGGCACGTCGAGTACCGGTTTGGGGAATCCGCCCCCGGTCGCATAGTTCACCGCCATGAGCCAAGCCTGGCCACCCACCGCGCAACTGTTGGTCGAGGGCACATAGGTCGTGAAGAGCAGCACCGCGTCGTAGAGCTCGGGATTGGCGACCACGCGCTCGCCGGAGGCCGGCAAGTCCTCGTACCAGCCGTCCTGCGTCGCCCAGTTGACTTGGTTGCGACTCACGGTGCGTACCAAGGTGCCATCGGCTTCGGCCGTCGGAGTCGCCGAGATCGTCTGCATCTGCAGGTGGCTGCGCGTCAACACCGTGGTCAAGCCGGGTTTGTCCCAGACTCCGTAAATGCTCTGGGTGCCGGTCGTGCTGAGGTCCGGCGTGCCGAGCAATTGGCCGGTACCGACGTACACGATTGGTCCACTGTCGGCCGGGAACTGCGGATTGAGCGATACATCGGGCGCGGTCGTGATTGGCTGCGGATTCCCGGCGCCGTCGCGCGCCTGAAACAGCAACTGCACTGTCCAGTTGGCCGGGTTCGGATTCGAGATATCTACTTTCCAGAGATTGCCCTGCAGATCGCCCGCGTACACGCGATCGTCCGGCATGTACAGTGCGCCGCCGCTGTTGACCGCGACCGGGCTCGAGAGTCCGTTCGGCAAGCTGCTGTTGCAGGGGTTGGGCGTGACCGCGGCGCACAGGTTGATGCGCGCGATAAGCGCGCCGGTCTGTGCGTTCACGGCGTACAGATAGGGATTGCCGTTGCTGTTGTTGTAGCCCGAGCCGAAGAACACCAGGAACGGCGTGGAGCTGTACGTGCTGCTGACGCTGGTATAGGCGATGAACGGCTCGCTGTAGGTCAAGCCCAAGGAGCCCGTGGGATCGCTGTACTCCCACAACACATTCGAAGCGAGTGTACTTTCACTGGTGATCGCCGCCGGATTGGTCACGTTGAGTGCGTAGATCGAGTCGCCGCCGGCGTTCAAGCCGCCCACCAGGATCGAATGCCAACTGCCGTCGCTGAACTGCACGTCGCCTTCCGTCGGCGAGCCGTCCACGAAGAACTGGTGGTTCTGATTGTAGGTGACCTTGGTCAGATTGATCAGGTCCGCGAATACGCCGTTCGGAACGAAGGCGAATTGCTCATTGCCGTTCGTGGGGTTGAACGCGTGCAGCATGCCGTCGTTGGCGCCCACGTAGAGCATGGGCTCGCGGTTCTGATTGGCGATTTCAAAGTTGATGTACGAGGCACTCTGGTACGGGCCGCTCGGTGCGCCCACGTAGACCGGATTGCTGTCCACGATGTCGCCCAAGATGTGCGAGCGGCTGCGCAGCGTGCCGCCATTGCGCACCTCGTTGCTGGTGTTGCCGCGCAGGTAAGCCAAGCGCGTCGGGCCGAGCGTATCGGTGGCGCTGGTCTCGAGCTCGGTTTCTTGTGCGCTGCTGATGGTGTTCGAGCCAACGGTCGCGGCCCATTCGAAGGGCACGCCCACGCCGGTGCCGGCGGTACCGCCCACCGGATTCCAGGTGGCGATGAGGCGGCTCGTGGAAATTTGCGTGTCGAGCTGCTTTGCCGCGGACCAGATCGGCGCGGTGGTGTTCACTTTGCCGGTGCTGCTGTTGATCGGATAAGCGACCAGGTTGCCGGTCCAATCCTGCCACGGGTTGGTGGCGGAGGTGAACTGTGCCTGATAGGCAACCGATTTGTTGTTGAGGCTGGTCGAGTTCACCGCGGCCGAGGAGGTCGACATGTTCTGCGCTTCGATGGCCGCGAGGATCACGGTCATGTCGAGCGCCACGGCCGCCGGGCTGGTGGCGGCATAGTAATTGGTGGTCCCGCCCGCGACCGCCATGGCGGTCATGGTGGCGGCCGCCTGCGGATTAAGCGAAGGATCCACGCCGGCGCCCACGCCGACGATGTAGGTCTTGACCCCGGCCTTCTGTAATGCGGTCAGCTCGGTGATGGTATCCGTGAGCGCCTGATCGTTGGTGGTGTTCAGCGAACCGTCGGCGTTGAAACTTGCGGTCACGCCGTAACCGGCGGCCGATTGGCTGCCGAGTGGTGGCCAGTATTTGCCGCTGAGATCTTCCGTGGGCAGACCGTCTGTGAGCAGGATCACGTAACGCTGAGGCGCGCAACCGTTGCTGGAAGACGGGTTGGTGTTGAAATACGCCACTGCCCTGCTCAGCATGCCGGCCGTCGGCGACTGCACTGCCAGCGCCTTGATCTCGCTGGTGCTCGTCTTGTTGGTTTCGGGTGCGAGATAAGGCGCGAATGTGTTGATGACCGCCTGAATCTGCGTGGGCGTGGGGTTGTTGCCGGCGGTTTGCAGCTTCAGCAGCAGATCGCCGGTGGTGGCGCTCTGTGATGTGTCATAGCCAAAGCCCCGCTGGATGTACATGGTCTGGTCTTGATAGGGCACAAAGCCGGCGTTGGTGGGGCCGGTGGTTGTCGCACAACCGTTGACTTCGCTGTGATAGGACACCGTGATGTTGCCGTTGTTGTAATTTGTCAAAGAATCGTTGG
>JBOIBB010000080.1:0-2586 GCA_050739335.1 Gammaproteobacteria bacterium
CGTGGTTACCAACCCGCCTTATGGCGAGCGACTGGGCGAAGCCACACAGCTCGGTCCGCTCTACGCCGAACTCGGACAATGGCTCAGCAGCCAATGCACCGGCTGGCGCGCTGGCGTAATTACCGACAATCCTGATCTAGCCAAACAAATCGGCATCCGCGCACGGAAAATCAATACTTTTTTCAACGGCGCGCTCGAATGCAGATTGCTGCAGTTCGACGTGAGGCCGGAGTGGTTCATGCACGCCGCTCACGCGGCGCCATAAAGCAGTTGCCGGCATTGAGGTTACGCCAGTAGACTAGGGCGCCATTGATTTATTCGTCGTACCCGCGAAAGCGGGTACCCAGGTTCGGATAATTCTGGATTCCCGCTGGAGCCTGCCCCCGCACAGGTGGGGGCGGGAATGACGGAAACGGAGGTAATCAGAGCTTCCGTACGGCCTTACTTCATCAACAGCCCAAGGAGAGGAAACATGCCAAGCACACCCCGCAAGAAGTCCCGTACTGCGAAGGCCCAGGCCAGAGCCAAGCCTCGCACCAGAAAACGCACACATGTCAAACCGATTCCCGCCGGGTATCACAGTGTCACGCCCTACCTGATCGTGAACGGCGGAGCCGCGGCCATCGAATTCTACAAAAAAGCCTTTGGTGCGAAGGAAAAAGTCCGCATGCCGCATCCCGACGGCCGCGTCGGCCACGCGGAGATTCTGATCGGCACATCACACGTGATGCTTGCCGACGAACACCCGGAGATGGATGCTCACGCACCGCAGGCGGGCACGCTACCGCCCGTGAGCATCCTGCTGTACGTCAAGGACGCGGACCAGGTGTTCGAGCGCGCCGTAAACAATGGTGCGCGAGTCGAACGGCCGTTGGAAAACCAGTTCTATGGTGACCGCACCGGCACGCTCGTTGATCCCTACGGCCACCGCTGGCATATCCACACGCATGTTGAGGACGTGTCGCCCAAGGAAATGCGGCGACGCATGCAAGAACAGCACCAATGAAATCGAAGCCCCGCACAAGCGGGGCTTCTTTCAATCCACCCGCAAACAGTCATCCGCCAGCACTCACGCATCCGGTTCAAGAGCGGCGGCGCATACGCTTTCTCCGATGCGTTCGCTGATTCGCCACCCGCTACGGTCGGCTTGACCCCTGATATTCCACACCGCGTCCGTTGTGCGAGATAACACGGTGACGGCAAGCGCATACGCATCTGCACGACATCGGCCCACTCTGTGACACGACGCATGCATTTTCCGATTGACAGCCCGGCGTGCGAGCGCGACCATCGCATTATCGATCCCGTTCGGGGCCAGAAAAATAGTTGGGTGTAGTGAATGACCGTCGAAGCGGAAAACAAACCCCGTTGGTTCGTTCTTGGCGACCAACTGATGTGGCCGCTCGTCGGTATGGGTTGCACCTCGGCCCGGTATCACCGACTCTCCACGCCGGACCTTCAGTGGTTGGCGGAACTCGCAATTTGCCATCATGCCGGTTGCCTCGAAGCCAGCGACTACGCGAATCGTCGCGGCAAGCACTCAGCGGCCGTCTGTCTCGTACGACAGTCCATCGAAGCCCTCACAATCGCGGAGATTGGCCTGCAGCTCCCTGCGTTCGCAGAACCGCTCCTGAGCGGGTGGAAGGAAGGGAAGAAGTCGCATGACGAGCTTCGTAAGGCGCTCGAGAAGGACATATGGCCGACCTACGGTTGTGGCCTTTGGGACGAGAGCTGGGCTGAGTTCTACGGCAATCTCGCGCGAGCAGTTCAACCGTATGCTCACTACACCTCCGAACTACAAGGATGGCAGTTTGTCACCGTGGCTTACGAAGGCGGGGAGCAATTCACTGCCATGACTGGCCTTGAGACCTACGATCCGCTCCAGGCCACGCGGATCACGCTGTTTCACATGCTGCTGACGTATATGCTCGGCCGGATCCTCTTGGTGCATGGCAAAAATGCGGACGCGCTCTCACGTCGCGCGGAGATCCTCGAGCTCGGGCAGGCGCTCGGCTCGTCCAAGCTCCTGTTCCAGCGCGGGGAGTGGGGGGCACAGTTGGCGCCGCACATGCTGTTCAAGCCGGATCATGACTGGAGAGACGACACCTAACAACAGCATACAGCGGACGGCGCTATGCGCCGACGCCGATGCTGAGCCGCTGATACAGATGATGCATCGTTACAGAACAAACACCGGATGCCGCGGAGAACCACCACATCCCTCGGACTTCTCGGCCCTGCCGGATCAGCCGACAAGAATTACAGCAAAAGAACTGTAGAACCTGTAGTCTTACGGGATTCGAGATCGCGGTGCGCCTGCGCGGCTTCACGCAGTGGATACGTCTGGTTCACAGTAATTTTCACCGCACCCTTCTTGACCACAGCAAATAACTCACGCGCGCTGCGCAGCAAGTCTTCGCGTTTGGTGATGTAATTCCCCAGCGTCGGCCGCGTCAGGAACAGCGAACCCTTTTGCGTGAGCAGCAGCGGGCTGAACGCAGGCACCGCGCCCGAGGCGTTGCCGTAGGTCACCATCAGGCCGAGCGGCGCGATGCAGTTGAGCGAGTCCATGAACGTCGTTTTGCC